>JAYVLI010000325.1:0-2955 GCA_043759535.1 Betaproteobacteria bacterium | reverse complement strand
TAGGTGATGGCCAGCAGGTTGGCAGCGGGCGCAGCGCCTGTCCGCGCCGCAGCTGGCGACCCCGCGCCCAGGCTGAGTGACAGCTGGTCCTGCAGCCTCTGGCCGGCGGCCAGGGACTCAGGCACCAGGGTTTTGTCAAACCGCAACGGCAGGGTGCTGTCTGCCGCTTTACCCATGGGCGCGGGCAAATTCAGCGCCAGCCCCTGCAGGCTGCTGGCCACACCCAGCTCGACCGCGCCGCGCCGGAAACCCAGCGCAGCGGTGTAGGCCGTGCTACCGCTGGCGCTGGCGGCCAGGTTGGCCAGCGCGCCGCTCAGGCCCAGCTCCTTGGCCTGCCGCAGGCCGTCGGCCGTGGCTGTCCCCTGGGCTTTGAAGGACACGGTGCCCTCGCTGTCGGGCACGCCGGGGGCCGGGCGGGGGCCGCTGCGCATGCCCCCGTCAATGCGCACGTCGCCGCCGAGCATGCGGGCCCGCGCATCGGCCACCGCAAACCCGCGCTCGGTGAAGGCCACCGTGCCCTTGAGTTGCATCAAGGCGGGGGAACCAGCCACAAAATGCACGTCGTTGCCCGGCAGGGTCACGCTGCCATCGATGCGAGAGGTGCTGAGGCTGTGCACCGGCAGCCTCAAGCTGACGCGGTACTCCGCCACCCCAGTGCCGGTGGCGTTCAGCAGTGCCTGCCCGGTCAGGGCGGACACAGGCGAGGTGTTCACGTAGCGCAGCGCCTCGGTCAGCGGCCCCTTGAGGGCGGCGTTCACCTCGACCGTGGTGTTATGGGTCAGGTCAGGGATGCGGGCGTCGCCCTTGACCAGCTGAAGGCCGGGCAGGCCCAGTACACCACCGGTGACGCCTTTGACATCCATCGACGCGCGGCTGAACAGCAACTCGCCGCTCAGCCCCGTCAACGCGGGCCACAGCGGTGTGCCGGGTGGCTGCAAAAAGGCCGGCACATAGGCCAGCTGGCCGTTCTGCACCTTGGCAGAAATGCGGAAGTCGCCCAGGCTGGCGTCGGCAAACGGGATTTTCTGCACCGGTCCATTGACCTTGAACTTCACATCAGACAGCTGCCCCTGCACCACTGCATCGCGCACGTAATGCCGGGCCTGTTCAGGCAGCACCAGCGGCAAATAGCGGTGGATGCGCGCGCCATTGGCCCGACTCAGGCTGCCTTGCAGGTCAATCAGACTGGAAGCGGGCACCGCACCCGCTGGGTCGGCCGCACGCCAGCTGACCTGCGCCTTGCCCTGGCCGTCGGCGTTGCTGAACTGCAGGTCGCGCAGCTGCACCTGCAGGCGGCCGCCAGTGCGGCTCCACTGCGCGTCGGTCTGGAGTTTGTCCAGCGGCACACGGGGCTCTTCAAACACCCCAGGCAGATCCAGCGCGCCGCTGGTGACCACCACCTGGGCCCGCCCGCCCGCCTCGGTCAGGTCAAAGTCCAGCGACGCGCCGGACACGCCGGGTCGGCCGATGGCGGCGTGCGCGGGGGCGGAGGCAGTCTGGGCGATGACTGGCCCGGCCAATGAAGCCACATTCAAACCCGACAGCCGCCCTTTGGCGCTGTAGGTCGTCGGGCTGTCCAGCGGGCCGAGCCAGCGCGCCTGCACAGTTTCCACCAGCCCCTGCGGCGCAAGCGACCCGATCAACTGGTGGGTGGCGGGGGCCAGCGGCAGACGACTGGCGATTTGGGCCAGTGCCGCGAGGTCCAGCCGGTCGGCCTTCAGGTCGGTGCTGGCGGCGCTGCTGCCCTGGGCGTCGGTGTGGGACAGGGTTAAATTACCGCCGGGCCACTGCAGGCCGTCGGGGGTGCTGAAGCTCAGGCCTTCAGTGCTGAAGTCAAACCCATCGGCGCGCTGCCGCGCCCCCACCCGCCCGGCCACCGCCACAAACGCCAGCGGCTCAAGCGTCGGCCCCAGGCGCACGCCCACGTCCTGCAGGGCGACATCGGCGGTGCCGCTGGCCACCCGCCCCTTGCGAATGTCGGCCCAGGCACGCAGCGCGCCGTGCCCGCGCTGAATGTCCAACGCCAGCGTGCCCAGCTTGTCCCGCATCACGTACTGGCGCAGCTGGGACACATCGGCATTGGCGAAGTCGGCATACAGCTGGCCGGACCAGGTGGAGAAGTCCCCTGACGCGCCCAGCAGCAGCGGCTGGCGGAACAGGCCGCGCGCGGTGAACCGCTCCCCCCAGCCGGGCGGCGGGGTGGCGTCTAGCCGCATCTGGTGGCGGCGGTGGGCGTTGCGCAAGACAAAGTCCACCCCGGTCAGGGCCAGCGGCGGGGCGGCGCGCCGCTCGTCGGTCCAGCGGACCTGGCCGCCGCGCAGCAGCAGCTCGGGTTGTGAAAACAGCCAGTCGGCTGCGCGCGAGTGGCTGGCGCTGGTGTTCAGCCCGGTGGACACGTCCAGCCCGCCGACGTAGATTTTCCCGTCGGCGGCGCGGCGGATGTCCAGTTCGGGCTGGTCAATCACCAGCTGTTCAAACCCCAGGCCCCACAGCGAACCAGGCGACAGCGTGCCCAACAAGCGCGGCAGGCGCACCGCCACGCGGGACTGCGCGTCGAGCAGGGTCACGTCACGCAGCTCAAAAGAGGGGATCAGGCCGGTGGACTGCGCGGTGATCTGGCCGATGCGCACCGGCACCCCCAGCGCCTGGCTGGCGGCCGTTTCCAGGCGGGGACGCAATTCGCCGATTCGCGGCACAATCCAACCATGAATGAGCAGCCAGGTCGCACCGAACAGCAGCCAGGCGGCCAGCAGCAGCCACATCAGTACGCCGGACGCATGCGCCAGCCCGCGCCAGCACCGAGCAGGTGCTGGCGAAGGTACCGGCAAGCCCGAGGTCTCGGAGGGAGTGGGAAGAGTGGGAATCACAGACACCATGAACATCAGAATTATGACCTCCGGGGTTGGTGAGCACTTGCCCGGCTTAAGTTGCCAACCACCCCACTTTTCTGGCGCT
>JAYVLI010000324.1:0-31119 GCA_043759535.1 Betaproteobacteria bacterium | reverse complement strand
CAACCATGCTATCGGCCTTGGGTCAGCCTCCTCCCTTTGCCATCAACCACTTACACGCGTCACCGTAGGCGGGAGAGCCAAAGTAAGTGCCATTCGTCTGAAGGGTTTCTGGTAGCGCCATGCGATTTATCTTCAAAACCGACTACGCGCAAGACATCCAGCTCATCAAGCACGGCGGCCAGGCTTTTTGGTACGGCTTGCTGGGCCTGGTGATGCTGGTCGCGCCGCTGTGGGCGGGCGATTACTGGCTGTCGCAGATCAGCTTTGTATTGATTTACGCGGTGGCCGGGCTGGGGCTGATGGTGCTGTCGGGCTTCACCGGGCTGGCGTCCATCGGCCATGCGGCGTTTCTTGGCGTGGGCGCTTATGTTGAAACCGTGCTGGCAGCACGGGGCTGGCCGTTTCCGCTCAGCATGTTGCTGGCGGCGGGTTTGTCGGCAGCGGTGGGCGGGGTGGTGGGGTTGCCGGCGCTGCGCGTCAAAGGCATTTACCTGGCGATTGCCACCTTGTCGTTCGGCTTCATCGTTGAAGAAGTGCTGGCCCGCTGGGAGAGCGTGACCAAGGGCAATGCCGGCATCTCGGTCATGCCACCGGCCTTTTTTGGCGCTGAGCTGGCCTCGTCCGAGGCGTTTTATTACATCGCGCTGGGCACGTGTGCGCTGGTCACGCTGGCGGTGTTGAACCTGCTGCGCTCGGCCACCGGCCGGGCCTTCATCGCCATCCGTGACAGTGAGGTGTCAGCCCAAAGCATGGGCATTCATCTGGCCGGCTACAAGACGCTGGCGTTTGCGCTGTCTGCCGCCATCGTTGGCCTGGCCGGCGCGCTGTATGCCCACAAGCTGCGCTTCATCTCGCCTGACCAGTTTGGCATTGCGCAATCGATCGACCTGCTGTTGCTGGTGGTGGTGGGCGGCCTGGGCTCGGTGCATGGCGCGTTTTTGGGCGCGATCTTTTTGATCACGATGCCGCAGTTGATTTCCATGGGCAAAGACTATCTGCCGGCGGCCATCGGCCAGGCGGCGGGTTTGCAGGCGGTGGTCTACGGCGTGGTGCTGATGGGTTTTGTGCTGTTTGAGCCGATGGGCTTGTACGGCCGCTGGCTGAAGGTGCGCACCTGGTTGCAGTTGTTTCCGTTCTACCGTCGCGGGCTGTTCAAGCGGCAAAAGAGTTATGCCAAATCGGAGCGGCTGAAATGAGCGCCCTGCTGGAAGCCAAAGACTTGAGCGTGCGCTTTGGCGGCGTGCTGGCGGTCAACCAGGTGAGTTTCCAGGTGCAGCGCGGAGAGGTGTTCACCCTGATCGGCCCCAATGGCGCCGGCAAGACAACGGTGTTCAACCTCATCAGCCGCCTCTACACCCCCACCACCGGCAGCCTGCACTTTGAGGGCGCGCTGCTCAGTGACAAACCGCCGCATGCCATCGCCGCGCTGGGCATTGCCCGCACCTTCCAGAACATCGAGCTGTTCGAGAACGCCACCGTGCTGCAAAACCTGCTGATCGGCCACCACATCCACCGCAGCGCCGGCTTCTGGAGCAACCTGTTTTTCACCCCAGCCACCCGCCGGGCCGAGCTGGCCGCCCGTCGGCGGGCCGAGGAGGTGATTGACCTGCTGGGCCTGCAAGCCCTGCGCGACAGCTTTGTGGCCGGCCTGCCCTACGGCAAGCGCAAGGTGGTGGAGCTGGCGCGGGCCTTGTGCACGGCGCCCAAGCTGCTGCTGCTGGATGAGCCGTCGTCGGGCCTGAACGTGGAAGAAACCGAAGACATGGCCTGGTGGATCCACGACATCAAAAACGAATTGGGCATCACCGTGCTGATGGTCGAGCATGACATGAGCCTGGTCTCGCGCGTGTCGGACCGGGTGCTGGCGATGAACCAGGGCGAGGTGTTGGCGCTGGGCACGCCTGCCGAGGTGCAGGCCCATCCGGGCGTGATCGAGGCCTATTTGGGCTCGGTGGACGATATGTCGTCGCTGCGCCGAAAGGTGGCTACCGCATGAGCGACGACATCCTCCTGTCGCTGGCCAATGTGGAAAGCGCCTACGGCCCGATCAAGGCCATCCGGGGCGTCAGCTTGAAGGTGCGCAAAGGCGAGGTGGCCACGGTGCTGGGCAGCAACGGCGCCGGCAAATCGACGATCTTGAAGACGATCTCCGGCGTGCTCGACCCCACCCGGGGCACGGTGATGTTCAAAGGCGCTGAGATCACCGCCCGCGACCCGGCCGACATCGTGCGCCGTGGCCTGGTGCATGTGCCCGAGGGGCGCGAGATGTTTGCGCTGCTGTCGGTCAAAGACAACCTGCTGATGGGCGCTTACACCCGGGCCGACCGCGACGGTGTGGCGCGTGACATCGAGCAGGTGCACGCTTATTTTCCGATCCTGCGTGAGCGCCATGCCCAGCCGGCCGGCCTGCTGTCGGGCGGCCAGCAGCAGATGCTGGCGATCAGCCGGGCGCTGATGGCCCAGCCCGATTTGATCCTGCTCGATGAACCCAGCCTGGGCCTGAGCCCGAAGCTGACCAAAGAGATATTTGAGATCGTGGTGCGCATCAACCGCGAGCGCGGCACCACCCTGCTGTTGGTCGAGCAAAACGCCAACATGGCGCTGAACGCGGCCGATTACGGTTATGTGCTGGAGAACGGCCGCATCGTGATGGAAGACCGCTGTGACGTGCTGCGCGAGAAAGAAGACATCCGCGAGTTCTACCTCGGCATGAAAGACACCGGCGTGCGCGGCGAGCGGCGCTGGAAAAAGAAAAAAACCTGGCGGTAATGTGTCCCACCCCCGCAGCGCCTTCGGCGCTCCCCCTCAAGGGGGCGCCGCCAACGGCCCGGCAGAGCCGGTTCCACGGCGGCCGCTTGGTCACACCGGTGCGCCTTTTGAGTCTTGATGTTCCGGACATGCCATGACATCCATTGAATCCTCCACCTTCATTTCTAGTCGCCCAGGCTGGGTGTTAGAAAAACTGCCCTTCGAGACCGTGCCGCAGATGTTTTGGCAGCGTGTGGATGCACTGGGCAGCGCGGTGATGATGCGCCAGAAGGACTTGGGCCTGTGGAAGGCCTACAGCTGGACCGAGGTGGGCAGCACCGTGGCCGAGATTGGCGCCGGCCTGGTGAGCCTGGGGTTTGAGCCGGGCCAAGTGGTGTCGGTGTTGGCCAACACCTGCCGCGAGTGGGTGTGGGCCGACCTGGCAGCACAGACCATGGGCGGTGTGTGCAACGGTATCTACCCCACTGACGCCGCCAGCCAAGTGCAATATTTGTGCGCTGATTCCAGCAGCGTGGTGCTGTTTGTGGAAGACGACGAACAACTGGACAAATACCTGGAGATGCGCGCGCAGTTGCCGCTGGTGCGCAAGGTGGTGGTGTTTGACATGGAGGG
Source organism: Betaproteobacteria bacterium (assembly GCA_043759535.1). Lineage (GTDB taxonomy): Bacteria > Pseudomonadota > Gammaproteobacteria > Burkholderiales > Burkholderiaceae_C > Pseudaquabacterium. The sequence continues at coordinate 27,738 of JAYVLI010000324.1, read as the reverse complement.
CCTGCACAGCCTGGATGACCCCCAGGTCATCAGCCTGGACGCCTTGCGCGCCTTGGGCCGCGAGCAGCTCAAAGCCCAGCCCAACTTGGTCAAGCAGCGGCTGGCCAACCGCAGCGCCAAGGATGTGGCGGTGCTGGTCTACACCTCAGGCACCACTGGCCGGCCCAAGGGCGCGATGATCACGCACGGCAACATCTGCGCGTCGCTGGCCGCTGCCAACAACAGCCTGTTTGAAGGTTTGCCCATGGGCGGTGAGCGGGTGGCGTTTTTGCCGCTGTGCCACATTGCCGAGCGTTTGATTGGCGAATACGTCTCCATCCTGCGCAGCTCCACCATCAACTTTGTCGAGAACCCTGAGACGGTGTTCGAGAACCTGCGTGAGGTGCAGCCCGCCGTGTTTTTTGCCGTACCCCGGGTCTGGGAGAAGGTGTTTTCCACCGTGGCCATCAGCATCAAAGAGGCCGGCAAACTGCAGCAGTTGGCCTATGGCTGGTCAGTGCAGCAGGGCATGCAGATGGTCAAGCACCAGGAGGCCGGCATCTCACCCGGCGCGCTGCTCAAGCTGCGTTACCAACTGGCCCGCACCCTGGTGCTCAACAACGTGCGCCGCATGGTGGGCCTGAACCGGGTGGGCCTTGCGCTCACGGGTGCGGCACCCATCTCGCCTGAGCTGATCCGCTGGTATCTGGCCTTGGGCATCCCGCTGCGCGAGGGCTGGGGCATGACCGAGACCACCGGTGGTGGCACGGTGACACCACGTGGTGCCGGCAAGCCCGGCAGCATTGGCGTGCCTGGCCCGGGGGTGGAAATGCGCCTCTCCGCCCAGGGTGAAATTTTGGTGCGCGGTGGTGTGGTGTTTGGCGGTTACCTCAACCTGCCTGAGAAAACGGCGGAAGCCATTGATGCCGACGGCTGGCTGCACACCGGTGATGTGGGCCGGGTGGACAGTGACGGTTATTTCTACATCACCGACCGCATGAAAGACATCATCATCACCGCCGGTGGCAAAAACGTGACGCCCAGTGAATGGGAGAACCAGCTCAAGTTCAGCCCTTACGTCACTGACGCGGTGGTGATTGGCGACAAACGCGCCTACCTCAGCTGCCTGGTGATGATCGACGAAGACAACGTGGCCCAGTGGGCGCAAGACCGTGATGTGCAATTCAGCGATTTCAAGAGCCTGTGCCGCGCACCTGAGTTGATTGCGCTGATTGGCGAGGAGATTGACAAGGTCAACAAGCAGTTTGCCCGGGTCGAGCAGATCAAACAGTTCCGCCTGATCGAGCAGCGCCTGACCGCTGAAGACGAAGAGCTGACACCCACCATGAAGTTGAAGCGTTCGTTGATCAACACAAAGTACGCTGCGTTGATTGAGAGCATGTACGGCGGCAAGGCTGCGGCTTGAACAAGGCCAAAGACTGCACACGCCCCCGCAAACCGGGGGCAGGCTGATGATCCTTTTGGCGCCTGACCCTGGCGTCTCCTTGCATGCAGGCCTCAATCCGAGGCCGGCCGTATGCGGCGGTACAGGCAGGCCCGGGCCACCGGGTGCTGCGCCGCCAAGGCAGGAGTCAGCCCCATGTTCAAACACCCGTATTCCCCGCTGTCGGCCATCGCCGTCGCCCTGTTGACCTTGTCGGCCGCCACAGCCGGCACGCCCGCCATTGCGCAAACGTCTGACCAGACCAGGCCCGGCGACAGCGCGATGGCCTGTGCGCAAATTGTGGAGGAGATGAAGCTGATGGACAGCCTGTTGGTGGGCGCGGCCAATGCGGCGCCGGCCCCCAACGCTGAATCGGCTGCGCTGGCAGAAGCGGCTGGCAACCAGTTGGTCAATGCGCTGGCCCAGCAGGCCAATGGCCGCAGTGGTGGTGGCCTGGGTGGGTTGATGGGCGGCTTGATGGGCGGGCTGATGGGTGGTGGCGCCGCATCCGCAGCGCCATCCCAAAACAACCTGGTTGCCGCTGCCCAACTGGCCGCGCTGCAAGCCGGCCAGAACCCCGGCGCACAAGGCGCCGGCAATTCGGCCGCCCAGGTGCAGGCCGCCACGCTGGCGGTGCAGATGGCATCCCAACTGCTGGCCGGCCAAAGTGCCCAGAACGCCGCGCTGGCCAGCCTGCAAGGCGCCCAGGCCGATGGCAGCGCTGCTGCACAGGCCAATGCCCTGCAGGCCCTGGCCGGGCGGCGTGGTGGCAACGCGGGTGCTGCAGCCGGTGTTGCCAGCCTGCTGGGTGGTTTGGGTGGGCTGGGCAGCTTGATGGGCGGCAGTGCCCAGGTGGCTGCGGCGGCGCCAGCACCTGCGGCCGCACCGGCGATCAGCCCGGCCTTGTTGCAGCAGGTGGCTGCCCGCAAAAATCACCTCAGCGGGCTGGCGGCCAGCAAAGGCTGCCGCGCCTGAGGCGCTGTGCCAGCTCAATGCGCCCCGACCGCCTTGGCCGCGTCCACCGCAGCCTTGGCAACGCCCCGGCCGCCGTTGAAATAAACGTTCAGCACCACGGCGGTAAGTGCGGCCAGCAAGATGCCCGAGTCCAGCAGAATTTTCAGGCTGTGCGGCATTTGCTGGGCCCAGCGTGGTGCCACCAGCGGCACCAGGCCGGCGCCCACGGCAATGGTCACGATGTACAGGTTGTTGGCGTTGCCGGCGAAATCCACCTTGCTGAGGATGCACACCTCGGTGGCGGCCGCCATGCCAAACATCACCAAGCCGGCGCCGCCCAGCACCAACTGCGGCACCGATTCCACCAGCGCGGCCATCTTGGGCAGCAAGCCCAGCACGACCATGATGATGCCGGCGGCCACGCAGACAAACCGGCTGCGCACACCGGTGACACCCACCAGCCCCACGTTTTGCGAGAAGCTGGTGTACGGGAAGGTGTTGAAGATGCCGCCGATCAAGGTGCCCAGGCCGTCGGTGCCCAGGCCGTCGGTGCGCAGGCCGGCGGTCAGCTCAGCCTGCGACAGGGGTTTGTCGGTGATGTCAGACAGCGCCAAAAACATGCCGGTGGATTCGATCATCACCACCACCATCACCACCACCACCATAACCATCACCAAGGCCATGGTCAGGATCATCACCACACCGAAGATGGGCGGGCCAAATGCAAATGGCGTGACCACATCAAACCAGTGCGCCTTGGCGACTTTGTCAAAGTGCATCTTGCCCAGGCTGGCGGCCAGCACACAACCGGCCACGATGCCCAGCAGCGCCGCGATATTGGCCAAAAATCCCTTGCCAAATTTCACCAGCACCAGCACCAGCACCAGCACCAGCACCAGCAGCAGCACCAGCAGCAGCACCAGCAGCAGCACAAAAGCGGCAATGGCCAGGTTGTCGAGTGCGCCGTAGGCGGGGTTGTCCAGCATCGGGATGGGACCCAGTTTGAGCGCCGGGGCGGATGCGCCCACTGCGGCACCCACGGCCGCTGCGGATGCCGCTGCGGCGGAAGCGCTGGCCTTGGCCGCGTCCACCATGCCCACCAGCTTGTGTACATCCACCGTCTGGGCAAAGTTGGCCTGTGCGCCGGTGGCCCAGCTCACACCCACCCGCATCAGGCTGATGCCGATGACGGCAATGAAGGTGCCGGTGACCACCGGCGGAAAAAACCGCAGCAGCCGGCCCATCACCGGCGCGATGAGCATGGCCAACACACCGGCGCCGATGGTGGCGCCAAAGATGGCGCGCGCGCCGTCCGGCCCCGGCGTGGCGTTGGCCATGGCCACCATCGGGCCGACGGATGCAAAGGTCACGCCCATCATCACCGGCAACTTGACACCAAATCAGCGTGTCATGCCCAGCGACTGGATCAGCGTGACCAGGCCGCAGCAAAACAGATCAGCCGAGATCAGCAAGGCCACTTGCTCGGGGTTGAGCTTGAGCGCCCGGCCCACGATCAGCGGCACCGCAATGGCGCCGGCATACATCACCGGCACATGCTGCAGGCCCAGCGCGGCCAGCTTGCCGGTGGGCAGCCGTTCGTCAACCGGGTGGACAACGGTGGGCAGGGCAGCGGGCAAACTGGACATGGCGGCTCCGATGGGCGAAGGGCGCAAAGGGGATGGCGGGGCTGGAAGCAAATCAGGTGCCCGCTGCACCGAGCGGCGGGCTCTGGGCACAGTGACCGCTGTAATGTGTATGCAGTTTTCAGGCGGACTTGCCTCAGCTGCCCCGGTAGGTGCTGTAGCTCCACGGGCTGACCAGCAGCGGCACGTGGTAATGGCCGGCGGCATCAGCCATCCCAAAATCCAGCGGCACCTGGTCGATGAACGGTGGATCAGGCAACTGGATGCCCAGGCCCCGGAAGTAGGGCGCCACCGAGAAGACCAGCCGGTAACACCCCGTGGCCATGCTGCTGGCGTCCAGCAGCGCACCGCCGGGGTAGCGGCCGTCGGCGTTGAGGATGAAGGACTTGAGGGTGGTGGCCTGGCCGCCGTCCAGCCGCAGCAGCGTCACCGCCATGCCGGCAGCGGGGCAGCCGTTCATCGTGTCCAGCACATGTGTACTCAGGTGGCCCATCGGGTGTGTCCTTGCGTCTTGGCTTGGTTTGAGGTCGGGTTTTTGGATGCAGATGTGGATTCAAGTGTATACACTCCGGATCACACTGCCATCCGGCAGTACGCTGATCCAGCACCGCTGTCCAGCACCTTCTTTCAGCACATCCCGTGCCCGCGCCGCACCCGCCATGGCCCGCACCACCATCCCGCTGAAACCCGCCGTTGCCACCGCGCCCCTGGCGCAGGCCGGGGCCACCGAGCGCATCGTGGCGTCCATCACCACGGCCATCGTTGAGCGCCGTTTGATGCCCGGCACCAAGCTGGTGGAGCAAAAGATTGCCGACATCTTTGCCGTCTCGCGCACGCTGGTGCGGCAGGCGCTCAACCAGCTCAGCCGCGACCGGCTGGTGACGCTGACACCCGCCCGTGGTGCGTTTGTGGCCATGCCCAGCGTTGGCGAAGCGCGCCAGGTGTTTGAGGTGCGCGCCATGCTGGAATGCGCGCTGGTGCGCCAGCTCTGCGGCTGCATCACCGATGCGCAGATTGCCGTCTTGCGTGCCCACTTGCAGGATGAAGCCGCCGCCGTGGCCCGCACCGACGTGCCCGGCCGCACCCGGCTGCTGGCGGATTTTCATGTGGTGCTGGCGCGGCTGTTGGGCAATGAGGTGCTGGCCCAATTGCTGGCCGACCTGCTGAGCCGCTCATCGCTGATTGCGTTGATGTACCAGTCGTCCCACTCGGCTGAGCAGTCGCAGGCCGAACATGTGCAAATTGTTGACGCCCTGGCGCGACGCGACGCCGCTGCGGCCACCGGCCTGATGGACATGCACATCGCCAATGTGGAGCGTTACTTGCGTCTGGCCCCCCACACCGCTGACTTGGCCGCCGCGCTGCGGCCAGCGGCCTGACCTTGCCCCCTGCCCATGCCCCAAGCACACACCCCGCCGCAGCCCGCTGACACCCCAGGTTCAGCCGCCCGCTACCCCCGTGACCTGCGTGGCCACGGCCAGCACCCGCCCCACCCACGCTGGCCAGGCAATGCCCGGGTGGCGCTGCAGTTTGTGCTGAACTTTGAAGAGGGCAGTGAAAACAGCGTGCTGCACGGTGACGCCGGCAGCGAGCAGTTTTTGTCCGAGATGTTCAACCCACCCGCTGTGCCTGGCCGCCACTTGAGCATGGAGAGCATTTACGAATACGGCGCCCGGGTGGGTGTGTGGCGGCTGCTGCGCGAGTTTGAGCGCCGTGGCCTGCCACTCACCGTGTTTGGTGTGGGCATGGCGCTGCAGCGCAATCCCGAGGTGACCGCCGCGTTTGTGGCGCTGGGCCATGAGATTGCCTGCCACGGCTGGCGCTGGATCAGCTACCAGCACATGGATGAAGCCACCGAGCGGCAGCACATGCAGCTCGGCATGGACGCCATCCAGCAACTCACCGGCCAGCGCGCTTTAGGCTGGTACACCGGCCGTGACAGCCCCAACACCCGCCGCCTGGTGGCCGACTTTGGCGGCTTTGCTTACGACAGTGATTACTACGGTGATGACCTGCCGTTTTGGCTGCAGGTGCAAAAAACCGATGGCGCGCTGGCGCCGCATCTGGTGGTGCCTTACGCGATGGACACCAACGACATGCGTTTTGGCCTGCCGCAGGGCTTCTCGCAAGGTGAGGACTTTTTCACCTACCTGCGCGACAGCTTTGACGTGCTGTATGCCGAGGGCGCTGAGCAGCCTGCCATGTTGAGCATCGGCATGCATTGCAGGTTGCTGGGCCGGCCGGGCCGGCTGCGTGCGCTGCAGCGGTTCTTGGACCACGTGGCCGCACACGACCGGGTGTGGGTTTGCCGCCGTGTTGACATTGCCCACCACTGGCAACACACCCATCCGTTTGATGCCAACACCGCCTTCACCTGGGCGGCTGATGGGGCCAAGGCATGAGCCAGAACACGAGCCAAACCATGCACCAACACACCCTCACGCTGGACCAGTTGAATGCCTGCAACCAAGCCGACTTTACCCAGGCGCTGGACGGCACCTATGAGCATTCCCCGTGGATCGCAGCCCAGGCCTGGGCGGATCGGCCATTGGCACAGCAGCCCTTCACCAGCCTGGCACAACTCAAGCTGGCGCTGGTGGCGGTGGTGCGCAAGGCCGGCCGGGACGCGCAAGTGGCCTTGATCCGCGCCCACCCTGAGCTGGCGGGCAAGGCCATGCTGAGCAAGACGCTCACCGCCGAATCCACCAATGAGCAAGGCAAGGCCGGCCTGACCGACTGCACAGCGGCTGAATTTGCCCACATCCAGCAGCTCAATGCCGACTACAACGCCAAGTTTGGTTTTCCCTTCATCCTGGCGGTGCGTGGGCCGCGGGGCTTGGGGCTGCGCAAGGCCGAGATCATCACCACCTTTGCCCGCCGGCTGGCCAACCCACCTGATTTTGAGCTGGCCGAGAACCTGCGCAACATCCACCGCATCGCCGAAATCCGCCTGAATGACCGCTTTGGCCACAGCCCCACGCTGGGCAACCAGGTGTGGGACTGGGCCGAGCAGTTGGCCCAACACACCGACCCCGGCTGCGCCGAGCGCGGTGAGCTGACCGTCACCTACCTGACCGACGCCCACCGCGCCTGCGCCACACAACTGCAGCAGTGGATGCGTGACGACTGCGGTTTTGATGAGGTCAGCCTGGACGCAGTGGGCAATGTGGTGGGGCTGTACCACGGCAGTGCGCCGGCAGCAGAGGAGGGCACGGCAAAACACCTGCTCACCGGCAGCCACTACGACACCGTGCGCAACGGTGGCAAATACGACGGCCGGCTGGGCATCCTGGTGCCCATGGCCTGTGTGCAGGCGCTGCACCGCCAAGGCCGGCGCCTGCCTTATGCCGTCGAGGTGGTGGGCTTTGCCGAAGAAGAAGGCCAGCGCTACAAGGCCACGTTTTTGGGTTCGGGCGCGTTGATTGGCCAGTTCAACCCGGCCTGGCTGGACCAGCAGGATGTGGACGGCATCACCATGCGCAGCGCCATGCAGCAGGCCGGCCTGCGGGTGGACGACATCCCCGCGCTGCAGCGCGACCCGGCCCGCTACCTGGGTTTTGTCGAGGTGCATATCGAACAAGGCCCGGTACTCAACGCGCTGGATTTGCCGTTGGGCGTGGTCACCTCCATCAACGGCAGCGTGCGCTACCTGGGCCAGATGCACGGCATGGCCAGCCACGCCGGCACCACGCCGATGGGCAGCCGGCGCGACGCCGCCAGCGCCGTGGCCGAGCTGATGCTGTACGTTGAGCAACGCGCCGCCAGCGTGCCCGACCTGGTGGCCACCGTGGGCATGCTGCAAGTGCCCAACGGGTCGATCAACGTGGTGCCTGGGCGCTGCAATTTCAGCCTGGACATCCGCGCCACCACCAATGCCGTGCGGGACGCCTGCGCGGGCGATGTGCAGGCCGAGCTGGCCCGCATCTGCGCCCGCCGTGGCCTGCAGTGCAGCCTGGAAGAAACCATGCGCGCCGCCGCCGCCCCCAGCGCACCCGCCTGGCAGCAGCGCTGGGCGAATGCGGTGCAAGCGCTGGGCGTGCCGCCTTTCCAATTGCCCAGCGGTGCCGGCCACGACGCCATGAAGCTGCATGAAGCCATGCCCCAGGCCATGCTGTTTTTACGTGGCCTGAATGCCGGCATCAGCCACAACCCGCTGGAATCCATCAGCAACGACGACGCCGACCTGTGCGTGCGCGCCTTCCAGACCTTGCTGAACCAACTTGCCACGGACTTGACATGACTGACCACACCACGGACCACACCACGGACCACACCATCCCGGACCCCATCACTGCTGCCAGGTACGCCGCGCTGGACGGCTGGATCGACGCCCACTTTGATGAAGAAGTGGCCTTTTTGCAGCAACTGGTGCAAGTGCCCACCGACACGCCACCCGGCAACAACGCGCCGCATGCCCAGCGCACCGCCACGCTGCTGCAAGGCTTTGGTTTTGAGGCGGAGCGGCATGCCGTGCCCAGCGCGCAAGTGGCTGCGGCAGGCTTGGAATCCATCACCAACCTGGTGGTGCGCCGCCGCTACGGTGATGGCGAGAAAAGCGTGGGCAAAACCATCGGCCTGAATGCCCACGGCGACGTGGTGCCACCGGGCGAGGGTTGGACCCAAGACCCTTACGGCGGCGCCGTGGTGGGTGGCAAGCTCTACGGCCGTGCGTCTGCCGTCAGCAAATGTGATTTCGCCACCTTCACCTTCGCCACGCGCGCGCTGGAATCCCTGCAAGCCCAGTTACAGGGCGCGGTGGAGCTGTACTTCACCTACGACGAAGAATTTGGCGGTGAACTGGGCCCAGGCTGGCTGCTGCAGCAAGGCCTGATCAAACCTGACCTGCTGATTGCCGCAGGCTTCAGCTACCAGGTGGTTACCGGCCACAACGGCTGCTTGCAGATGGAGGTCACCGTCCACGGCAAGATGGGCCATGCGGCGGTGCCTGATACCGCAGTGGACGCCCTGCAGGCCGCCAACCTGATCCTCAGCGCGCTGTACCAGCAAAACACGCTCTACAAGCAAGTCAGCAGCCAGGTCAAGGGCATCAGCCATCCCTACCTCAATGTGGGCCTGATCCAGGGCGGCACCAACACCAATGTGGTGCCCGGCAAGGTGGTGCTCAAGCTGGACCGCCGCCTGATCCCCGAAGAAAACGCGGCCCGGGTGGAGGCCACGCTGCGCCAGGTGATCACTGACGCGGTGGCCGCGTCGCCCGGCATCACGGTGGACATCAAACGCCTGCTGATGGCCCACGCCTTGCAGCCGCTGGCAGGCAATCAACCGCTGGTCAGCGCCTTGTGCCAGCACGCCAGCACGCTGTTTGGCGAGCCGATTGAAGCCTCGGGCACACCGCTGTACACCGATGCCAGGCTGTTTTGTGAGCGTGGCATACCGGCCGTGTTGTATGGCTGCGGCCCACGCACCGTGCTGGAGAGCAATGCCAAACGGGCCGATGAACACATCCAGCTGGACGACCTGCGCCGCGCCACCAAGGTGGTGGCCCGCACGCTGGTGGATTTGCTCGGTTGATTTGGCTGGCAGGCGGGCAGGCAGGCAGGCGGGCAAGCAGGCAGGCAGGCGCCGCGCCCTGGCGGCATCCCCGAATGGTCAGCCCCAGGCTTCTAGGCTAGCGTCACCGGCTATTGATGGATGCCAAGCCGGCTCCATCCGCCGGAGACCCGCTCTTGCCACATCCCAGCTTCAGCCCCAGCCACCCGCCGCTTGATGCGGCCACGCCCCACCGGGCGGCTGACCAGCCCGGCCCGCTGCCACTGACCGACCGCCGCAACCGCGTGATGTGGCTCAACAACGACCGGGTGTTTTACGCCGGCCTGCTGGGTGAGGTGAGCCTGCGCACCATGGGCGGTTGGTTGATGTATGTCTCGCTGGGCGCGCCCATCCGCATCGCCGTGGGCGGCCAGGATTGGCAGACCACCGACCTGGCCGTGGTGCCGCCCTACATGCCGCACCGGGTGGCCTGCGATCAGCGCCTGATCGGCAGCATCACGGTGGAGCCTGAAACCGTGGACAGTGCCGCGCTGCCGGCCTTCATGCGCGGCGCTGCGGGTGCCGTGCCGGCGGACTTGCCCGAGGGCCGGCAAATGGTGCAGCGGGTACGCAGCGCCCATGCCTGGCTGCGCACCCACGGCCACGCAATTGACCTGCAGACCACCGGTTTTGATGCCTGTTTTTTTGGCCAGGCGCTGCCGGCCCGCACCATGGACCCGCGTATCCAGCAGGTGCTGGAGGCCATGCGCAATGACCCATCCCGCGCCACCACCGCGCAAGACTGCGCGGCCGCTGTGGGCCTGTCGTTCTCGCGTTTTTTGCATTTGTTCAAGGCCGAGGTGGGCACACCGTTCCGCAGCCTGCGCACCTGGAAACGCGCCCGCAGCCTGCTGCACCATGTCAAGCGGGACGCCAACCTGATCCATGTGGCGCTGGACGCCGGTTACCCCGATTCCACCCACTTCAGCCATTCCGTGCGCCAGGTCTACGGCCTCAAGCCGAGGGATCTGTTTGCCGGCTCGCGCCAGCTCACCGTGCTGGGTGACAGCCCGGCGGCACGGGCGGCGGCGCAGGCCGAGGCCTGGCGCTGAACACCGTGCTGCACGGGTTGATCACCGCTGGACGCTGCGCATGAAAAAACCACCCAAACCACGCTTGACGGCCGCGCCGGTCACCCCGCCGGCCACCCCGGCCGGCACCGCGTCCCATCTGCGCGGCAGTGTGCGCCTGGTGGTGGACGGCACCCAGCACATCACCGGCCTGGTGGAGGCGCTGCACGGGCAAATCCAGCGCCTGGCACCACCGCTGCGGCGCCGCCCGCTGGCGCCGGCGGCTTCGGCCACCACCAATGACCGCGACGGCCTGCCGCCCAGCCGTGGCCTGGCCCGGCTGGTCTACCGCAGCATCCAGGCCACCACCGGGTTGGTGGGCGCCGGGCTGGACAACCTGCTGGCGCGCTTTGACGCGGCCGGCCTGGGTGATGGGCAGGGCGCCAACACCCCCCGCCGCGATGCGCTGGTGTCCGCCCTCAACGGTGTGCTGGGTGACCACCTGCAGCGCAGCGGCAACCCGCTGGCCATCCCGTTCCAGCTGCGCCAGTGCGGCCAGGTGCTGCAGCCGGCCATGCTGGGCGCCACCGCACCGCGCCAGGTGCTGCTGCTGCTGCATGGCCTGTGCATGGGCGATGGGGGTTGGCTGCGGGATGGCCATGACCACGGCGCGCTGCTGGGCGCAGCGCTCGGTGCAGCCCCGATTTATGCGCGTTACAACAGCGGCCAACACATCAGCGAAAACGGCCTGGCCCTGGCGCACGCGCTGCAGGCTTTGCTGCAAGACTGGCCGGTGCCACTGGACAAGCTGATGATCGTGGGCCACAGCATGGGCGGCCTGGTGGCGCGCAGTGCGCTGCAGCAAGCGGTCGGGCTGGGCCACAGCTGGCCGCAGCGCGTTAGCACGCTGGTGTTTTTGGGCACACCCCACCACGGCGCGCCGCTGGAGCGGGCGGGCAACTGGCTGCACCGGGCGCTGGATGTTAGCCCCTACCTGGCGCCGTTCACCCGCTTGTCACGCATCCGCAGTGACGGCATCACGGATTTGCGCCACGGCAACCTGCTAGCTGCGGATTGGCAAGGCGCCAGCCGCTATGACCACCGCGACCGCCGCACACCCGTGCCGCTGCCGGCTGGCGTGGCCTGTTACGCCATCGCCAGCACGGTCGGCACGCCGGGGCATGAACTGGCGCAGCTGGGCCACGCCAAGTCTCTGCTGGGCCATGCCAAGTCCATGTCCAGCGACGGTTTGGTGCCGGTGGACAGCGCCCTGGGTCGCCACCAACGCGCTGCGCTGCGCCTGGGCTTTGCGGCCGACCACACTTGGGTGGGCCACGGCATCCACCACCTCGATTTGCTCAACCACCCGGCGGTGTACCGCAAGTTGTTGGCTTGGTTGCGTGCTTGACGCGCGGGCGGGCAGGCCCGCGCAGGTGACAGCCCGGCAAGCCGCTGCTGGTCACAATCAGCGCATGCCTGACACCACCAAATCCATCACCCAGCCCACCGCCGCAGCCGTCGGTAACCCGGCCACCACAGTGGCTGACACCCCCACCAGCGACGGCCGCCCCGACGAGGCCATGCCCACCGATCCGGCATCCGCGTCCACCCAAGGCGCGCCCTACGGCCTCACCTACCCCTGCGGGGAGCCGCCCACACCCGGCACGGTGCAAGCGGTGGCACCGGGCGTGTTGTGGTTGCGCATGCCGCTGCCGTTTGCGCTGAACCACATCAATCTGTGGGCCATTGCCGACGAAGACGCGCAAGGCCCTGGCTGGGCCATTGTGGACACCGGCACCAAGACCCCCGATGTGCTGGCCGCCTGGCGCGCGTTGATCGCCGACGACGGCCCGCTGGCCGCAACACCCCAAGGCGCCCGCATCACCCGCATCCTGTGTACCCACATGCACCCCGACCACGTGGGCATGGCCGGCTGGCTGACACGCAAGTTCCAGTGTCGGTTGTGGATGACCCGGCTGGAATACCTGACCTGCCGCACCTTGACAGCCGACACTGGCCGTGAGGCGCCCGACGACGCCATCCGCTTCTACCAACAAGCCGGCTGGCCCGAGGACGCGCTGGACGTGTACCGCGCCCGTTTTGGCGGTTTTGGCAAATACCTGCATGCACTGCCCGACAGCTTCCGCCGGGTGACTGACGGTGAAACCATCCAGATCGGTGCCCACCGGTGGCGGGTGATCGTGGGCCGCGGCCATTCCCCAGAGCATGCGTGTTTTGTCTGTGACGACCTGGGCGTGATGGTGTCGGGTGACCAGGTGCTGCCGCGCATTTCGTCCAATGTCAGCGTCTTCCCGACTGAGCCCGATGCCGACCCGCTGGGGGAATGGATGGCGTCCATCGCCCGCCTGCGTGCCCAGTTGCCCGACAGCCTGCTGGTGCTGCCGGCCCACGGAGAGCCCTTCCGTGGCCTGCACGCCAGGCTGGACCGCCTGGCCGCCGGCCATGAACGTGGCCTGACCCGCCTGCGCCGCAGCCTGGCGGACAGCCCCAAACGCGCCATTGACGTGTTTGGCGCGCTGTTTGCCCGGCCGATTGACGGCAAGGGTGAACTGCTGGGCATGGCCACCGGTGAAAGCCTGGCCCACATCAACCACCTGCTGGCGCTGGGTGAGGCGGTGAGTGAATTGGGCGGTGATGGTGTGCGACGCTACCGCAGCACCGCCAAGCCGGCCGCCAACCCGGCCACCCACCCGGCCACCCACCCGGCCACCCACCCGGCCGCCAACCCGGCCACCACCCCGCAGCCTGCTGCCGAGGCCACGCGCTGAGCTGCCCCAGCCCCCGCAGGCCAGCCGGCCTGGCCTGATGAACCACCACACCGTTGCCATCCAGCAGGTGCAGCACATCCTGCAGGGCGTGCTGCACCAAGGTTTTCCGCTGCAGCCGCTGCTGCAGCGCGCCGGCATCCCGCCGGCACTGCTGCAGGCACCGCTGGCGCGGGTGTCACAACAGCAGTACGCGTTGTTGATCCGCGCACTGCGCCGCTGCACACGGGATGAGCTGTGGGGCCTGTGCGGCAGCCCGCTGCCGGTGGGCAGCTTTGCCCAGTGCGCCGCGCTGGGGCTGCACAGCCCATCCTTGGGTGATGCACTGCGGGCCGCCTTCCGCCATCTGCACGGCCTGCAAGGCCTGCGCGACGCGTTTGTGCCGCGCTTGTTGCTGCAGGGCCAGGTGGCCAGGGTGCAACTGGTGCGGCGCCAGCCGGCGGGCCCGCTGCCAGTGGACGCGCAAGCCGCCGCCCGGCTGGACTACGCCCAAAAGGCGTTTTTGCTGTTCACCTTTGGCCTGGCCTGCTGGTGGGTGGCGCGCCGGGTGCCGCTGCTGGCGGTGGACTACACCGAGCCCACGCCGCGCAGCGACAGCTCCCGCGTCTACCAGGCACCCGTCCAGTTTGGCCAGCGCCATATCGGCCTGCAGTTTGATGCGCGCTGGCTGGCGCTGCCGGTGGTGCAAAGCCCACAGAGCCTGCGGGAGTTTCTGGCCGGCGCACCGGCCAACCTGTTGATCAAGTACCGCGACGCCAGCCGCGTGTCCGAGCGCATCCGCCGCCTGCTGCAGCGCCGGCTGGACACTGAGTTGCCGTCACTCGAGGTGGTGGGCCAGGCCCTGGGCATCACCCCGCAAACCTTGCGCCGCCGGCTGCGTGAAGAGGGCCACGGTTTCCAGGCCCTGAAAGACGGGCTGCGCCGCGACACCGCCATCAGCCTGCTGGCCCAGCCCGGCCTGACCCTGCTGGAGGTGGCCAACCGGGTGGGGTTTTCAGAGGCCAGCACCTTTGCCCGCGCCTTCAAACACTGGACCGGCGTGGCGCCGGGCGCTTACCGCCTGGCGCACGGTGGTGCGGGTGCGGCCGATGTGCCCGCGCTGGGCTGAACCGGCTCCGACCCGTGGGCAACGGCACAATCACCGGCTCCCGATCCCGCTGCCCAAGGTTGCATGAAAAGCGCACTTTTTGTCGACTTCGACAACGTCTACACCCAGTTGCGCCAGTTGCAGCCCGCCGCTGCTGAACGCTTTGCCCGCCAGCCCATCGAGTGGATACGCTGGCTGACCGAGAGCCTGCAGATTCCGGACGGCCACCCGACCAACCAAGCCAACCCCGCGCGACGCCGGCTGCTGGTGCGGCGCTGTTACCTCAACCCCAATTGGTACCAAACCTACCGCCACGCGTTTTTGCGCGCCGGTTTTGAGATTGTTGATTGCCCACCCGTCACCGCCCAGGGCAAAACCAGCACCGACATCCACATGGTGCTCGACATCATTGACCTGCTGCAGCACGAGACCCGGTATGACGAATTCATCGTGCTGTCAGCCGATGCCGACTTCACCCCGGTGCTGCGCAAACTGCGGCGCTACGACCGCCGCACCTCGGTGCTGGCCATCGGCTTTCCGTCGGCCGCTTATCAAGCCTCGGCTGATTTGTTGATCGACGAGCGGCTGTTCATCGAGCAGGCGCTGGGCTTGAGCGCTGAGCCCTTGGAGGTGCCGCCGGTTGGCGCAGCCAGCCTGTTGGCCAGCCCCGCCACGGCACCGGACCCAGTGGACAGCGCGGCTGTTGGTGATGCACCACCCCACCTGCCACCACCCGACCACCACACCGCAGCCCACCAGGCACGCCCCGCCACGGCAGACGAGTTGCTGCAGATCACCCAGCGCATCGCCCAAGCGGTGGCCCAATCGGCCCAGCCGGTGGCGGCGGGCCCGCTGGCATCGCGCCTGCGCCGCGAATGGCCCCAGGTGCTGGAGCAGTGGAATGGCCACGGCACTTTTCGGCCGTTTTTCCGCTCACTGGGGCTGGACCACCTGGTGTGGCTCACCGGCTCGGGCGGCCGCCTGGCCGACCCGGCCCGCCATGCGCTGGACAGCGCACCTGCGGCCGAGCCCGAATCCGGCGCCGACCGCGAACAGCGTGAGGCCCTCTGGTCCAGCCATGCTGACCTGCTGGCTGTGGCGCGTGAGGTCTGTGGCCTCACCGGCGCACCGCTATTGCCACCGCCGGCCGTGCGCGCCGTGCTGCAACTGCTGTGTGAGGACTTGGCCCAGCACGCCTACGAACCCACCGAGACCGCCCGCCGCATCCGCGAGCAAGCCCAAGCCCGCCACGGGTTGGACGTGTCCATGCGCGACGTGGTCTTCATCCTGCGCGGCATGCAGCTCAACGGCCATGTGTTTGGCCGCGGCCAGGACGATGAAGCCACCCTGGCCCTGCGCCTGCTCAACCAGGTGCTGTTTTTGTGCGAGCGTGAGCAGATGGTGCTGGGCGAGGCTGCGGTGGCGCAGATTCGGCGCTGGATTGCGGGGGATTTGATGGCGGCTTGATGGCGAGTTGATGGCGAGTTGGTGGCGAGTTGGTGGCTTCAGGTGGCTGCCACGCCCACCCTGCGGCGCGATCTTTGCTGCGGCATTGGCAGGCGCGGGTGGCGCAGCGCTGACTAGTGTTGGCCGGGCCAGACCGGCCAACACTGGAGACCCGCATGGCCAAGATCCCACAACGCGTCTGCCCCAGATAGCCACAGGTGGTGGTGCTGTTTGGCGCCACCGGGGACCTGGCCAAACGCAAGCTGTTGCCGGGGCTCTACCACCTGACCAATGCGGGTTTTATCCCCGGCTGCCGCATCATCGGCGTGTCGCTGGACGACCTGGACGCGGACGGCTTCCGCCAGGTGGCACGGCAGGCGCTGGACGGGTTTTTCATCGGCAAGCTGACCGAGGGCGACTGGGCCGCGTTTTCGCAAATGCGGGACTGCGTGCCGCTGGCCGCAGGTGCAGCGGCGCTCAAGTCGGCCGTTAGCAAGGCCGAGGCCAGCATCGGCCAGGAGTGCCGGCGCCTGCACTACCTCAGCGTGCCGCCCAGCTTGTTTGAGCCCATCTGGAACCGCAACTTCATTGACCATGTGCAGATCGACGTGCCCGAGACTTTGGGCCTGGGCCAGCGCAGCGCGTTTTACGAGCAGACCGGCGCCTACCGCGACATGGTGGTCACCCACTGGTTCCAGATCCTGGCCTTCATGGCCACGGAGCCGCTCAACGCACTGGCGCCGGCCCCATCAGCGGGGAGAAAAACAAAGTCTTCCGCAGCATGTTGCCGGAGCAGCCTGGGGATGTGGTGCGTGGCCGGTACGCCAGTTACCGCAATGAGCCGGGGGTGGACGCCGAAAGCGAGACCGAAACCTTCATTGCCCTCAAGTGCTTTATCGACAACTGGCGCTGGGCTGGTATGCCGTTTTTCTTGCGTCCCGGTAAACGTCTCGCCGCAGGCCAACGCATCATTTCCATCGCCTTCTGCGAGCCGTCCAAAAGCATGTTTCCACCCGGCTCGGGTGTGGGCGCGCAGGAGCCCGATCACCTGACGTTTGACTTGGCCGACGCGTCCAAGATGTCACTCAGCTTTTACGGCAAACGCCCCCGCCGGTGCGGCTGTATTCGCCGGGTTCGTGGGGGCCAAAAAGCATGCACCAGTTGATTGCGCCGCTTGCCTGGCGGTTGCCGTTTGAGCGCGCCTGGCGCGACCCTAACAAGCAGGGTGATTGAGCCTTTGTGCCGTTGAGCAGGGGTGCGGTTGGGCCGTTGTGCAGTTGAGCGGGCGTCCTACGCCCGACTGGCCTGTGGTCTCACACCGTTGGGCGGGGGGCCGGCCCACACTGACCAGCACCCTATCCACTGCCCACAAGGACACACCATGCCCAGCCTCAACACCCCTGTGCTCACGGCGGACCGCACACCGCTGTACGTCAAAGATTGGGGCACTGGCCGGCCGGTGATCCTGCTGCATGGCTGGCCTTTGTCGTCTGACAGCTGGGACGACCAGGCCATGGCCATCGCCAACGCCGGCATGCGCGCCATCAGCTACGACAAGCGTGGTTTTGGCCGCTCAGGCCAGCCCTGGACGGGTTATGACTACGACACCCTGGCCGATGATCTGGCCTGCGTGATTGAGCAGACCGGCGCCGAAGACGCCACCTTGGTAGGCTTCTCGATGGGTGGTGGCGAGGTGGCGCGTTACCTGTCACGCCACAAGGGCAAGGCGGTGCGCAGCGTGGCGCTGGTGTCGTCGGTAGTGCCCTTCATGTTGAAGACAGCGGACAACCCTGACGGCACCGATGCGTCGGTGTTTGAGGAGATGACCCAGGCCATGACGGCCGACCGCGCGGCGTTTTTTGCCAGCTTTTTTCGCGATTTTTTTGGTGTCAGCATGCTGTCGCATCCGGCCAGCGCAGAGTTGCTGGAATGGGCCCGCAGCGTGTCCATGCAGGCCAGCCTGAAAGCCACCTTGGCCTGCGCCAAGTCGTTTTCCAGCACCGACTTCCGGCCCGACCTGCCAGCCTTCAAGGTGCCCACGCTGATCATCCATGGCACGGCCGACAAAACGGTGCCTATTGACGCTGCCGGCCGCGCCGCCGCGCTGGCGATTCCGCAAGCCACGCTGCTGGAATACGCAGGCGCACCGCACGGCCTGTTTGCCACCGACAAAGACCGCCTGACCACCGACTTGCTGCAGTTCTTGGCGCGCTAAAGCACGCCGCTGTCAGGCTTTGTTGTTGAGCCGCTCGGTCAACAAGGCCACGGCAGCAGCGGCCAGCAAGCGCATTTGCTCAATCTGCTCGGCCGAGATGGTGCGTGGCCGCAGGTCATAGGCGCACAGCGTGCCCACGGTTTGGCCACCCACCACCAGGCGGGCAGCGGCATAAAACCGCACATACGGCGGGTTCAGCACCAGCGGGTGGCGGGCAAACAGTGGGTCCAGCGTGGTGTCTTGCACCACCAGTAAATCGCGTTTGCTCTGGAAAAACACCTCGCAAAACGAGGTGGTGACAGGTGACTGCGCTGCTGGCAGGCCCACACCGGCCTTGAACCAGTCCCGCTGGCTGTCCAGCAGGTTGACCATGGTGATCGGCACCTCCCACCCGGTGGCCAGCAGGCGGACCAGATCGTCATACGCTTGTTCAGGCGATGAATCCAGAATCAAGCATTGGCGCAGTTTGGCCAAGCGGTCGGGGTCTTGTCGCATCGGCAAAGTGTAGGGCTGGGTGTGCAGGATTTCAGGCGCAGGTCATGGCCGGGTGGCTGGGTGGCAGGTGGTCCTGTCCCGTCAATTTACCGCGCAACGTGCCGGCTTGGTAAGCGGTTTTGAAGGCACCACGGTGTTGCAGCTCAGGCACCACCAGCCGGCTGAAGTCTTCAAAACATTCGGGCGTGACGGTGCGCGACAGGTTGAAGCCGTCCACGCCGGCGTCAGTGGTCCAGCGCAGCAGTGCGTCGGCCACTTGGCTTGCCGAGCCCACCAGCGGCGCCTGTCGGCTGCCCAACACCATTTGCTGCAACAACTGTCGCTTGGTCCACTGCGGGCCCTGGCTGCTGGCAATGGCTGCGGCGTTGGACGTGATGGCCTGGCTGGCGCTGGTGTCCACCGGCGCGTCCAAATCGATCTTGGCCAAATCCACGCCCAGCGAGGCAGAGGCATGCACCAGCGCGGCGTCGGTATTGACATAGCGCCGGTACTCGTCGAACTTGTCCTGCGCCTCGGCCGCCGTGACGCCGGTGACCACAGTGATGCCCAGGAAGGCTTTGATGTCCGCCGCCGCCCGGCCAGCGGCCACGGCCAGCGCGCGGATGTCGTCGATGATGGCTTTGACACCGGCCACGCTTTGGCCGTTGAGAAACACACATTCAGCATGGGTGGCCGCAAAACGCCGGCCGCGTGATGATGAGCCGGCCTGGTACAGCACCGGTGTGCGCTGGGGTGATGGCGCACACAAATGCATCGCATCCACCCGGTACTGCTTGCCGTGGTGGTGGATGGCGCGCACCTTGGCCGGGTCGGCGTAGACGCCGGTGCTGCGGTCGGCCAGCACCGCGTCAGCGTCCCAGCTGTGCTGCCAAAGCTGGTAGACCAGTTGCATGTACTCGTCCGCCAGGTCGTAACGGTCATCATGGGCAGGCTGGGAGGCAAACCCTGCGGCGCGGGCGGCGCTGTCCAGATAGCCGGTGACGACGTTCCAGCCCACCCGGCCACCGGTCAAATGGTCTAGCGTGGACATGCGGCGGGCAAACAAATAAGGCGCCTCGTACAGCAGGTTGGCCGTCACGCCAAAGCCCAGGTGGGTGGTGGCTGCGGCCATGGCCGGGATCAGCAGCATCGGATCGTTCACCGGCACTTGCACTGCGCCGCGCACGGCGGCGTCAGCACTGCCGCCAAACACGTCGTACACGCCCACCACGTCGGCCAGAAAAATGCCGTCAAACAGGCCGGCTTCCAGCGTTTTGGCCAGGTCAGTCCAATAGCGCAGCTGGGTGTAGCGGGTGGCTTGGTCGCGCGGGTGGGTCCACAGGCCTTGCTGGATGTGGCCCACGCAGTGCATGTCAAACGCGTTGAGCAGGATGTGGCTTGGCATGGGGTTGAGGGCTCTGGAACAAGGGCAGGGCAGCGCAGGGCAGGGCAGCGCAGGGTCAGCGCGTGGTCGGCAGGTACTCAGCGGCTGGGCGCAATGCGGTACACCGCGTTGTTGCGGTTGGCGCTGAAGTACACCGTGCCGTCAGGCGCCACGGCCACGCCGGTGGCCACATAAGGCGGTGGCATGCCGGGGCCACCGGACAAGCCGATAGGCAGCTTGTCGGCCACGGTCCGGCGGCTGGTGGATGTGCCGCCGGCCATGTCCAGCTCGGTCAGTCGGCCGGCGGCAGCTTCGGCCACGATCAGCGATCCCCACGGCGTGAAGGCCAGGCCTTCGGGCAGCGCCAGACCGCTGGCCACCACGGTCTTGCTGCCATCCACCAGGTTGATGCGCTGCACGGTGCCGGCGGCCTCGGTCACGTACAGGGCGCCGTCTTGGCCCAGCACCATCTGCACCGGGCCGGCCAGGCCACTGGCCAACGTGCGGCGGGTGCCGTAATCCGGCCCGCTGGCCGAGATGATGCTGCCGGTGGCAATCTCGGCCACCAGCAGGCTGCCGTCTTCCAGCGGCAGCGCGTCATACGGCGCTTTGAAGCCGTGCAGCATGGCCTCACTGTTTTGCGTGGCGCGGTCAATCACCTGCACCGTGCCGGTGAACCACGAGGCCAGCGCCACCTTCTTGCTGGACAGCCCGATGGCAAACGGATATTCCAGCGCCACATCGGTGCCGTGCATGCGGCGCAGGTCGGTCACTTTGCCGGTCTGGATGTTGATGCTGCGGTAGGCAAACAAGTCAGCCACATGCAGGGTGTCACCACTCAGCTTGATGCCACCCGGCACCGCCAACGCGCCGCGGGTGAGGCTGCGCACCGCGCCGGTGTCGGGGTTGATGGCCTGGATGCCGTTGTCGGCCATGTTGGACACATACACCGTGCCGTCAGGCGCAATGGCCAGGTTGTCCAGCGCGGTGGACAGCATGGCCACGGTGGTTTTTTTGCCGGTGTCCAGTGCCACTTTGGCCAGCTCGCCGGTGGCGGTGTCCACCACCCACAGATTGCCCTTGCCGTCCAGGTTGGCGGCGGCCGGGGTCTCAAAGCTGGCGTTGATCACCGTCACACCACCGTCAGCCGGGTTGATGCGCACCACGCAGCGGTTAAACCACAGCGGGCCGTACAACATGCCGTCAGGCCCCACCTCAAAACCGTTGAACCCGCCCAGGTCTTTGGCAATCAGGCGGGGCGGCTTGAGACCGGCCACGTCAATCTCCCACAGCGCGTCGCCCAGAAACACTTGCGAGGCATACAGCTTGCCGTTCTTGCGGTCAAAGTCGAGTGAGTTGAGGCCGGGCAGGTCGCTGGCCAGCACGCGCATCGGGGCATTGTCGTTTTCACGGTAGCGGATGGCGCCTTGCAGGTAGTTGGTCCAGGCCATCTCACCGTTGGGGCCGATGGCGATATCGTCGGCTTGGCCCTCAGGCCCACCGATCAGGATGCTGGCAGCACCGCTGTTGCGGTCCACCGTCCAGATGGCGTTGCCCACCACGCTGCCAGCCAGCAAACGGCCGCCTTTGTCCACCGCCAGGCCATGCACGCCGGTGAAGCTGGACGGTGCCACCAGCACTGTCGGTGCTGACCAGGCGGCCGGGCGGGATGGGCTGAGGCTGCCGCAGGCCGACAGCAGCAGCGCGGCAGCGGCGGTGAGGGTGGTGTGGATCCAGCGGTGCATGGGGTCTCCTCGGGGGTGTTGTGGGGTCAACAAGCAGGTCAAACAAACGGGTCAAACAAGCCGTTCAGCCAGGCACTCTAGGCCGGGTTTGCAGCTGGCCAGTGTCGCCCGTTTGACCTGCCAGGTCATGGCCAGCCCCCACCTGGGACAAACCCTGGCTGAGCGGTTTGGCCATCGGGATTGCTCGGCTTGGCCATTGGTTTGGGCCGGGCTGCGCGGCAAGATGATCGTGTCGTCACCCCGCATTGCCCAGCGCCAGCCGCAGGCAGCACACCAATGACATTGAACACCCCACCGCCAGCCGCGCCGCATGATGGCCGCGCCCGGCAAATCCCGTTTTTGCTGCACATCGGCGCGCGCCTGGTGCAAGAGGCGGATGGCGTGGCCGTGGTGGCGCTGGACCTGCACCCCACGCTGCTCAACAACCACGGCGGTGGCCATGGCGGCGTGGTGATGACGCTGCTGGACAGCGCCATGGCCAATGCCGCGCTCAGCAAGGTGGACTACAGCCGCGAGGTGGTCACCATCGACATGCACATCGCCTTCATGCGGCCCGCCGTGGGTGCCTTGCTGGCCACCGGCAGGGCCACCGGTGGTGGCCGCTCGGTGTGTTTTTGCGAGGCAGAGATCACCGACGCTGAAGGGCGTGTCACCGCCAAGGCGATGGGCACGTTCCGCTACCGCACGCCGGGGCCGTCTCAGGCCGGTGAATGACGGCGGATGAATGGCGGCGAGCGCATTGACCACGCACATCAAACCAAAGGACAAAACGCAATGACACAAGCCGTGTATGTGGTGGGCGTGGGCATGATCCCGTTCACCAAACCCGGGGCCAGTGAGGCCTATCCGGTGATGGGCGCCAAAGCGGCGCGGGCCGCGCTGGCCGATGCCGGCATTGACTACAACCTGGTCGATCAAGCCTATGTCGGTTATGTGTTTGGCGACTCCACCGCCGGCCAGGCGGCGGTGTACGGCGTGGGCCTCAGTGGCATCCCCATCATCAACGTCAACAACAACTGCGCCACCGGGTCTACCGCGCTGTACTTGGCGCGCCAGGCGGTGGCCAGCGGCAGCGCTGAGTGTGTGCTGGCGCTGGGGTTCGATCAGATGGTGCCCGGCCCGCTGAAGGGCAGCTGGACGGACAGGCCGTCCCCGCTGGAGCGCTTCATTGACACCATGGCCGCCGACCAGGGTTTTGAGCCCGGCCTGCCACGCGCAGCGCAGTTTTTTGGCGGAGCGGCACGCGCCTACATCGCCGAACACGGCATCGCACCCAGCACCTTTGCGCGCATTGCAGTCAAGGCGCGCCAGCATGCGGCGCGCAATCCGTTTGCCGTGTTCCGCCAGCCCGTCACGCTGGACGAGGTGCTGGCATCCCCCACCGTGTTTGACCCGCTGACCCGGCTGCAATGCTGCCCACCCACGTGCGGCGCGGCAGGGGCAATCGTCTGCAGCGCGGCGTTTGCGCGCAAACACGGGCTGGACGCCACGGTACGCATCGCCGCCCAGGCCATGACCACCGATGCCGCGTCCACGTTTGACAGCCACGACATGCGCAAGCTGGTGGGTGCCGACATGGCCCGCGCCGCCGTGGCCAAGGTGTATGCCGCTGCCGGTGTGGGGCCGGAAGACATCGATGTGGTGGAGTTGCACGATTGCTTCACCGCCAATGAGCTGATCACCTATGAATCCTTGGGCCTGACGCCTGAGGGCACCGCCGAGCGTTTCATCCTGGACGGTGACAACACCTACGGCGGCCGGGTGGTGACCAATCCATCCGGTGGCCTGCTGAGCAAAGGCCACCCGTTGGGCGCCACCGGCCTGGCCCAGTGCGCTGAGCTGACCTGGCAATTGCGTGGCCAGGCCGAGCAGCGCCAGGTGGAGGGCGCCAGGCTGGCGCTGCAACACAACCTGGGCCTGGGTGGGGCCTGTGTGGTGACTTTGTATGAAAAGGTGGACGCATGATCGACAACAGCTACATCGGGCACCGCTTGCCCGCCTTCAGCGCCGAGGTCGAGAAGGGCAGATTGCGGTTTTTTGCCAAAGCCATCAACCAGACCGACCCGGTTTACACCGACGAAGCAGCCGCACAGGCTGCGGGTGATGCCGGCCTGCCGGTGCCACCCACATTCTTGTTTTGCCTGGAGATGGAAGCCCCCAACCCCGGCGCGCTGCGTGAGCTGCTGGACATCCCGATTGCCAAGATATTGCACGGCGAACAGCGCTTCACCTACCACGCGCCCTGCCACGCGGGCGACGTGCTGACGTTTGAGCAGCGCATCACCGACATCTATGCCAAAAAAGGCGGCTTGCTGGAGTTCATCGTGCGCGAAACCAAAGTCAGCAACCAACATGGCCAGCATGTGGCTGATCTGACCGGCACAACGGTGGTGCGCCATGGATAAGTTGGCCAATCTCAAGGTGGGTGACGCCCTGCCCAGCTTCACCACCGCCCCCATCTCCCGCCTGACGCTGGCGCTGTACTGCGGTGCGTCCGGCGACCACAACCCCATGCATGTGGACAGTGACTTTGCCAAGGCCGGTGGTTCGCCCGATGTGTTTGCGCACGGCATGTTGTCCATGGCCTACCTGTCGCGTTTGTTGACGCAGTGGGTGCCGCAGCAGCAACTGCGGGATTACGGCGTGCGCTTTGTCGCCATCACCCAGGTGGGTGAGGCCATCACCTGCAGCGGCACGGTGACTGAACTGTTCGAGCAGGCCGGTGAGCGGCGCGCCCGCGTCAGCCTGCAATGCACCAACCAGCACGGCCAGGTCAAGCTCAACGGTGATGCCGTTGTGGCCTTGTCCTGACCAGACCCGACCTGACAGCGAGATAAACCCATGCCCATCCCATTCCCCACCCCCAGCTGGATGGACAGTGACCTGCAACAACTCACTGACACCACCAACCGTTTTGCCGACCGCGCCTGCCTGCCCAACGACGAACGCTGGCGCGCCCAGCGCCACGCCGACCGCAGTATCTGGACGGAGGCCGGCGCCGCCGGCCTGCTGTGCGCCAGCATCCCGGACGAATACGGCGGTGGTGGTGGCCACTTTGGCCATGAGGTGGTGATCACCCAGGCGCTGGCCTACAAGATGGCGGGCGGCTTCAGCAACAGTGTGCATTCGGGCATCGTGGCCCACTACATCCTGCGTTATGCGTCTGAGGCGCAAAAGCAACGCTGGCTGCCCAAGATGGCCACCGGTGAGATGGTGGCCGCCATCGCCATGACCGAGCCCGGCGCCGGCACCGATCTGCAGGCCATCCGCACTTCAGCCAAAAAAGAGGGCGACCACTACGTCATCAACGGCGCCAAAACCTTCATCACCAACGGCCTGCATGCCAACCTGATCTGCGTGGTGGCGCGCACCGGCCAAGAGGCGGGTGGCAAGGGCATCAGCCTGATCATGGTGGAGACGGATGGTTTGCCCGGTTTCCGCCGCGGTCGGCTGCTGGACAAAGTGGGCCAGCACACGGTGGACACCTGCGAGCTGTTTTTTGACGACATGCGTGTGCCCACCCACCAGTTGCTGGGCGCTGAAGAAGGCCAGGGCTTTGTGCAGTTGATGCAGCAATTGCCGCGTGAGCGGCTGATCATCGGCGTGGGCGCCGTGGCCACCATGCAGCGCGCGATTGATGAAACACTGGCTTACGTGCAGCAGCGCCAGATCTTTGGCAAGCCTCTGATGGCGATGCAGAACACCCGCTTCAAGCTGGCCGAATGCCAGACCAAGCTGACGATTGCGCGCAGCTTTGTCGATGACTGCATCGTGCGGTCCTTGAGCGACACGCTGGACCTGGCCACTGCGGCCATGGCCAAGTGGTGGGTCAGTGAAATGATGGGCCAGGTGGTGGACGAGTGTGTGCAACTGCACGGCGGCTACGGCTATATGAATGAATACCCGATTGCCCGGCTGTATGCCGACGCCCGTGTGGGCCGCATTTACGGCGGCAGCAATGAGGTGATGAAAGAGCTGATTGCCCGCACCATGGACGGTGGCAAGCGCTGAGCTTGCCAAGCCCGACATCCCCCTCAAGCCCCCGGAGAACCCATTTGATCCTGCCCCACCGCCACCTCTTTTCAACCCGCCGCGTGGCCTTGCTGGCCGGCCTGGCCGCTGGTGTGGCCGTGACTTGGCCCGGCACTGCTGATGCGCAAACATCCGCCCAAAACGCAGCCTGGCCCAACAAACCGGTGCGCATCATCGTGCCCTACCCACCGGGTGGCGCCACCGACATCCTGGGCCGCATGGTGGCCGCCAAGCTGCAAGAGGCCTGGGGCCAGGCAGTGGTGGTGGACAACAAGCCCGGTGCCAGCGGCGTGCTGGGCAATGACCTGGTGGCCAAGGCGCCGGCCGATGGCACCACCGTGCTGCTGGGCATCACGGCCATCGTGCAAAGCGCCAGCTTGATGAAGCTGCCTTACGACCCGTGCAAGGATTTCATCCCTGTCTCGCTGCTGTCCACCAGCACCAGCCTGCTGGTGGTGCAAAGCAAGCTGCCCGTCACCACCCTGACCGACTATGTGGCGCTGCTGCGCAGCCAGCCCGGCAAGCATGGTTATGGGTCTTACGGCAATGGCACCAGCGCCCACATCCAGGGTGAGTTGTTCAAATCATCCACCAGCACCGACCTGGCCCACGTGCCCTACAAGGGTGCTGCGCCGATGATGAATGACTTGCTGGGTGGCCAGCTCAGCATGGCGTTTGTGGACGCCGGCACCGGCCGCGCTCACATCAAATCCGGTGCTGTCAAAGCCCTGGCCGTGACCGGCACCGAGCGCCTGAAAATGGCGCCAGACGCACCCACTTTTGCCGAACTGGGCTACAAACACTTTGAGCCCAAAGGCTGGTTCGGCTTTTTTGTGCCGGCCGGCGCACCGCCGGCAGTGGTGGCCAAGCGGTCGGCTGACCTGCAAAAAGCCATCAAACTGCCGGACGTGATCGCCCGCATCGAGGACCTGGGCCAGGTGCCGGTGGCCAGCAGCCCCGATGCGTTTGCCAGCATCATCAAGAC
Organism: Betaproteobacteria bacterium; assembly: GCA_043759535.1. Lineage (GTDB taxonomy): Bacteria > Pseudomonadota > Gammaproteobacteria > Burkholderiales > Burkholderiaceae_C > Pseudaquabacterium. Next base: position 1,004 of record JAYVLI010000324.1, on the reverse strand, counting down.
CGACGGCCCGGCCTACGCCAAGCTGATCAAGGACTTGAACATCCGGCTGGAATAACGCGGCATTGACGCGTCCAGCCGTTGGCGCAAGCCTGCAATACCCACCCACAACACAACCCACAACACAACCCCCAACAGGAGCACACACCATGGCAGACAACACCCCAACCACCGGCACCATGCTTGAAGGCAAAGTGGTGGTGGTCACTGGCGCCGGCGGCGGCATTGGCCGCGACATTGCGCTGCAGTGCGCCGCACAGGGCGCCAAGCTGGTGATCAACGATCTGGGCGCGTCCGTGGCCGGTGAGGGCGGTGACGCCGGCCCGGCGCAACGGGTGGTCGAGGAGATCCGCGCGCTGGGGGCTGAGGCCACCGCCAACACCGACAGCGTGAGTGACGTGACCGGCGCCAACCGCATCGTGCAAACGGCACTCGACGTGTTTGGCCGCATCGATGTGGTGGTCAACAACGCCGGCATCCTGCGCGACCGCTTCTTCCACAAAATGAGCGTGGACGAGTTTGACGCGGTGATCAAGGTGCATCTGTACGGCGGTTTTTACGTCAGCCGGGCAGCGGCCACCCACTTCAAGGAGCAGGGCAGTGGTGCGTATGTGCACATGACCAGCACGTCCGGCCTGATCGGCAATTTTGGCCAAGCCAACTACGCGGCGGCCAAGCTTGGCATTGCCGCACTCAGCAAAAGCATTGCGCTGGACATGCAAAAGTTCAACGTGCGCAGCAACTGCATTGCCCCGTTTGCCTGGAGCCGCATGATCGGCAGCATCCCCACCGACACGCCCGAGCAGCAAGCCCGCGTGGCCAAAATCCAGCAGATGACGCCGGCCAAAATTGCGCCGATTGCCGTCTACCTGGCCAGTGACGCGGCCAAAGAGGTAAACGGCCAGATCTTTGCCGTGCGCAACAACGAGATCTTCTTGATGAGCCAGCCGCGCCCTGAACGCAGCGTGCACCGCAGCGAGGGCTGGACCGCAGAGACGGTGGCCAGC
>JAYVLI010000323.1:0-5196 GCA_043759535.1 Betaproteobacteria bacterium | reverse complement strand
CCACCATGTCGGTGGTCTTCAGCGCGACGACGACCAGCGTCATCGACGCGCTGCGCAACTCGAACACCGCCGGTGCGCGATCCTTGCTGCGGGCCATCGCTGTTCAGGACGCGTTGGGCACTGGCGCCTGGGCGTTGCGCAAGCGAATGTGCAGCTCGCGCATCTGCTTCTCATCGACCGCGCTCGCCGCGCCGGTCAGCAGGCACTGCGCACGTTGCGTCTTCGGGAAGGCGATCACGTCGCGGATGCTTTCGGCCTTGGTCATCAGCGTCACCAAGCGGTCGAGGCCGAAGGCCAGACCGCCGTGCGGCGGCGCACCGTACTGCAGCGCGTCGAGCAGGAAGCCGAACTTCAGCTGCGCTTCCTCGGGCCCGATCTTCAACGCGGTGAACACCTTGCTCTGCACCTCGGCGCGGTGAATTCGCACCGAGCCGCCACCCATCTCCCAGCCGTTCAACACCATGTCGTAGGCCTTCGAGATGCAGGCACCGGGGTCGGTGTCCATCAGGTTCTCGTGGCCGTCCTTGGGCGCGGTGAAGGGGTGGTGCACCGCGTTCCAGCGGCCAGCGGCCTCGTCATGCTCGAACATCGGGAAATCGACCACCCACATCGGCGCCCACACATCGTTGAACAAGCCGTGCTCGCGGCCAAACTCGCTGTGGCCGATCTTGACGCGCAAGGCGCCCAGCGCGTCGTTCACCACCTTGGCTTTGTCGGCGCCGAAGAAGATCAGGTCGCCGTTGCAGGCGCCGGTGCGGGCAATGATCTCGGCCACGGCCGCGTCATGCAGGTTCTTGACCACCGGACTTTGCAGGCCGTCACGGCCCTTGCCGGCGTCGTTGACCTTGATCCAGGCCAGGCCACGGGCGCCGTAGATCTTGACAAACTCGGTGTAGGCGTCAATTTCGCCCCGGCTCATCTCGGCGCCGCCCGGCACCCGCAGTGCCGCCACGCGCCCACCCTTGGCATTGGCCGGGCCGCTGAACACCTTGAAGTCCACGTCGCGCATCACCTCGGTCAACTCGGTGAATTCAAGCTTGACACGCAGGTCGGGCTTGTCCGAGCCGTAGCGGTGCATGGCCTCGGCGTAGGTCATCTGCACATAGACCGGCAGCTCCACGCCCATGGTCTTGCGGAACACGGTGCGGATCATGGCCTCGGTGATGGCGCGGATCTCCTCCTCGCCCAAAAACGAGGTTTCGATATCGATCTGGGTGAACTCGGGCTGGCGGTCAGCACGCAAATCCTCATCGCGGAAGCATTTGACGATCTGGTAATACCGGTCGAAGCCAGCGACCATCAACAACTGTTTGAACAACTGGGGCGATTGCGGCAGCGCAAAAAACGCGCCGTCATGCACCCGCGACGGCACCAGGTAGTCGCGTGCGCCCTCGGGTGTGCTCTTGGTCAGCATCGGGGTTTCGATGTCGATGAAACCCTGCTCGTCCAGGAACTTGCGCACCTCGATGGCCACGCGGTAGCGCAGGCGCAGGTTTTTCTGCATCAGCGGGCGGCGCAGGTCCAGCACCCGGTGGGTTAACCGCGTCGTCTCGCTCAGGTTGTCGTCGTCCAGCTGGAACACCGGCGTGACGCTGGGGTTGAGCACCGTCAACTCCAGCGCCAGCACCTCGATCTTGCCGCTGAAGAGGTTGTTGTTCTCGGTGCCAGCCGGGCGCGCACGCACCTTGCCCACCACTTGCAGACAGAACTCACCACGCACGTCCTCGGCCACCTTGAACATCTCGGCGCGGTCGGGGTCGCAGACGATCTGCACCAGGCCTTCACGGTCACGCAGGTCAATAAAGATGACACCGCCGTGGTCGCGGCGGCGGTGGGCCCAGCCGAACAGGGTGACGGTCTGGCCCATCAGGGCCTCGCTGACGAGGCCGCAGTAGGTGGTTCTCATGGCAAATCTCCGGGTCTTGATTCGGGGGACGGGTGCCGCAAAGGGGTGCTGGCACCCGCCAAGGTCTTGAGGGTGGCGTGCAAGGGGCTGTATTGCAAGCCCTCAGGGCCAGGCGCCAGCCGGGGCGCCCAGCCCAATCAATTTCGGGCGGCAACCGCCACCCGGGGTGCGGGCGGCGCGGGTGGTGGCGGCACCACCACGCCCATCGAGATGATGTACTTCAATGCCTGGTCCACGCTCATCTGCAGCGGCCGCACATTGGCACGCGGCACGATCAAGAAAAAACCCGAGGTGGGGTTGGGCGTGGTGGGCACATACAGGCTGACATGCTCACCGTCCAGGTGGGCCTGCACCTCACCACCGGGCTTGCCGGTGACAAAGGCAATGGTCCACGCGCCGGCATGCGGGTACTGCACCAGCACCGCCTCGCGGAACGCATTGCCGCTGCTGGAAAACAGGGTGTCGGACACTTGTTTGACCGAGCTGTAAATGGCATTGACGATGGGGATGCGCGACATCAGCTTGTCCCACTGCCGCAACCACCACTGGCCAAAAATGTTGGTCACAAACACACCGGTGCTCAGCATCATGGCCACCATCACCAGCACGCTCAGGCCCGGGATGTGGCGCAGTGACTCAATAAACGCATCGGCACCTGCTGGCAGCACCGCCTGGCTGATGGTGAGCAGCCACGAGAACATGCCGTCCATCAGCCCCAGCAACCACAACAACACCCAGATGGTGATGGCCAGCGGCAGCCAGACCAACAGGCCGGCAATGATGTACTTTCTCACGCGATGGGCTTTCTCATGGGGGAACGGTGGACAACTCAGGACGCGCTGGGGGTGGATGTGCCGCTGCTGCCACCACCATGGCCACCACCACTGCTGGCAGCAGGTGCCGGCGCCGGGCTGGGGGCGGCAGCGGGCGCACTGCCGGGCTTGTCAGCAGCCTTGTCGCCGGCTTTTTTGTCGCTGCCGGCGCTGTCTGGTTTGTCAGCGCTGGCGGCGGGCTTGTCCTTGCCTTCGCCGCTCACGGTTGGCACTGCCGGGGCGGCACCACCACCCTTGAAATCAGTCACATACCAGCCTGAGCCCTTGAGCTGGAAGCCGGCTGCAGTGACTTGCTTGGTGAATGTCTCGGCGCCGCAGGATGGGCAGGTGTGCAGCAGCGGGTCAGACATCTTCTGCAACACGTCTTTCGCGTGGCCGCAGGTGCTGCAGCGGTAGGCATAGATCGGCATGGCTAAACCCTTGACGCAAAACAATAAATTATAGGGTGACGGGCTGTTGCGGCCGGCTGGTGCAGGCCGCAACGGCGGGCGCTGCGGCTCAAATACCGGCCAGGCGGTGGTGCGACCCGTGGCGGTTTTTCAGCACCTGTGGCGCCAGCGAGCCCAGCACCATGCCCAGCGCTGCTGCCAGCAAACCCGCCAACTGCGCTGGAAACTGCTGCCCCGCCGGCGTCAGCAGCAGCAGCAGCCACACCAACACACCCAGGCCGATGGACAACACCGCTCCCTGGGTGGTGGCACGCGGCCAATACAAGCCCGCCACCAGCGGCACAAACGCTCCCACCAGCGTGACCTGGTAAGCGCCCGAGACCATGTCGTAAATCGGCGTGCCTTGCGACACGATGGCGTAAGCGCAGACACAGACGCTGAACACCAGCACCGCCACACGCATGGTGCGCAGCTCTTGCTGGTCACTCACCCGGGGGTAAAACTGGCGCCAGATGTTCTCGACAAAGGTGACTGACGGCGCCAGCAGCGTGGCCGACGCGGTGCTTTTCAACGCCGACAACAAGGCGCCAAAAAAGATCACTTGCATGGCAAACGGCATCTTGGTCATCACCAGCGTGGGGATCACTTTTTGCGGGTCGTCCTTGATCAGCGCGGCGGCGGTGTCCGGCATGATGATCAGTGCGCTGACCACCAAAAACATCGGCACAAAGGCAAACAGGACGTAGCAGATGCCGCCGATCACCGGGCCTTTGGTGGCGGCGGCCTCGTTCTTGGCCGACATGACCCGCTGGAACACGTCTTGTTGCGGGATGGACCCCAGCATCATGGTCAGCGCGGCGGCGATGAAAAACGCCACGTCCTTGAAGCCAGGCTCGGGCAAAAACTTGAACAGGTCTTTGGCTGCAGCCAGAGCGATGACTTTGTCAGCTCCACCCGCCAGATCACCGGCAAACACCGCGATGATGCTCAAGCCCAGCACCAAAATAATCATCTGAATAAAGTCGGTGACGGCCACCGACCACATGCCGCCAAACAAGGTGTAGGCCAGGATGGACGCAGTGCCCAGCACCATGCCCAGCGGCACGCTGATCGCGCCGGCCGACAGCAGGTTGAACACCAGCCCCAGTGCGGTGACCTGGGCCGACACCCAGCCCAGGTAGCTGAGGATGATGACCAGCGAGCACACCACCTCCACCGCCCGGCCATAACGCTGGCGGTAGTAGTCACTGATGGTCAGCAGCGTCATCTTGTAGAGCTTGCTGGCAAAAAACAGCCCCACCAGGATCAGGCAGGTGCCGGCGCCAAACGGGTCTTCCACCACACCGTTCAGGCCGCCCTGCACAAACTTGGCTGGGATGCCCAGCACCGTCTCCGACCCGAACCAGGTGGCAAAGGTGGTGGTGATGATCATGACCAGCGGCAAGTGGCGGCCGGCAATTGCAAAGTCAGCGGTGTTCTTGACCCGCCGCCCGGCCCACAGGCCGATGGCGATGGTGACCAGCAAATAAGCGACAACCAGGGTCAGCAACATGGTGGCGGGCTTGGCGGGTTGGTGGGTTGGCGGCAGGAGCAGGCGGCAGAAAGCGTGATCGGCTTGAGCAGCAAAGCAAATCAGTGGCCAGGCCAGCGCAGCAACAACTGGGTGGCCAACACACCCGCCACAAAGCCCACCGCCGCATACAGCAGCGCTTGCAGCAGGCGGTTGGTGCGGCGTTGCTCGGCCAGCAAGGCCAGCACCGCCGGGTCACTGCCGCGGTCGCGCAGCAAGGCTTTGTGGACCAGCCGCGGCAGCTCAGGCAGCAACTGGGCATAGCGCGGCGCCTCGTTTTTGATCCGTTCCACCAGGCCGGTCCAGCCCACCTGGCGGTACATCCACTGCTCCAGGAATGGCTTGGCGGTGCTCCACAAATCCAGCTCGGGGTCCAACTGGCGGCCCAAGCCTTCGATATTGAGCAGGGTTTTTTGCAGCAGCACCAGTTGCGGCTGGATCTCCACATTGAAGCGGCGTGAGGTCTGGAACAGCCGCATCAGCACCTGGCCCAGCGAG
>JAYVLI010000322.1:0-11661 GCA_043759535.1 Betaproteobacteria bacterium | reverse complement strand
TCAGCCGTCGCCCAGCAACTGCCTGCGGGTCTTTGGGTCGCGGTGCTGGTGAAAGCACGACAGCACCGACACCGCGTCGCCGTCCACCACGTAAAACAGCGAGTAGCGAAACTGGCGCAGGTTGGCGCGGTGAATTTCTTGCTCGACACGCGGGTACAGCAGCGGGTTCATGCGGATGAAGCGCTCAACCCGTTCCAGTTCATTCAGAAAGTCGTGGCCCATGCCGATGTCGGGCTTGTCGTACCAGGCGAACGCCTCGGCAATCTCCGCCTCGGCCAGCGGCTTGAAGATCAGGCTTGCCGTCACGCGGCAGTGCCGAGCAGCTTGGCCTTCAGTTCTTGCATGGTCACCCCGGCTTCGCCCGGGTGGGTGCGGTGGTGCACCAAGCGGTCGCGCAATTCGGCGCGCTGGGCGTGCGTCACCGGGCCGGCGCCGGCCTCGGCATCGGCGCTCGCGATGAGCGCTTCGCCAAGCTCTCGCTTCTCGGCGGGGGTCATTTGGATCAACTCATCGGCGATCTGGGCACGCATCCGGCGATGGTAGCGCGGGGCTGGGTTCGCTGGCGGTGCAGCGATTGCGCACCCTGGGCGGTGCCGTCCCCAGCCCTACAGCAGCAGGCGCCTATGGGACACCTTGCGCGCCCCCGCAACCGCAAGGATTTTGGCGACGTGGATTGGTCTACAAAACCGGCCCTACCCGCCAACGCAGCCGGGCGCAGCGCTTGCCGTTCGGCGCGCCTTCTGTAGACGTTGCGGTTGCTAAGCCGTTCTCACGTACAACTGTCGGCCGTCATTGAAAATCCGCGTGTCGGTGGTTCGATTCCGCCCCAGGCCACCAAAACAAGTTGTTGATCTCCACAGTGAGGTCGCCGCAGGTAGCCCGCCACACAGCGGGCTTTTTTGCGTCTGATGTTGGTGTCATCCGCGTTTCGCCGGCCATTCATGCCTGTTGTCGTTGGCGAGGAAAAAATTAGGTTTGAGGTTGGAGGTTGGAGTTAGGAGCAACGGTGGGACTCAACGATTCAGCCGATCTGGCACTGGCGCTTGCGGTGTGCAAAGACGTGCAGCGCGAGGCCGATGAAATCTTTGCCCGCTTTGATGTGAAGTCGAAAGAGCATCTCAAACTACTGATGGCAGCCAAGGCGCTGCGAGCCAGGGGCCTGTTTCAGGCCGTGGTCAGCCTGGCCGAGCAAAACCTCACGAGCCCTGCGTCGGCCCTGATCCGGTGCTTGATGGAATTGAAGTTCGTCGTCTTGGCATTGGCAAGCGACCCAGCATTTGTTGCCGACCTGGTCGAGACCGATAACAGTCAGCGGGCACGCGCTATGCGCAATCTGAGCCGATTGCCCGAGGAGCATCGGGCAGCGAACGTCCGGCCCGATGAAATTCGAGCTTGGCTTGAACATTTGGGGGCGCCCGGGCGTGGACCCACAGTTGCTGAATGGGCAAAGCGTGCTGCCTGCTTGGACGAGTACAACCTCGCCTACCTGCTTCTTTCGGGCGACGTTCATCCTGCCTTGCGGGGGGTGGAGGCCCACCTTCTGCTGGATGGCCAGGGCGAGCCTAGAAGTTTGTTTGCGTTACCGGATCTTGGCGAACTGCCATTCCGGCTGATGCACGCTTGCGACTGCTACCTGAGGATCCTATTTGCACAGCCTGAGGGGTCGCTTGACGTTGAAGCCCGCGACGCCATTCAGCGGCTGAACGCCGATGCGCGGAAGATGGACATCAACCAACGTGTGCTCGCCGAATCGGAATCTAGGGTCCAAATTTCTGAGACTCAGAAATTTGGACCCCGCGGGCTGCCTTCAGAAGGCACTTAGCGCTGTGCATCCAGCGCCGCGCCGATACCGCCACGGCATCAATCCACGACCATCTCAGTGCGATTACCCAGCGCAATCGCCCAGCACAACCCTGCCCGCCACCCTCAACCCCGCCATCTCATGGCTGCTGGCCAGCACCACCGTCCGCAGCGGCGCGCCGGCCACGCTGTTCAAGGCCTCGATCAGGTAAGCAACCGACGCCGCGTCCAACCCTGCCGTGGGTTCGTCCAGCAGCGTCAGCGCGCTGCAGGCGGCCAGGGCAACGGCCAGCCCAGCTTTGTGGCGGGAGCCGGTGGACAGCATGTACAGCGGCTTGTTCAGGTGCGGGCCGAGCGCAAAGCCGGACAGGTGGCGCTGCCACGCGGCTGTGTCCAGCTTGGGCTGCAAGGCGCGCTGGGCGGCCATCAGCGCGGCGGGTGTGCTGTTGTCCCAGGCGGTGTCGCGCGGGTTGAACCAGCACACCTGTTGGCGGTAGGCGGTGGGGTTGGCGGCCAGGAGCTGGCCGTTCAGGGCCAGGTGGCCGCTGTACAGCGTGTCTGGTGGCTGCACCTCACCGGCCAGCAAGCGCAGCAAGGTGCTTTTGCCGCTGCCGGTGTCGCCTTGCAGCAAGGTGATGCCGGCCGGCAGATCAACAGACAAGCCGCTCAACAGCGGAGTTTGCTGTGGGTAGGCAAAACACAAGCTGCTGATCTGCAGGACGGGTTGCACCGCTCAAGCCCCCGGCCGCAGGGTGCGGCCAAACAGGCTGAACAGCCGCTCCCAGTGGCGCTCGGCCGCCGGCCGGTTGTAAATCGTGCCGCGCTGTGGAAACACAAAACCGTGCTCCACACCCGAATACCACTCGATGCGGTGCGGTGTGCCGGCCTGCTGCAACGCGGCCTGCAGCAGTGCGATGTCGGCCGGTGGTGCCCATTTGTCGATTTCGGCGCAGGCAAAGTAGCTGTCGCACAGGATGCGGTTGGCCAGGCGGTGCGGTGAGTCGGGTTGGTCTGTCGCCATGTTGGCGCCGTGGATGGACACGATGCAGCGCAGCCGCCCCGGGAAGACGGAAGCCGCCCACACCACGATAGGCCCGCTCATGCAGTAACCCACCGCGCCGATGCGGCTGGCGTCGGCCTGCGGCAATTGGTCCACGTAATTCAGCAGGGCCTGGGTGTCGATGGTGGTGGTGCTGGCGGTCAGTGTGGCCATCAGCGCAAACATTTCGGCCATGGCCGGTGCGGTGCGCTCTTGCAGCCAAAAATCACGGCTGCTGCGGTAATACAGGTTTGGCAACACCACGCAGTAGCCCACGGTGGCCAGGCGGCGCGCCATGTCGTGCAGCTCTTCACGTTTGCCCGGGGCGTCCATGTAAAACAGCACCACCGGATACGGCCCCCCCTCGTCGGGGTGGACCACAAAGGTGTTCATCGCGCCGTCGGCGGTGGGGATGTCAAGGTGGTGTTCGATCATGGGTGGGGTCGTGTTTGTGAACGTGTTGGTGGGATGACTTGGTGACGCCGCACCATACAAGCCAGATGCCGCCAGCGCACTGGGGCTGGCCCGGTGCGCTGCTAGACTTGCGCGCATGCCCACCCAGACCCACTCCACCAGCAGGTCAGCCGCCCCCGGGCCCGCCGACCGGGGAGCCTGGCCCTGGCGACCCTGGCCTGCACCGGTCTGACCTGAGGGTTGGCGCCGGGGCAGCGCGGCAGGCGGTGCAGCACACCGCTGGCTGGCCCAAGCGTCTTGCCCCTGCCGCCTGCCTCAGTGACCTTGACCTGCTGTCTGCGCCCAGCCCCCACGCTGCCCGCAACAGCCGTTTTGCACCCACACCCATCCGCACTGCCGGCCCACATGCGCCAAGCCGCGCCCGGGCCAGCCCCAGGAGTTGCACACCGTGATCACCGAACTTGAATTCAAGAGCCTTGCCGCCCAGGGCTTCAACCGCATCCCGCTGCTCAGCGAGGCCTTTGCCGACCTCGAAACCCCACTCTCGCTATACCTCAAGCTGGCCGGCGGCGCCGCCCACAGCTTCTTGCTGGAGTCGGTGGTGGGCGGTGAGCGCTTTGGCCGCTACTCCTTCATCGGCCTGCCGGCACGCACCTTGTTGCGCGCCACCGCCAGCGCTGCTGGGGCTGTGACTGAGGTGGTGACCGACGGCCAGGTGGTGGAGCGCCACACCGGCAACCCGCTGGATTTCATCGAGGCCTACCAGCAGCGTTTCAAAGTGGCCTTGCGCCCCGGCCTGCCGCGTTTTTGCGGTGGCCTGGCGGGTTATTTTGGTTATGACGCGGTGCGCTTCATGGAGCCCAAGCTGGCCAAGACCGACAAGCCCGGCGGCCTGGACACCCCCGACATCCTGCTGCTGCAGTGTGAAGAGCTGGCGGTGATCGACAACCTGTCGGGCCGGCTGTATTTGATCGTCTACGCCGACCCCAGCCAGCCCGAGGCCTACTTCAAGGCCAAGCGCCGGCTGGGTGACCTGGGCGAGAAGCTGCGCTATTCGGTCACCGCGCCGCCGGTCAAGCGTGGCCCCAGCTACGCGGTGGAGCGTGAGTTTGGCCATGACGCCTACATCGCCGCCGTGCTGCAGGCCAAGGAGTACATCGCCGCCGGCGACATGATGCAGGTGCAGATTGGCCAGCGCTTGCAAAAGCGCTACACCGAGAGCCCTCTCAGCCTGTACCGGGCGCTGCGCTCGCTCAACCCCAGCCCGTACATGTATTTTTATGATTTCGGCGGCTTCCAGGTGGTGGGTGCGTCGCCTGAAATCCTGGTGCGGCATGAGGCCACGCCCGAGGGCGACAAGATCACCATCCGCCCGCTGGCCGGCACCCGGCCGCGTGGCACCAGCCCCGAGCATGACAAAGCCACCGAGGCTGATCTGCTGAGTGACCCGAAAGAGCGCGCCGAGCACCTGATGCTGATTGACCTGGCGCGCAACGACATCGGCCGCATCGCCAAGACCGGCAGCGTGAAAGTGACCGAGGCGTTTGTGGTGGAGCGTTACTCGCACGTCATGCACATCGTCAGCAATGTGGAAGGGCTGCTGCAAGACGGCATGAGCAATATGGATGTGCTGCGCGCCACCTTCCCGGCCGGCACGCTGACGGGTGCGCCCAAGATCCGCGCGATGGAATTGATCGACGAATTAGAGCCGGTGAAACGCGGCATTTACGGCGGCGCTTGCGGTTACCTCAGCTTTGCTGGCGACATGGACGTGGCCATCGCCATCCGCACTGGCATCGTGCAGAACAACACGCTGTACGTGCAGGCGGCGGCCGGCGTGGTGGCCGATTCCATCCCCGAGATGGAGTGGAAAGAAACCGAGCACAAGGCCAGGGCCTTGATCCGTGCGGCCGAGTTGGTTGAGGAGGGGTTCTGATGCCCCCAAGCTCATTTCATTCACTGCCCCCCGAGGGGGCGCATGCCTGCTTTGGGGCGGCCCTGCAGGAGGCATGACATGCTGCTCATGATCGACAACTACGACAGCTTCACCTTCAACCTGGTGCAGTACTTTGCCGAGCTGGGGCAGGAGGTGACAGTGGTCCGCAATGACGCGATCACCCCGGCTGAGATTGCCGCACTCCAGCCCGACCATCTGGTGCTGTCCCCCGGCCCCTGCTCACCTGCCGAAGCGGGGGTGTGTGTGCCGGCCATCCAGGCACTGATCGGCACACTGCCCATCCTGGGGGTCTGCCTGGGCCACCAGAGCATTGGTGCGGCGCTGGGCGGCAAGATCGTGCGGGCGCAGCAGCAAATGCACGGCAAGGCCAGCACACTGACCACCGATGAACAAGGTGTGTACGCCGGCCTGCCCAGGCAGTTCAGCGTGATCCGTTACCACTCGCTGGTGATTGAGCGCGAGAGCTGCCCGAAGGATCTGGTGGTCACGTCCACCGCGGAAGACGGCGAAATCATGGGTGTGCGCCACCGCGAACTGGCCAGCACCCACACGCCGTTGGAGGGGGTGCAGTTCCACCCCGAGTCCATCCTGTCCGAGCATGGCCATGCGATGCTACGCAACTTCTTGTACCTGGGGCATTGATGCCGCTGGTCAGGCCATGACGAAGCGGGCGGGCCGAGCGCCGGGCCGCCCCAAGCCGGCCCGCATCCCCTTGGGGGATTGTTGGGCGTACCCGACCAACGAGGGGCTGACATGACCACCGTGATTGACCTGCGCAGCGACACCGTCACCCGGCCCACGGCGGCCATGCGTGCGGCCATGGCCGCCGCACCGGTGGGCGACGATGTGTTTGGCGACGACCCCACGGTCAACGCCTTGCAAGAGCGCATTGCCGCGCTGCTGGGCAAAGAGGCGGCGCTGTTCATGCCCAGCGGTACCCAAAGCAACCTGGCCGCGCTGATGGCGCACTGCCAGCGGGGTGATGAATACCTGGTGGGCCAACATGCCCACACCTACAAATACGAGGGTGGTGGCGCGGCGGTGCTGGGCAGCATCCAGCCCCAGCCGATTGCCCACCAACCCGACGGCACGCTGGCGCTGGCCGACATCGCCGCCGCCATCAAGCCCGACGACGCCCACTTTGCGCGCACCCGGCTGCTGACGCTGGAAAACACCATCGGCGGCCAGGTGCTGCCCATGGCCTACCAGCAGGCGGCCACCATGCTGGCGCACCAGCACGGGCTGGCCACGCATCTTGACGGCGCGCGGCTGTTCAACGCGGCGGTGGCGCAGGCGGGGGCCGGTGGTGACCCGCTGGCCGAGGCCCGCCATATCGCCAGCCTGTACGGCAGCGTCTCGGTGTGTTTCAGCAAAGGCCTGGGTGCGCCGGTGGGCTCGGCCCTGGTAGGCAGCCGCGCGTTGGTTGCACGCGCCCACCGCGTCCGCAAGATGCTGGGTGGTGGCTTGCGCCAGGCCGGTGTGCTGGCAGCCGCCGCGCTGCATGCGCTGGACCACCACGTGGCCCGGCTGGCCGATGACCATGCCCACGCCCGCACACTGGCGCAAGGCTTGGCCGGCCTGCCTGGTGTCACGGTGGTGGCGCCCGACACCAACATCGTTTTCATCGACCTGGCCCCCGGGCTGGACGGCGCTGCCGTGCTGCGCCTGGCCGCCGCGCAGGGTGTGCTGCTGACGGGCTTGCACCGGCTGCGGCTGGTCACCCATCTGGACGTGGCACCAGCTGCCGTGAGCCGGGCCGTCAGCGTGCTGGCCGGCGTCCTGGCGTCGGCCGAGATCCGCAGCACTGCGCTCAACAGCACCACCGGCAGCGCCTGACCTCACCGCCGTGCGGCCAGATACCGCGCCAGCATGCCGGTGTTCAGGTGAGCGTCAGGGCCCGGTTGTGCCGGGGGCCGGCTGGGCCCGCACCAGCGTCACCGTCACCGCGCCGGGGGCCTGCGGCGCAATCAACACCGCCCGGTTGACACCAGTGGTCGGGTTGACGGACTGCAGCAGCAACTGGCCGGGTCCGGGGGTGTAGCTCTGCACCGCCGCACCACCGGCGGTGGATTGCAATTGGGCGCGGTAGTGGGCCGCCAGGCGGTCAGCGGTGTCGCTGCTGGACGCCACCACCATCACCGTTTCACTGCCCGACGGCTCGCGCACCCGCGACCCGGCGCTGGTGTCCACCTGGCTGCCCGGCGCCAGGCGGATACCCAGGTCCGCCTCACTGACCACCGCACCACGCAACTGTGCCGTGCCGCCGCCATCGGTGCCCACCACGCCTGCTGCTGCGGCGCCATACGGGGTTGCCACGGCGGTCGGTGCGCCAGCCAAACCTTGCCCGGCTGACGGATTGGCCGTCGCGCGGCCCACCGGCATTGGCGTTGGCATTGGCGCTGGCACGGCGCGGGCTGGCATGTCGGCCTGCAGGTTTGCAGGTCCATTCCCGGGCAAGTTCGCCGCCGCAGCCTGTGGGGTGGCCGGCGCCCCCGTTGTGAAGGCCGGGCCGGCAGCGCCTGCCCAGGTGGTGGGTGCATGGCTTGCGTCAGCCGCTGGTTGGCTTGGCAGCAGTAGGCCAATGGCCAAGCAAGCCAGCACGGCAAACACCACCGCGCCACCCCACAACAAGCGCCGCAGGCGGCGCTGCGCTTGGCGCTGCTGCACCCGCTCGGCACGCCGCCTGCGCGACGGCTGGCGGCGCCCTGCGGACGCTGCGGCCACCGCCGCAGTGGCCGGGGTCAGCGCAGTGCTGCGCCCGGCCGCAGCACGCTGTGCAGGGCTGGGCAGCGCCACTGGCGCCGCATCCACCAGGGCGCTGGATTGGGTGTCCGACATCGTTGGCAAGCAGCGCAGTTGAGGGGTTTAGTGATTGTGGTTCAAAGCAGCGCTGCGGCGCGACAGCCGCAGACCGGCCAGCGCGATGCCCACCAGCACCAGCGCGCCGGGCTCGGGCACGGCATTGCTGGGCGCCGTCCAGAAGCCGTTGTTGCCGAAGTCAGCGTTGCGGTCGGATTGGGGGCTCAAATCCCAGTACAGATCACCGTCCTCGTAAGTGCTGAATACCCACTGGCTGGAGGTTTGCTCCCGGTTTGGCACCGCAGTTTCCAGGCTGTCAAAGTAAATCGTGGCAGGGGACCGGCCGGCCAGCACACCGTCGCTGCTGAAGCCGGTGACGCTGGTAGACATCAGCGTGCCCGGAAACAACAGCGAGGTGTAGCTGAACGTCCAACTGCTGAAGTTGTAGACGTTGTCCACCTCCAGCTTGGCCGTGGCATTGCTGCCGCCAAGGCCGGCGGCTTGACAATCCAGGCAGTTGCCCGTGAATGTATAAGTGCCTGTGGCCTGCAGCATCGGCGACAGGACAACGGCCTGGGCAGGTGTGCAGGTGACTGTGGCAAAGGCCACAGCGGCCAAGGTGTGACGGATGGTGGGCATGGGTTTTCTCCAACGGTGGCTAAGGGATGCTGGCTACCCGTGTAGCTGCTGCTGACGCTGGATTGTTGGTGCGGCAGATGCCGCCCAGGGGCATGCAAGCCCCCGCGTTTGCGCGGTGCAACCCCGGGTCAGGGGAGGGGGTCGCGTGACCGATTTGGCGGTGTCGCAGGGACGGGCCAGGCCCGTGCCCCTGTCGTTAGACTCGGCGCTTCGGCCCGCCAGCGGGCTGCGCACTCGCCACCCCATGCCCATCACCAACGCCGAAGCCCTGACCCGCATCATTGAGCACCGCGAGATCTTTCACGACGAGATGCTGGCGCTGATGCGCCGCATCATGCGGGGCGAGATGTCGCCAGTGATGATCGCGGCCTTTGCCACCGGCATGCGGGTCAAGAAAGAGACCATCGGCGAGATCGCCGCCGCCGCCCAGGTGATGCGTGAATTTGCCACGCCCGTCTCGGTGGTCGACCGGCGCAACCTGGTGGACATCGTCGGTACCGGAGGTGACGGCTCACACACCTTCAACATCTCCACCGCCGCCACCTTTGTGGCTGCTGCGGCGGGCGCCCGGGTGGCCAAACACGGTGGCCGCAGTGTGTCGTCCACTTCCGGGTCGGCCGATGTGATGGAGGCGCTTGGCGCCTATCTGCAGCTCAGCCCCGAGCAGGTGGCCACCTGCCTGGCAGAGACCGGTGTCGGCTTCATGTTTGCGCCCAACCACCATGTGGCCATGCGCTTTGCCGCCCCGGTGCGCAAAGAGCTGGGCGTGCGCACGCTCTTCAACATCCTGGGCCCGCTGACCAACCCGGCCGGTGCCGCCAACCAGTTGCTGGGCGTGTTCCATCCGGATCTGGTGGGCATCCTGGTGCGGGTGCTGCAGCGCCTGGGCAGCGAACATGTGCTGGTGGTGCATGGCGCCAACGGCATGGACGAAATCTCGCTGTCCGGCGAAACCCAGGTGGGCGAGCTGAAGAACGGCGAGGTGCGTGAATACGTTGTCCACCCCAGCGACTTCGGCCTGCCGGTGCATGACGTTCGCACCCTGCGGGTGGCCAACAGTGCTGAGTCGGTGGCATGCATCCAGCGCGCGCTGGCCAATGAGGACGGCCCGCAGCGCGACATCGTGCTGCTCAACGCCGGCGCTGCGTTGTATGCCGCCGGTGTGGCCGCGTCCATCGCCGACGGTGTGCGCTTGGCCCAGGGCGCCGTGGCCTCGGGCGCTGCCCGCGCCAAGCTCGACGAATTTGTGGCGCTCACCCAGCGCTTCAAACCCGCCTGAATCCACGCCCGCCCCACACCATGTCCGACATCCTGCAACGCATTGTTGAAGTCAAGCGCCAAGAACTGGTTCACGCCCGCGCCGCCCACAGCCAGGCCGCGCTGCGTGAACTGGCCGCCAGCCAAACGGCGCCACGCGGTTTTGCCGCCGCACTGTTGGCCACCGTGGCCGCCGGCCAGCCTGCGGTGATCGCCGAGATCAAAAAAGCCAGCCCCAGCAAGGGCGTGATCCGCGAACACTTTGTGCCCGCAGACATCGCCGCCAGCTATGCGCAACACGGTGCCGCCTGCCTGAGCGTGCTGACCGACGAACCCTTTTTCCAGGGCCATGCCGACTATTTGCGCCAGGCCCGCGCCGCCTGCACGCTGCCGGTGCTGCGCAAGGATTTCATGATCGACCCCTACCAGGTCTTGGAAGCACGGGCGATGGGTGCTGACTGCATTCTGTTGATCACCGCCTGCCTGTCGGACGCCCAAATGGCCGAGCTGGAAGCTTGCGCCGCCGAGCAGCAACTGGACGTGCTGGTGGAAGTGCATGACGCTGATGAGCTGCAGCGCGCACTGCGCCTGCGCACCCCGCTGCTGGGCATCAACAACCGCAATTTGCGCAGCTTTGCCGTCACGCTGGACACCACGCTGGGCCTGCAAGCCCAGGTGCCGGCGGACCGGCTGCTGGTCACCGAGTCCGGCATCACCAGCCAGGCCGACGTGCAACGCATGCGCGCTGCCGGTGTGCATGCCTTTTTGGTGGGCGAGACCTTGATGCGGGCTGGCGACCCCGGCGCGGCACTGGCCGCGTTGTTTGCGTGACGGCGCAGCAGTCGTTGTTGCCGGATGGTGATGGCGGCGTTGACGGGCCTGCTGCCGCCGCCACTGCCAACCAACTCACCGGCCTGCTGGCCGACCAGTTGGCCCAAGCCCCGCTCGACTGGGCGCCACTGGTACAAGCCTGGGCCACCAGCGCCGCCGGCCAGGGCTTGCAGCGGCACATCGCGGCCCGGCAGGCCGCTGGCGCCGTCATCTACCCCGCACAAGTGCTGCGTGCCCTGGCGCTAACTCCACGCCGCAGCGTGCGGGTGGTGATCCTCGGCCAGGACCCGTACCACGGCCCTGGCCAGGCCGAGGGGCTGGCGTTTTCTGTGCCTGCCGGCACCAAACCACCACCCAGCCTGCGCAACATTCTGGATGAAATCTCCCGCAGCTTGGCACTGCGGCGCCCCGCCAGCGGCCACCTGGGCGGCTGGGCCAGTCAAGGCGTGTTGCTGCTCAACACCTGCCTGACGGTGGAGCGGGGCTTGCCCGCATCACACGCCGGCAAGGGCTGGGAGGCGCTGACCGACACCTTGATCCAGGCCACAGCGGCCGATGCCGGCGCCAAGGTTTACCTGCTGTGGGGCGCCCATGCCCAAACCAAAGCAGCGCTGATTGCCACCGCCGGTGGTGGGCGCCATGCCGTGTTGCTGGCCAACCACCCGTCGCCTTTGTCCGCACGCCGGCCGCCGCTGCCGTTCATCGGCTGCGGCCACTTTGTCCAGGTGCGCGATTTTTTGCAGCGCCAAGGCACTCCGCCAATCGTCTGGTCAGACTGAAGCGACAAGGCCAAAGTTGTCGCTGCCAAAAACCTCTGCTATAGTCTGGGGTTCTCCGCGGAGGGGTGCCCGAGTGGCTAAAGGGGGCAGACTGTAAATCTGTTGGCTTACGCCTACGGTGGTTCGAATCCACCCTCCTCCACCAC
>JAYVLI010000321.1:0-7309 GCA_043759535.1 Betaproteobacteria bacterium | reverse complement strand
AAGCTCTTGCGGATGCTGGTGGTCGGGTTGGTGTGCCCGTTCTGCATCATGTAACCGGCCGCGTTGGTCTTGGTGGTCATGGCCGAGAGAAAGGCGCCGTATTCCATTGGCTGGATCTCGACCTTGACGCCCACCTTTTCAAGATAGGCCGCCACCAGCGGCAGCATGTCCATCTGGTCTGGGGAGCATGAGCAGACTTGCACCTTGAAGCTGAAGCCTTTGGGGAACCCTGCCTCGGCCAGCAGTGCCCTGGCCTTGTCGGGGTTGTAGCTGAACAGCTCTTGTGCGGCCACCGGCATCTTGTCCAGTGGCTCGTAGTAGCCCACGTAGTCGGGGTGCATCGGGTAGGCAAACAGCTCGGCATTGCCGCCGTAATACGACTTGACGATCTCTTGCTTGTTGACCGCCATGTTGAGTGCGCGCCGCACCCGGATGTCATCAAACGGTTTGGTGTCCACCCGCATGGCCACAAACACACCGCCGGTATTGACCCAGCGCTTCCATTTGAGTGCCGGCGCGTTTTTCTTCAACTCCTCCACCGCGCTCCAGCGGATCGATTCGAGCAGGTCCACCTTGCCGGTACGCAGCGCCGTCTGCATCGTCGCCTCGTCTTTGATGGTGCGGTAGACGATCTTGTCGACAAACGGCAGTTTGTAGGCCTGGCCAGCCACCGTCTCCTTGTCCCAGTACTGCGCGTTTTTGCTGAAGGTGGCGGCATTGCCCTGCACATAGTCGGTCAACTGAAACGGGCCTGTGCCGTTGGCGTTTTTCCAGTCTTTGGCGCCGGCGTCACTCACCTCCTTGGGCACGATGCCCGAGTAGTAGCCCCAGCCAAAGCGGTAATCCCATTCGGCGTTGTAGTTCTTGAAGGTGAACAGCACGGTGTGCTTGTCGGTGGCCTCTACCTTGTCCACATGGTCGTAGTAGGTGGGGATTTTCTTGGGGCTCTTGTCCAGGCGGTTGAAGCTGTAGACCACATCGTCGGCCACCAGCTCACGCGCTTTCATCACACCGGGCTTGTCGGGGAACATCACGCCCTTGCGCAGTTTCACCTCCACCCGGAATGGGTTGTCCAGCGTCTTCCAGCTCTCGGCCAGCTCGCCGCGGATGGCGTCAGACGGCAGCCACGAATCGGCCACGAAGGCCTGCTTGCCACCCCGGCTCTTGGCCTTGGACAAATCGCCCGCAAACAATTGCTCGTACATCAAGCCGGTGTCCTGGCCAAACTTCCAGGGCCAGTCGGCCGGGTCCCAGGACAGCGGTGACAGCGTGTAGTACACCAGGCCGATATTGAGTGTGCCGCCAGTTTGCGGCTTCTCGGCCTGGGCGCTGGCGCCTGCCGATGCGAGCGCCAGCGCGCCGGCCAGCGCGAGCGTGCGGAAGAGGGGCAGGCCTGGCTTGTGGTGCTTCATCGCGGGTCTCCTTCGGATGGGGCCGGGTGCTCCGGCCGGTCTTGCGGCAGCGAGGCGGGCGCCCGGCGCTGTCGCATCACTTGCTGCCCCGCATCCGCGGGTCGAGCAGATCACGCAGCGCGTCGCCAAACACATTGGTGGCGTAGACAACGGCAGTCAGGCACAGGCCAGGTGCGATCACCAACCACGGGCCCTGGAACATGTAGGTGCGGCCGCTGCCCGACAGCAGGCCGCCCCAGGTGGGCGCTGGCGGCGGCACACCCAGGCCCAGAAACGCCAGCCCCGACTCGGCCAGGATCACGGTGCCCACACGGGTGGTCAGCAGCACGATGATCGGCGCCATCACATTGGGCAACACATGGCGCCACAGGATGCGCAGCGACGACGCGCCGATCGACTGCGCCGCATGCACATACATGTGCTCCCGAACCGACACCACCGCCGAGCGCACGATGCGTGAGCCGCCGATGCCCAGCAGCAGCCCCAGCGTGCCGATGATCTGCGGCATGCCCGGCCCCAGCACCGAGACCACGACGATCAGCACGATCAGGTCGGGGAAGCTCATCCAGGCGTCCACCACCCGTTGCAGCGCCATGTCCACCTTGCCGCCAAAGTAGCCGCTGACGATGCCCAGCACCACCGAGACCAGCGTGGCCAGCAACGCGCCAGAGCAACCGATGATCACCGACAGCCGGGCGCCGTAGAGGCAGCGCGACAGCATGTCACGGCCCAGGTTGTCGGTGCCAAACCAGTGCTGCCAACTTGGGGGTTTGAGGCGGTCGATCGGCGCAATCTCGTTGTAGCCGTAGGGGCTGATGCTGTCGGCCAGCACGCCGCAGACCAGGAACACCAGCAACACCACCGCGCCGGCCGCACCCAGCGGCTTGTCGCGCCACAGCCGGGCCCAGAAGCCGGCACGTTTTTGCGCCGCAACCGGCAATGGCAGCACGGCACTCATGAACGCACCCTCACCTTCGGGTCCAGCAGCCCGTAACTCAGGTCAACCACCAGATTGATCAGCATGACCGCCACACCGACCATCAAGAACACGCCGGTGATGACCGGGTAGTCGCGCTGCTGCACTGCATCCAGCAACAACAAGCCCATGCCCGGGATCACGAAGATCTGCTCGATGATCACCGCCCCGCCGATCAGCAGCGGCGCTTGCAGGCCGATCAGCGTGACCACCGGGATCATCGCGTTGCGCAGGGCGTGGCGCACGATCACCAGCCGCTCGCTCAAGCCCTTGGCCCACGCGGTACGGATGTAGTCTTGCCGCAGCACCTCCAACATCATCGTGCGGGTCAGCCGCATCGTGATGGCCGACAACGCCGCACCCAGCACCGCACCCGGCAGCAGCATCTGCGTCAGGTTGGTGAGCGGTGAGTCGGCAAACGCGGCGTACTCGATGGGCGGCGACCAGCCCCACCAGATGGAGGGGAACACCACCACCATCGTGCCGAGCCAGAAGCTGGGCACGGCCAACAGCAGGATCGAAAACGAGCGTGCCAGGTAGTCGCCGCGGGTGTCTTGCCGCACCGCCGAATAAATGCCAATCGGCAAGGCGATCAGCAGGCCGACCACCAACGCGATGGCGCCCAACTCAAAGGTGACCGGCAAACGCGCCAGCAGCATCGATGTGACCGAGGTGCCTTGCCACAGCGATTTGCCGAGATCACCGTGCAGCACGATGGCCGAAATCCAGCGTGCATATTGTTGCCACATTGGCAGATCGAGGCCCAGCAGGGCAATCAGCTGATCGCGGCTTTTGCGGTCGGCCGACACATCGTTCTGGCTGAGCATCAGGTCGATCACATCGCCCGGAATCAGCCGCACGGTGACAAACACAATGATGCTGGCCAGCAGCAAGGTGGGCAACAGTGCCAACAAGCGGCGCAGCACATAAGCGCGCATCAGGCCGGCCCGCCCAAGACCGCTGCAAGCCGGGCAAGGCAGACAGCGCGCACCGCAAACGATTGCCGTCGCTGTGGCGCCGATCGGGGTGCAGACCAAGCCGCAAACATTGCCATGTGTCTCCTTGCATTCGGCAGTACGTGCCACCGTTGCTGGCCGCGATGATGCGCAAAATAGAACTGCAGGTACGTTCTCGTTTTCCCTGAATCTTGCTGGGCAGAGTGCAAAGTTAGGTGGTTTTAGAAAACTTGGTTTGCCAGGCGGTGGGGCGCTCTGCTATCGTCACCGGGCTGCGCTAGCCCCCCACAGGAGACACGACATGAACTTCACGATGACCGACAGGCAAGTCCATTGGCGTGACCGGGTGGTGGCCTTCATGGACGAACACATCTACCCCGCCGTGCCGCTGTTCAACGCCCAGATGGCGGCCTTTGGCAGTAACCGCTGGCAGGTGGTGCCCATTGTTGAAGAGCTCAAAGCCAAGGCCAAACCGGCCGGGCTGTGGAACCTGTTCTTGCCGGTGGATTCATTGCCCGAAGACAGCCCCTGGCGCGGCGCCGGCCTGACCAATCTCGAATACGCCGTCTGCGCCGAGGAGATGGGCAAAGTGGGCTTTGCCAGCGAGACCTTCAATTGCTCGGCGCCCGACACCGGCAACATGGAGGTGCTGGCCCGCTACGCCACACCTGAGCAGCAAACCCGCTGGTTGCAGCCGCTGCTGGCCGGTGAAATCCGTTCGGCCTTCTTGATGACCGAGCCCGATGTGGCCTCGTCTGACGCCACCAACATCCAGACCTCCATCGTGCGTGATGGTGACGATTACGTGATCAACGGCCGCAAGTGGTGGTCGTCCGGTGTGGGTGACCCGCGCTGCAAGATCGCCATCGTGATGGGCAAGACCAACCCTGACGCACCTGGCCATGCCCAGCAATCGCAAATCCTGGTGCCACTCGACACCCCCGGCATCACGATTGAACGCATGCTGCCGGTGTTTGGCTATGACGACGCACCGCACGGCCATGCCGAGGTGCTGCTGAAAAACGTGCGTGTGCCCGCCGCCAACCTGCTACTGGGTGAGGGCCGGGGCTTCGAGATTGCGCAAGGCCGGCTTGGGCCTGGGCGCATCCACCACTGCATGCGCAGCATTGGCTCAGCCGAGGTGGCGCTGTCGCAGATGGTGCAGCGGCTGCAATCCCGGGTGGCGTTTGGCAAACGCATTGCCGACCAATCGGTGTGGGAGCAACGTGTGGCCGAGGCCCGCATCGACATCGAGATGACCCGCCTGCTGTGCCTTAAAGCCGCCGACATGATGGACAAGGTGGGCAACAAGGTGGCCAAAGCCGAGATCGCGATGATCAAGGTGGCCGCACCCCGCGCCGCGCTCAAGATCATCGACATGGCGATCCAGGCCTTTGGCGCGGCCGGTGTCAGCACCGATGCCGGGCTGGCCAAGCGCTATGCCAGCATGCGCACGCTGCGTTTGGCCGATGGGCCGGATGAGGTGCATTGCCGCACCATCGCCCGCATCGAATACGGCAAGTACAAAGCGCCCAAAACAACGGCTTGAACAGGCGCGGAGACACAGGCCATGTCCGCAGCATCTACGGTGATTGACCCAACACCCGAACTGAGCGCCTTCCGCGAGACCACCCGCGCCTGGCTGCTGGCCAATTGCCCGGCCGAGATGCGGCGGCCCATGACCAGCGAGGACGATGTCTGCTGGGGTGGCCGCAATTTCAAGTTCAGCAGCCCCGCCCAGCGCCAGTGGCTGGAGGTGATGGCCCAGCGCGGCTGGACTGTGCCCACCTGGGCCCCCGCCTACGGCGGCGCCGGCTTGAGCGGCGAAGAAGCCAAGATCCTGGCGCAAGAACAACGTGCCCTGCACTGCCGCCCGGCGCTGCAAAGCTTTGGCATCTGGATGCTGGGCCCGGCGCTGCTGAAATTTGGCACCGAAGAACAGAAGCGCGAGCATCTGCCAAAAATAGCCCGGGGTGAGATCCGCTGGTGCCAGGGTTACAGCGAGCCCAATGCCGGCTCCGACCTTGCATCACTCGCCACCCGGGCCGAGGACAAAGGCGACCATTTCATCGTCAACGGCCAGAAGATTTGGACCAGTTACGCCGACCAAGCCGACTGGATCTTCTGCCTGGTGCGCACCGACGCTGCCAAAAAGCACACCGGCATCAGCTTTGTGCTGTTTGACATGGCCAGCCCCGGTGTCAGCACCCGGCCTATCTTGCTGATCTCGGGCAAGAGCCCGTTTTGCGAAACGTTTTTTGACAATGTGCAGGTGGACAAACGCAATCTGATCGGCCAGCAAGGTGGCGGTTGGGATGTGGCCAAACACCTGCTGGCGCATGAGCGCGAAATGATCGGCAGCATTGGCGACCGTGAAGCCGCCAAGCCCATGGGCCAGCAGGCCGCCGCCGCACTGGGGTTGGATGCCGCCGGCCGGCTGAACAACCCGCTGCTGCGCGCCCAGATTGCTGAATTTGAGGCCGATGAAGCGGCCTTCCGCCTGGCCATGGAGCGCGCCGGTGACCTGGGCCGCGCCAAACAAGGCCACCCGGCCATGTCGTCCATGCTCAAGTACTACGGCGCCGAGCTGAACAAGCGCCGCTGGGAACTGATGATGGCCATTGGCGGCAGCGATGCGCTGGAATGGGACAGCGAACGCTCCCACCACGGCGCAGCAGCCCGCACCTGGTTGCGCAGCAAGGCCAATTCGATTGAGGGTGGCACGAGTGAGGTGCAGCTCAACATCATCAGCAAGCGCATTCTTGAATTGCCCGGCGCTTGAGCGGCCTGATTGCGCTGCCACGCGGAGACTTTGCATGCCCCTGATCCTGAACGACACCCAAGCCCAGTTGCGCGACAGCGCGCGTGACTTTTTGGCCGAGCAAGCGCCGGTGTCCCAGTTGCGCCAGTTGCGTGACACGGCCGCTGCGGACGGGTTTTCGCGCCCGCTGTGGCGGCAGTTTGCGCAAATGGGCTTTACCGGTGTTCTGGTGGCAGAGGCCCACGGCGGCTTGGGCCTGGGCCATGTGGAAGCTGGCGTGGTGATGGAGCGCATTGGCCACCAGTTGTGTGCCTCGCCGCTGCTGGCCTCAGGCATTGTGGCCGCCACGGCCATTGCCCAAACGGGCACACCGGCGCAGCAACAGCGCTGGCTGCCGGCGCTGGCCGGTGGCCAACTGATCGCCACGCTGGCGGTGGATGAGACGGCCAAACACCGGCCGCAGCCGCAAGCCACAATGGCCACCGCCGACGGTGACGGCTGGTTGCTCAACGGTGCCAAAACCCTGGTGCTGGACGGCCATGTGGCCGACCTGTTGATCGTGGTGGCCGCGCTGCCTGACAGCACATCCGGCCTGTTTGTGGTGCCGCGTGATGCCGCTGGCTTGACGATAGAACGCACCCAGATGGTGGACGCCCACAACGCTGCCCGGCTGCAAATCACCCAGGTGCGGCTGGCCGCTGATGGCCTGCTGGGCGGCATTGCTGCCGGTGGCCTGGGCCTGACCGCCGCACTGGATGCCGGCCGCGCCGCCGCTGCCGCCGAGCTGTTAGGCCTGGCCAACGAGGTGTTTGAGCGTACCGTGCAATACCTCAAAGACCGGCGCCAGTTTGGCCGGCAGATTGGTGAGTTCCAGGCCTTGCAACACCGCGCTGCGCACTTGTATACCGAGCTGGAAATCACCCGCGCCGCCTTGCTCAAGGCCCAACAACTGCTGGATGCCGACATCCACAACGCCAGCGCCGCCGTGGCCGTGGCCAAGGCCCGCGCCGGCCGCATCGCCACGCTGGCGGTGCAAGAGGCGGTGCAGATGCACGGCGGCATGGGCATGACCGATGCCTTCGAGATCGGGTTTTTCATGAAGCGCGCCCGGGTGCTGCAAGAGCTGTGGGGCGACAGCAATTTTCACCTCGATGCGCTGGCCCGGCGCCGTGGCTACTGACCCACCGACCCGATGAGCGACCCC
>JAYVLI010000320.1:0-6370 GCA_043759535.1 Betaproteobacteria bacterium | reverse complement strand
TGGGCGCTGCCCCAGGCTTGGCTGCGGCGCACCCATGCTGCATCACCGCCCAGCGCCGGGGCGTCAGCCTGCGCACCCCAGGCCAGCGCGGCCATGGCGCTGATACGCTGGGCCTTGCCCTGGGTCTGCACCACGGCGCGCAGGTCGGCCAGTTGTTGGCGCAGGGTGTCGGTCAGGGCCAAAAAACCACCGTCGCCCAGCGCCACGTAACGGCTTTTGCCCTGCGCCAGCAAGTCCAGCAGTTGGCGCAGGCGCAGCACCTCACCACCGTCCAGCGCCACTTCACCGTCAATCTCCAGCCAGTCGCCTTTGCTGGCCACACTCAGCTTGACTTGTGCTGCCGCCACCGGTTTGACCCGCAGGGATTTACCTTTGGGCCATTCGCTGACGATGCCGGGTGTGGCCAGGCCAGGTGCCAGGCCGGCCAGCGCCTCCACCACCGCCAGCGCCTGCTCGGGCTCGTCCAGCGACCAGGCGGCCTGGCCCTCGTCCAGCATGGTGGCGGTATCGGTCAAGGCACGCAGGCTGCTGGCCTCAGCAGCCAAATCCCGCTGGGTGGACAGGGTGAGGCCCTGGTGCACGGTGGTGACCCGGGCGCGGCCCTGGCCAGGCGCCAGGCGCGGGCCAAAGTCACCAAAAGGTGCTGCCACCAGGCGCAGCGTGATGCCGTCACCTTGCGGCGCCAGCTCGGCCCGCAGCACGCTGCTGGCCGGCACTTCATGGCCGGTATCGGCGTCACTGGCCAGTTGAAAATGGCTGCCCAGCACCCGCAGCGCAGCGTCCATCTCGTCACGGGCCGCCACCGGCACTTGCCAGCCCTGGCTGACCAGCTCGGCCACCCGCAGCTGGGCCGCGCTGATGCGCAGCAGGCGGGCGCGCTCCGGCCCATCGCGCAGCAGCAGCACGGCGGGGCGGCTGGAATCCACACCACGCCGGCCCAGCATCTGGGCCTCCCAGTCGTCGTCGTCCGGGTCGTCAAGGTCTTCGGCATTGGCCGCCACCACCGCGCTGTCCTCGGGCCGGATCGGGTCAATCACCTTGAACTGCAAAAAGGCGCCGCGTGTCAGCACCTCCAGCTGCGGCAAGGCCTCGGCCACCTCCACCGGCTGCAGCGGTGCATCGGCCCAGGCGGCGTTGGGGTGGCGCACCAGGGCCAACACGGCTTGTTGTTTGTCCAGGTACAGCTTGCCGCCAAACGGCTGTTTTTTGACGGCGCGCAGCACGGCGGCGTCATGCGCGGCCAGGTCGGTGCGCTTGGCCAGGCTGGCCAGCGAGACTGCCTTGGGTTTGCCCAGGCCACGGGCGCCGGCTTTTTGCTCCAACGGCGTAATCTTGCGCACCCGGCCCAGCAGGTCGGCCGACACGGTCCAGATCAGCTTGTCCGCCTGGGCACCGGGCGCTGCGGCCGCCGTGCCGCCCACCGCACCCAGCGCCACGATGGCGTTGAGCGCCTCGCGCCAGCGGTCCACCGGCGCGCCGATGGGGAAGGGCAGGGCCGAATCGGCCGGGGTGGCCGGCTGGCCCAGCAGCAACGCGGTGCTGCGCCGCGTCATCATGGCCAGCCAGGGCAGGCTGGCGTTTTCAAACGCCACCGCCAGGCCGCTGGCATGGGAGCCCAGCACCGCCGGGTTGGCCGGTTTGTGGCCCAGCCAAGCCGCCAGCAGCAGGTGGCTGAGTTGCTCCAGACCGTGCATGCGCCGGCCTTGCAGCGGCGCCATGGCAAAGGCCCGCACGTTGCGCGGCGCATCACCCAGGCGCTGGTCGATGGCTTCTTGCCACACCCCCCAAAAGGTGTAGGCGTCGGCATCGCGTTTACCGGCCTCACCGGCGGTGAACTTGCGGGCCTTGGTCCACAGCGCTGGCTCGGGTTGGGCGATCAGCGACAACGCATAAAACCAGGACGTGGCCTCGGCAAACAGGTGTTTGCGCTTGCCGGTGAGGGCAGCACTTTCCTTCCAGGCCAACTCAAATGCCAGCATGCCGCTGGCGTGGTGGCCCTGGCTGATGTCAGCGGCGGCGCGCAGGGCTTGGGCCTCGGGGTCGTCCAGGCCCAGCAGCACCCGGCGCGCTGTATCGGCCTGGCCGCTGAGCACCAGGCGCTCGGCCAGGCGCAGCCGCAGGTGGTCATGCACCAGGCTGGGTGTGGGCTGGGTTTGCTGCAGCAGCCAGGCCCACAGCGGTGGCGTCAGGGTTTCACAGTCACCGCCCAGGTGGTTGAGCAGATGCACCAGCAGCCGGTAGCGCAGCTCGGGCTGCACGCCTTGCCACAAGGCCACATCCAGCGGCCGCAACAGGGCATGGGCCAACACGCCGGGTTGCTCGGGTGATGCACTGCGGCTTAAATTGCACAGCCGGTCAAAGGCCTCGGGGGTGTTGCCGGCAAACACCACCACACGCACGGCGCCAATCATGGCCTCGTCGCCAAACAGCTCCAGGTGCCAGGTGTTGTCAAAGCGGAACAGCACGCGCCAGGCGGCCCACCAGCGATGGCATTCCACCGGGTCAGACACCAGCGCCACAAACCGTGGCCAGCCCTGGGCCGCCACCGCCCACCACTGGCCTTGGGCGCTGCTGGCGGCCAGGCCGGCGCGGTGCAGTTCAGCCAGCAGGTTGCGCAGCTCGGCGCCATGGAACGCGCTGCCACGGGCGGTGCGGCGGTCGGCCAGCAGCTCCGCCAGGCGGGTGATGTTGATGGGGGCCTGCATGAAGCACAGGCCGTCCCACACACACTGCAGGTCGGCAGACAGCGCGGGCTGCGGCCCTGTTGGCGGCAGGGCGGACGGTGGGGTGTTGGACAGCATGGCGGGCGGGTGAAGACGGCGGGGGCAAGCGGGCGGGGCAGCTGTGGGCAGCCACGGTGGGCAGACTGGAAGTGTAGAAGTCGCGCCTGGCTGCCCTCGGTGCTGCTGCTTGGTGGGCAATTACTTCGCCATCGGCGAAGGCTGGCTTGGCCATCCCCGTGGTGTCCGCGCCAAGCCTTCGTTGAAAATACAAAGCCATGCGCTTTGACCTGGTCACCCTCCATCTTGTCTTGGCCATTGCCGAGACCCACAGCATCACCCGGGGTGCGGTGCAGGCCCACCTGGCCCTGGCGGCTGCCAGCAAACGCCTGAGTGACCTGGAAACCCGCCTGGGCGTGGCCTTGTTTGAGCGCCAGGCGCGTGGTGTGGATTTGACCGAAGCCGGCCGCGCGATGGTGCGCCACATCCGCGCCCTCAACGCGTCGCTGCACGCGCTGGAAAGCGAGGTGGTGGAGTTCTCACGCGGCATCAAAGGCCATTTGCGCATTGCCGCCAATGCCAGCGCCATTGCGGAATGCCTGCCGGCCGACCTGGCCAATTTCAGCCAGGCCCACCCCGGCATCCGCATCAGCCTGGAGGATTTGACCAGCGCCGAGGTGCAAGCCGCAGTGGCCTCAGGCCGCGCCGATGTGGGCATTTTTGTGCCGCCCCAGCACGACAGCCGCTTGCACTGCCGGCCCTACCGCGCCGGTGAGGCAGTGGGCCGGCTGGCGGTGCTGGTGCCGGCGCAGCATCCGCTGCTGCAACACCCCTCGCTTCAACAGCCGTCCACCAAACAGCCCGGCATCCCCGCCGGTATCCCGTTTGATGCGCTGCTGGACTACGACATCGTCGGCCTGCACCTGGGTGCTGCGCTGCAAGAGCAGATGCGGGAGCGCGCCCAGGCGCTGGGCCGCACCCTCAACGTGCGGGTGCAGGTGCGGGGGTTTGATGCCATCGCCCAACTGGTGGAGGCCGGTCTGGGCGTGGCGGTGCTGCCGGCTGGTGTGGCGCAGCGCTTTGCGCGCATCTTTCAGGTGACACCGCTGGCGCTGGGCGAGCCCTGGGCGCAGCGCCACTACCAACTGGCCGTGCGCAGCCAGGCCGTGCTGCCGGCGGTGGTGCAGCGTTTTGCCGACGCGTTGTGCCCGCCTGCACCGCAGCTTGATCTGGCCGCCCCGGCCGATCCGGCCAGCCCCACCAGCCCAAGCCCAACCGACCCCAAACCCATCGCGCCCAAGCCCCGGGCAGCGCGACAATCCACCACCCGCCAGAGGACAGCCCCATGACCGCACGCACGCTCTACGACAAGCTCTGGGACGACCATGTCGTCCACACCGAGGACGACGGCACGGCCACCCTCTACATTGACCGCCACCTGGTGCATGAGGTGACCAGCCCGCAGGCTTTTGAAGGCCTGCGCCTGGCCGGGCGCAAGGTGTGGCGGGTCAGCTCCATCGTGGCCACTGCCGACCACAACACCCCCACCACCGGCTGGGAGCAGGGCTACGACGGCATCAGCGACCCGATCAGCAAACTGCAGATCACCACGTTGGACGCCAACATTGCCGAATCCGGCGCGGCGGCCTACTTTCCGTTTTTGGACAAGCGCCAGGGCATCGTGCATGTGATCGGGCCGGAGCAGGGTGCCACCTTGCCGGGCATGACGGTGGTGTGTGGTGACAGCCACACATCCACCCACGGCGCGTTTGGCGCGCTGGCCCACGGCATTGGCACCAGCGAGGTCGAACACGTGCTGGCCACGCAAACCCTGCTGGCCAAAAAAGCCAAAAACCTGCTGGTGCGGGTGGATGGCACGCTGCAGCGTGGCCTGACCGCCAAGGACATCGTGCTGGCCATCATCGGCAAGATCGGCACCGCCGGTGGCACTGGCTACACCATCGAATTTGGCGGTGCGGCCATCCGTGCGCTCAGCATGGAAGGCCGCATGACGGTCTGCAACATGGCCATCGAGGCCGGTGCCCGCGCCGGCCTGGTGGGGGTGGACGAGACCACCATCACCTACGTCAAAGGCCGGCCGTTTGCGCCCAAAGGGGTGGAGTTTGAGCATGCCGCAGCGCTGTGGCGCACGCTGCGCAGCGACGACGGCGCGCAGTTTGACAAGGTGGTTGAGCTCGACGCCAGCACGCTGAAACCGCAAGTCACCTGGGGCACCAGCCCGGAGATGGTGTTGTCCATCGACGACCGGGTGCCCGACCCCGACAAGGAGCGTGACGACAGCAAACGTGGCGCCATCGAGCGCGCGCTGGTCTACATGGGCCTGGAGCCCAACAAACTGATCAGCGACATCCGCATCGACAAGGTCTTTATTGGCAGTTGCACCAACAGCCGCATCGAGGACATGCGTGAGGCCGCCGCCGTGGTGCGCCGCATCGGCGGCAAGGTGGCGTCCAACATCAAGCTGGCGCTGGTGGTGCCGGGGTCCGGCCTGGTCAAGGCCCAGGCCGAGGCTGAAGGCCTGCATGAGATCTTCAAAGCCGCCGGGTTCGAATGGCGTGAGCCAGGCTGCAGCATGTGCCTGGCCATGAACGCCGACCGGCTGGAGCCGGGTGAGCGCTGTGCCAGCACCAGCAACCGCAACTTTGAAGGCCGGCAAGGCGCCGGTGGCCGTACGCATTTGGTCAGCCCGGCCATGGCCGCCGCCGCCGCGCTGAACGGCCACTTTGTCGACATCCGCCGCATTGCCTGAGCCCGCGCAGGAGCAAACCAACATGCAAGCATTTACCGTACACAAAGGCCTGGTGGCCCCGATGGACCGCGCCAACGTCGATACCGACGCCATCATCCCCAAGCAATTCCTCAAAGCCATCGCCCGCACCGGCTTTGGCCCCAACCTGTTTGATGAATGGCGCTACCTGGACAAGGGTGAGCCTGGCCAACACCCGGCCGACCGCAAGCCCAACCCGGACTTTGTGCTGAACCAGCCGCGTTACGCGGGTGCCTCGGTGCTGCTGGCACGCGAGAACTTTGGCTGCGGGTCCAGCCGTGAGCATGCACCCTGGGCGCTGGGGCAATACGGCTTCCGCGCGCTGATTGCGCCCAGCTACGCCGACATCTTTTTCAACAACTGCTTCAAGAATGGCATCCTGCCCATCGTGCTGCCCGAGCGTGTGGTGGCGCAGTTGTTTGACGCGGTACACGCCTTCCCCGGTTACCAGCTGACGGTGGATTTGCCGCGCCAGGTGGTGGTCAAGCCTGACGGCAGCGAGCTGCCGTTTGAGGTGCAGGCCTTCCGCAAATATTGCCTGGTGGGCGGGTTTGATGACATCGGCCTGACGCTGCGCCATGCCGAGAAGATTCGCGCCTTCGAGGTCGAGCGCCTGGCGCGCATGCCGTGGCTCGATCACCGGCCGCTTCAGCCGACGTGATACCGAAGCTGGTTCAGCGCTGGGTATTCGGCCGCCGCTGGCTGACCTTCATCGTCATGGGCCTGGCCTTCCTGGCCTTTGGCGCGGGCACCTTCAACCTGTTCATCGTGCTCAAGGCCAACACCGAACTGGTACTCAGCTACGGCTGGATGGCGTTGGGCGACGGTGCGGCGCAGCAGATCGTCGAGCTGTTGGTCACGG
>JAYVLI010000319.1:0-6850 GCA_043759535.1 Betaproteobacteria bacterium | reverse complement strand
GCCGCCTTTGCCATGCTGGCCTGCGCCCGTATTGGCGCGATTCACTGCGTGGTGTTTGGCGGTTTTGCCAGTGGCTCGCTGGCCTCGCGCATTGATGATGCGTCGCCGCGCGTCATCATCAGCGCTAACGCCGGTTCGCGCGGCGGCAAGGCGCTGGCGTACAAGCCGCTGCTTGATGAAGCCATTCGGCTGTCAAGCCACAAACCCGAGGTGGTGCTGTTGGTAGACCGTGGCCTGGCACCGATGGCGCTGGTCGCTGGCCGTGACCTGTTGTGGGCCGATTTGCGGGCCAAGTACATGAACGCCCAGGTGCCGTGCGAGTGGCTCGATTCAACCGACATCAGCTACACCATCTACACCAGCGGCACCACCGGCAAACCCACGGGCGTGCAGCGCGACACGGGCGGCTACGCGGTGGCGCTGGCAGCCAGCATGAAGCACATCTTTGATGGCCGGGCCGGTGAAACCTATTTTTCGACCAGCGATATCGGCTGGGTCGTGGGCCACAGCTACATCATTTATGGCCCGCTGATTGCCGGCATGGCGACTATCTTGTACGAGGGCCTGCCCACCCGGCCGGATGCCGGCATCTGGTGGAAGTTGGTGGAAAAGCACCGGGTCAGCGTGATGTTCAGTGCCCCCACGGCGGCCCGTGTGCTGAAAAAACAGGACCCGGCGTTTTTGAGCCAATACGACCTGTCCAGCCTGAAGGCCCTGTTCTTGGCCGGTGAACCGCTGGACGAACCCACCGCCACCTGGATGGCCAATGCCATCCACAAGCCCATCATCGACAACTACTGGCAGACCGAAACCGGCTGGCCCGTCCTGGCCATCTGCAACGGGGTGGAGGCCGCGCCCACCAAATTTGGTTCCCCCGGCAAGGCGGTGTACGGTTTTGATGTCCAGCTGATCGACGAGGCCACCGGCCAGGAGATCACCGAGCCCGGCAAAAAAGGCGTGATCGCGGTGGCGGGCCCGCTGCCACCGGGCTGCTTGCAGACCATCTGGGGCGACGACGAGCGCTACATCAAGACCTACTGGTCAGACATCAAGGCTGACAGCCGATCCAGCACGCCCGGCCGCCCGATGTACAGCACCTTTGACTGGGGTGTGAAGGACGCCGACGGTTACTTCTATATCCTGGGCCGCACCGATGACGTGATCAACGTGGCCGGCCACCGGCTGGGCACCCGCGAGATTGAAGAAAGCATCTCCAGCCATCCCAATGTGGCCGAGGTGGCGGTGGTGGGTGTGGCCGACCAACTCAAAGGCCAGGTGGCGATGGCGTTTGCAGTGATCAAGGACACCACCAGCGCCAGCACACCGGCCGAGTTGCTGGCGCTGGAGGGCGCCATCATGAAATTGGTCGACAGCCAACTGGGTGCGGTGGCCAGGCCGGCACGGGTGCGGTTTGTCACCGTGCTGCCCAAAACCCGCTCGGGCAAGCTGCTGCGCCGCGCCATCCAGGCGGTGTGCGAGGCGCGTGACCCGGGTGACCTGACCACCATCGAAGACCCCAGCGCGCTGCAGCAGATCAAGGACTTGGTCGGCGGCTGAGCGGGCCTGCTCAGGGCGGCAGGGCGGGCAAGCGGTAGGGGAGAAGTACAGGAGAAGTCGGCACGGGCAGAATCAGCGCCGCCGTCCACAAGGCGGCGCAACCCACTTCAGCCCACCATGCCCATGACTTTCCGCAAGACCAGCACCGCCCACCCACGTGCTGCTGTGTTGGCCCTGGCCGCCGCCTGTTGCGGCCTGCCCTCATTTGCTGCCGTGCCCAGCGCACCCGGCCCTGACTTTCCGCAGTTTGTGTCAGACAAGGCCTTGACCGAGGCCTGCAGCAGCGGCTTGGGCCACGCCACCGCGCAGTTGCGGCAGCTCGAAAAACGCCCCGCCGATGGCCGCTGGTTGGCCGCTTACGACGCCTACAGCGCCAAGCTGGAGGATTGGTCCGGCCCCATCCAATTCTTGTCGGCGGTGCATCCTGACAAAGCCATGCGGGACGCGTCCGAGGCCTGTGAGTTGCGCTGGAACGACTTCAGCTCCACCCTGGGCCAGAACGAAAAGCTCTACCGCGCAGCCCGTGCCGTCCGGCCGACCAGCGCCACGGACAAACTGCTGCGCCAAACCCTGCTGGACAGTTTTGATGACGCCGGTGTCAGCCTGCCGCCGGCCCAACGCGCCCAGGCCAAACAGCGCAACGACAAGATCGGCGAGTTGGGCCAACAGTTTGACCGCAACATCCGTGACGCCAATGTGCAGGTGGCGTTTACCGAAGCCGAGCTGGCCGGTGTGCCACCCGCCGTGTGGCAAAACGCAAAACGGGCTGCCGATGGCAAGCTGCTGCTGGGCATGGCCTATCCGGTCTACGGCCCGGTGCTGCAACTGGCGGACAACGCCAGCACGCGTGAGCGCATGTGGCGCGCCAAGACCAATGAGGGTGGTGCTGCCAACCTGCAGCTGCTGGCCGAGATCACCCGCCAGCGCAAGGCCTACGCCAGCCTGTTTGGCGCTGCCAGCTGGGACGCGTTTGTGCTGCGCCGGCGCATGGCCCAGACACCTGAGCGCGCCATCGCTTTTCTCGACGAGGTGAAAGCAGCGGTGCAGGCCAGAGAGCGCACTGAGCTGGACGAACTGCGCCAGGGCAAGGCCAAACACCTGGGCCAGCCGCTGGATGGCATCAAGATGGAGCGTTGGGACGTGAGCTACTACAGCGAGCGGCTGCGGCGCGAGCGTTTTGCAGTGGACGATGAAGCCTTCCGCGCCTACTTTCCGGCCCAGCAAAGCCTGGAATTTGCGCTGCGCCTGGTGGAGCGGCTGATGGGTGTGCGCTACCAGCGCATCACCGGCGCGCCAGCCTGGCACCCGGAGGTGCAAACGTATGCGGTGTCTGACGCCAGCACCGGCAAAGCGCTGGCCACGCTGTGGGTGGATCTGTACCCGCGTGAGGGCAAATACAACCACGCGGCGGTGTGGGGCTTGCGCGGCGCGTCATTGGCCCAGCAGCGGCCATCCCAAGCCGCGCTGGTGGTCAACTTTGACCGCAAAGGCTTGACCCTGGGTGAGCTGGAAACCCTGCTGCATGAGCTGGGCCATGCGGTCCACAACAACCTGTCGGCCACCCAGCGGGTGCTGCAGGCCGGCACTAGCGTCAAGCGCGATTTTGTCGAGGCGCCATCCCAAATGCTGCAGGACTGGGTGTTTGACAAGCCCACACTCAAGCTGTTCGCCGAGGTCTGCCCCACCTGCACTCCGGTGCCGGACGCACTGATCGACCGGGCGCTGGCCGCCAAGCAGTGGGGCAAAGGCATCCAGCAATCCCGCCAGCACCTGTACGCCAGTTACGACCTGGCGCTGTACGGCCCCGAGCCACGTGACCCGATGGCGCTGTGGGCGCAGATGGAGGGCGCCACGCCGCTGGGCTATGTGGCGGACACCAAGTTCCCGGCTGGCTTCTCGCACATTGCCGGCGGTTACAGCGCCGGTTATTACGGCTATTTGTGGAGCGAGGTGGTGGCGCTGGATTTGCGCACCGCGTTTGCTGCTGACCGCTTGTCGCCCAGCGTGGGCCGGCGCTACCGCGACTTGGTGCTGGCGCCCGGCAGCTCCAAACCGCCGCAAGACCTGGTGCGTGATTTCTTGGGCCGTGAGTTCAACGCCAAGGCGTTTTTTGACGACTTGAAACGCTGAGTTGCTGGCTTGAGCGCAGCCGCGTTGCGCCCATGAAAAAAGCCGCCGTGCCCCAACGGGCCGGCGGCTTTTGCTTGGCTGTGGCTGCTTGGCTTACAACACCTCAGACGCAAAGTCCGCCAAACGCGAGCGCTCACCGCGCGCCAGCATCACATGGCCCGAATGTGGCCAGCCCTTGAAGCGGTCTACCGCGTAGGTCAGGCCCGACGAGCCCTCAGTCAGGTACGGCGTGTCGATCTGCGCCAGGTTGCCCAGGCAGACTATTTTTGTGCCCGGCCCGGCCCGGGTGATCAGGGTTTTCATCTGCTTGGGCGTCAGGTTTTGCGCCTCGTCGATCAGCACAAACTTGTTCAAGAAGGTACGGCCGCGCATGAAGTTCAAGCTCTTGATCTTGATCTTGCTGCGCACCAGGTCTTGCGTGGCGGCACGGCCCCATTCACCGGCGCTGCCATCCCCCTTGGCCAGCACCTCCAGGTTGTCGTCCAGCGCGCCCATCCACGGGCCCATTTTTTCTTCTTCGGTGCCGGGCAAAAAGCCGATGTCCTCGCCCACCGGTACCGTCACCCGGGTCACGATGATCTCGGTGTAGCGCCGGTCGTCCAGCACCTGGCTCAAGCCTGCGGCCAGCGTCATCAGCGTCTTGCCGGTGCCGGCGGTGCCGGTGAGGGACACAAAATCGCACTCCGGGTCCATCAGCAGGTTCAGCGCAAAGTTCTGCTCGCGGTTGCGGGCGGTCACGCCCCACACCGCGTTTTTGGCGTGGGCAAAGTCTTTCAGTGTTTTCAGCACGGCAGTCTTGCCGGTGATCTCAGTCACCCGGGCGTACAGCGGCGCCGCACCTGGCTGCTCCAGATAGACAAACTGGTTGACCATCAACACCGGCACCATCGGACCGGCAATGCGGTAAAAGGTGATGCCGGCCTGCTGCCAGCTTTCCATGGTCTTGCCGTGCTGCTCCCAAAAATCCTGCGGCAACTGCAGCACGCCGGTGTAGAGCAGGTCACCGTCTTCCAGCACCTTGTCATTGAAATAGTCTTCGGCCGCCAGGCCCAGCGCCCGCGCCTTGACCCGCATGTTGATGTCTTTGGACACCAGCACCACCTCGCGCTCGGGGTGGGCCTGGCGCAGGCTCTTCACCACGCCCAGGATCTGGTTGTCGGCTTTGCCTTGCGGCAGGCCGGCCGGCAGCGCCACGTCCAGCAGCATGGTCTGGAAAAACAGCTTGCCGCCGGCATCCTTGTGGCCGGTCTTGGCCAGCAGGATGCCCTCTTTGATGTCGGTGGGGCTGCCGTCGGTGCTGAACGAGGCCAGGCCGTCCAGCTCACGGCTGACCTGGCGGGCGTTGCGCGCCACCTCGCTCATGCCCTTTTTGTGATCGTCCAGCTCTTCGAGCGTGATCATCGGCAAGAACACGTCATGCTCTTCAAACCGGAACAGGCTCATCGGGTCGTGCATCAGCACATTGGTGTCGAGCACAAACAGCTTGGCCGGGCCCGTGCCGCGCGGTGATCGCACGCGGGCCTTGGGGGCCGACGCCGGGGCATTGGCCAGCGTGGGCAGTTTGCCCGGCATGCCGGATGTCGGCAGTGCGGCGCTGCGGCCGGTGGTGGCCGGTGGGGCCGCCGGCGCCAGCGCCCGGGTGCCGGGCCGGGCCGCCGGCAGCTTGGGCGCGGCCAGCGCGGCGCCGCCGTCATACAACTCGGGGCCGGCGCCGGTGGCCGGCTCCGCGCGCGATTTACCGCCAGAGCGGCCGGGGCGCGGCGCGGCTTGCACTTCAAAATCAGTCTGCGACAGGATGGCGGCTTTGCGGGTAGGCGGCTTGGGCAGTGGCATGGGGTGTCGGGTTCGGGCGTGAGGGAATGAAAACAGCAGAGGGTGCGCTGGAAAGCAAAAAAGCCGCACAGGCAACTGGGCGGCTTTTCAGGGTGGACGGGTGGGGCGACTCAGCGGGCAACTCAAAATCATGCACCGATTATGCCCAGGCCCGGCCAGGCAGCCGTGACGGTGGCGTGACGGTTTGTGCAGGCCCGCACACCGGCGCAGCGGCGCAGGATCAGTCGGCTTTGTTGAAAGCCTTGACCGCGTTCAGCACTTCTTCGACATGGCCGGCCACCTTGATGCCGCGCCACTCGGCGCGCAGTACACCGCTGGCATCGATCAGAAACGTGCTGCGCTCGATGCCCTTGACCTTTTTGCCGTACATGATCTTGTTCTTGACCACGCCAAACATGTGGCACAGTTTTTCTTCGGTGTCGGCAATCAACTCGTAAGGCAGCTCAAGGTTCTGGCGGAATTTCTCATGCGACGCCATGTTGTCGCGCGAGACGCCAAACACCACTGCGCCGGCCTTCAGAAACTCAGCGTGCATGTCACGAAACTGCATCGCCTCGGTGGTGCAGCCGGGGGTGTGGTCCTTCGGGTAGAAGTACAGCACCACGGCACGGCCGGCAAAGGCCTGCGGGGTGAACTTCACGCCACTGGTGGCAAGGGCTTCAAACTCGGGCAGGTTTTTATTGAGCACAGGCGTCATGAGCGGGCCAATTCAGGCAGTCGGGCAAAACGGGAGGTCTGTCGGGGCAGCCCCTTCGGGCATAACCCGAGATTATAAAGTTACACCGCCTGCCGCTGACGCTGGCGCGCTCAGGGTATCCCTGCTTTGCGCGCTGATGCCGGTGTGAGCAGCAAGGCCGCCACGGCCGACCGGCCCTCGCTCACCAGCACGTTGTAAGTGCGGCAGGCGGCCGGCGTGTCCATCGTCTCGACGCCGATGCGCTGGTCGATCAGTGCCCGCATCAGCGCTGGCGATACAAACTGGTGGCGCGGCCCGCTGCCAAAAATCACCAGCTCGGGCTTGAGCGCCAGCAGGGCTTCAAAGTCAGCCGGGGTCAAATCGCTGGGCTGCGCCGGTGCCCAGGGCAGCACAGTGCCTTGCCAGGGCACCAGCAGGCTGTGGCCAAAACGGCTGCCACCCACCCACAGCGCGTCGGCATCGTGGCGGGTGATGACATTGGTGCCGGCCAGTTGATCGGGCTGGAATTTCATGCGCTTGGCGGCCTGAGAGGGCGTTGACGAAATGAATGACACCCGCGTGAGGCCCCAAAGTGGGCCAAATCTAGGCGCAAAGCGCAGCCGGGCTGGTTGCCCGGCGAGCATTTGCAACGAC
>JAYVLI010000318.1:0-2634 GCA_043759535.1 Betaproteobacteria bacterium | reverse complement strand
GAAGCGGTCAATGGCTGCCACCACATCCTCGCGGTTGAAGGTGGGCGGCTGCACCACCGCAGCCGCACCGGCAAACGACACCACCGCAATGCGCACCGTTCGTGGCAGGCCGGCCACAAAGGTCTTGGCTGCCTCTTGTGCGGCCACCAGCCGGTTGGGCAACACATCGGTGGCGCGCATGCTGCCCGACACATCCATCGCCAGCACGATGGTCTCTTGCTGGCTGGGCAGCTTGATGCGGGCGGTGGGCCTGGCGCTGGCCAGCAGCAGCACGGCAAACGCGGCCAGCAGCAGCAGCGGCGGCACATGGCGGCGCCAGCCCGGGCCGCTGCCCAGCGCCTGCTTGACGATGGCCACGCTGGCCAGCCGCACGCTGTGTTTTTTGCGCCGCGCCAGCAGCGCCAGGTAAGCGGCCACGAGCAGCGGCAGCAGCAGCAGGGTCCACAGCCAGGCGAGCCAGAGAAAGTTCATGGGTGGTGGCTTTTCTGTTGATGGGTCAGGCAGGTCATGCCGGCATGCGTCATGCCGGCTGCATTTGGGCGCCCAGCCCGGCCGGCAGCCGGTGGCCGGGTGCCTGGCGGGCGCGCTGGCGGCGCAGGGCCACAAAACGCAGCAGGGCGGCCAGCAGGTCGTCGCTGGTGGCCAGTTCCAGCACGTCCACCCCGGCGCTGGCCAACTGGTCGCGCAGTGCGGTTTCGTGCTGCGCAGCGCAGGCCGCAAAGCGTTGGCGGAAGCCCGGGTCTTGGGTGTCCACCAGCACTTGTTCGCCGGTTTCGGCGTCTTCCACCGTCAGCAGGCCGATGTCGGGCAAGGCCATTTCCAGCGGGTCAAACAGACGCACGGCCAGCACCTCGTGGCGCCGCGCCAGCCGGCCCAGCGGTGCGGCCCAACCGGGCTCGCTGATGAAGTCGGACAGCACAAACACCAGCGAGCGGCGCCGCAGCAAGGCCTCGGCCCGGCGCAGTAGATCGGCCAGCCGGGTGCCGGGCTGGGGTGGTGTTGCAGCGGCCTTGCCGGCTGCCCTGCGGGGCAGCGCCGGGGTCGCGGCCGGCGCCCGCAACCGCGCCAGCAGTTGCAGCACCTGGGCCCGGCCGGCACCGGGTGGCAGCACGCTGCCCTGCTGCGCCGCGCCGGGCTGGTACAGCACCGCGCCCACGCGGTTGCCATGGCGTGTCAGCAGCCTGGCCAGCGCTGCCACAAACCCCTCACCCACTGCGCGTTTGCTGCGGCCGTCCGAGCCAAAGTCCACGCTGCCCGACAAGTCGATCAAGAACCAGGCGGTGAGCTCGCGGTCTTCAGTGAACTGGCGCACATGCGGCACTTGCAGCCTGGCCGTGACATTCCAATCGATGTGGCGCACATCGTCAGCATGCTGGTATTCACGCAGGTCGGCCAGGTCCAGCCCGGCACCGCGCCACAGCGTGCGGTAGTCCCCCTGCAGCAGGCCGTCCAGGCGGCGCAGCACGGTCCATTCCAGCTGCTGCAAAAACTGGTCGGCCGATGTGGTGGCGCCGGGCATGGCGGGCAAGCTCATGCTGCGTGTTGCAGCGGTTTGGGTGGCAGCGGCAGCCGCGCCATCACCTTGGCAATCAGCGCATCGGCGGTCAGGCCTTCGGCCAGTGCCTCATAGCTGAGCACCAGGCGGTGGCGCAGGCAATCAGCGGCCAGGTCGCCCAGGTCCTCAGGCAGCACATAGGCCCGGCCGCGCATGAAGGCCAACGCGCGGGCGGCCTCGACCAGCGCAATGCTGGCGCGTGGGCTGGCGCCGTAGCTGAGGTACTTGGTCAACTCGGCCAGGCCGTGTTTGTCGGGCCTGCGGGTGGCGCCCACCAGCTTGACGGCGTACTGGATCAGGCTGGGGTCCACATAGACGGCTCTGCAGGCTTGCTGCAGCTCGGTCAACTGGCTGGTGCTGGCGACCGCCGACGCAACAATCGGTGGGCCGATGACCCGCTCGACGATCACAAACTCTTCTTCGTCGCTGGGGTAGTCCACCAAAATCTTCATCATGAAACGGTCTACCTGCGCCTCGGGCAGCGGGTAGGTGCCCTCGGTTTCGATCGGGTTTTGCGTGGCCATCACCACAAACGGGGTGGGCACTTTGTGCGATTCACCGGCAATCGTGACTTGCCGCTCCTGCATCACTTCCAGCAGCGCGCTTTGCACCTTGGCCGGTGCGCGGTTGATCTCATCGGCCAGCAGCAGGTTGGCAAACACCGGGCCCAGTGTGGTGCCAAAGTCACCGGTTTTTTGGTTGTAGATGCGGGTGCCCACCAGGTCAGCCGGCACCAGGTCGGGTGTGAACTGGATGCGCTTGAAGCTGCCGCGCAGGGTGGCGGCCAGGGTGCGCACGGTGAGTGTTTTGGCCAGGCCAGGCACCCCCTCCACCAGCACATGGCCCTGGGCCAGCAAGGCCACCATCACCCGCTCCAAAAACCGGTCCTGGCCGACGACGACACGTTTGACTTCGTAGAGGATGCGCTCCATCAACTGGGCGGATTCAGGTGCAATTTTCTCGGCTTCGGTCATCGGATGTCTGCTCAAGCTTGGGGTTAAAACGGTGGCATGCCGGCGCCTGCGGCGGCGTTTTCAATCGGCACCGCAAAGCCGATGCCGATGAAGGTGCGCTGCTGG
>JAYVLI010000317.1:0-4389 GCA_043759535.1 Betaproteobacteria bacterium | reverse complement strand
CCTTCGATCGGTGCCAGCGCGCGGGCCACCGTTTTCACCAGGGTTGATTTGCCTTGGCCGTTGGCGCCCAAAATGCCAATGCGCTGACCCGCCAATACTGATTTGCTGACGTTTTGCACAATCACGGTGGGCGGCGTGCCTTCAGGCGCATCATCAGGCGCAGGGTAGCCGAAAAATGCGTTTTGCATCGACAGCATCGGGTTGGGTAGGTTGGCGGGTTCTTTGAACTCGAACGTAAAGTCGGCCTCAGCCAGCAGCGGGGCGATTTTCTCCATGCGGTCGAGTGCCTTGACCCGGCTTTGTGCCTGCTTGGCTTTACTGGCTTTGGCCTTGAAGCGGGCAATGAACTTTTGCAAGTGCGCAATTTTGTCTTGTTGCTTGGAGTACGCGCCTTGCTGCAGCGCCATTTGCTCGGCTCGCAGGTCTTCAAACTTGCTGTAATTGCCGCCGTAGCGGGTCAGCTTGGCGCTTTCGATATGAACTGTCACGTCGGTCACCGCATCTAAAAACTCACGGTCGTGGCTGATGACCAGCATCGTGCCCTGGTAGCGCTTGAGCCAGGCTTCCAGCCACACCAGCGCGTCCAAATCCAGGTGGTTGGTCGGCTCGTCAAGCAGTAGCAGATCTGACGGACACATCAGCGCCCGCGCCAGTTGCAGCCGCATGCGCCAGCCGCCTGAAAAGCTGTTGACCGGGGCGTCCAACTGCTCGGTTCTGAAGCCCAGGCCCAGCAGCAGCGCTTGCGCCCGCGCCGGGGCGTCAAACGCGCCGGCATGCTCCAGGCCCACATAGGCGTCGCCAATGGCGTTGCCGTCTTCACTGGCTTCGGCCAGGGCCAGCACGGCTTTGGCGTCCACCAGCGGCAGGTCACCGTCCAGCACAAAGTCGGTGGCGGGCTGGTCAGTCTCGGGCATGTCTTGCGCCACCTGGCCGATGCGCCATTTGGCCGGCATGTCAAAGTCGCCCGCGTCGGCCTGCAGCCGGCCCGCAATCAGCGAGAACAAGGATGACTTGCCCGCGCCATTGCGGCCCACCAGGCCCACCTTTTCGCCCGGGTTGAGGGTGACGGTGGCGTCTTTCAGCACCACCTTGACGCCTCGGCGCAGGGTCAGGTTCTTGATTTGGATCATGGGTCGGTTTGAAGTTGGGCCAGCGTGTCAATCACGTTTGGCGTGGAATGCCGTCAAGGCTTGTTTGCCGGCGTGTTGTTGACCAGCGCATCACGGGTCAACAGCAGCACCTGGTCATCCCCGGCACTGGTGGGCAGCCAGACCACGTCCAGCGTGGGGAAGGC
Organism: Betaproteobacteria bacterium; assembly: GCA_043759535.1. Classification (GTDB taxonomy): domain Bacteria; phylum Pseudomonadota; class Gammaproteobacteria; order Burkholderiales; family Burkholderiaceae_C; genus Pseudaquabacterium. The sequence continues at coordinate 3,095 of JAYVLI010000317.1, read as the reverse complement.
GTGCTCAAAGTGCTGGCGCTCATTGCCGATCTCCAGCACCAGCACGGCGTCTGGCGCCATCTGGGCGGGGGCGGTGCGCAGCAGGTGGCGGATGAAGTCCATGCCGTCGCTGCCGCCGGCCAGGGCCATGTCGGGCTCAGCACGGTATTCAGCGGGCAGCGCGGCCATCGAGGCACTGTTGACATAGGGCGGGTTGCACAGGATCAGGTCGTACTGCTGGCCCGCCACGGCCGCCAGGCCATCACCGGCATGCAGGCTGATGCGGCCGGTCAGCGCGTGGCGGGTGATGTTGAGTTGGGCCACCGCCAGCGCGTCTTGGCTCAGGTCAGCGGCGTCCACCACCACATCGGGCCAGGCCAGCGCGGCCAGCACGGCCAGGCTGCCGTTGCCGGTACACAAGTCCAGCACACGCTGGGTGTGGGGCTTGAGCCAGGTGTCCAGCGTGCCGTCGGCCAGGGGCTCGGCAATCAAGGACCGCGGCACGATGGCGCGGGCATCCACGGTAAAGGGCACACCCTGCAGCCAGGCCTCGCCGGTCAGGTAGGCGGCCGGTTGGCGGGTGCTGATGCGTTGGTCCAGCAAGGCATCCACAGCGGCCTGTTCAGCACTTGACACGGCCTGCTCGGCCACGCCGTCCAGCGCATCCAGCGGCAGGCCCAGGCGCCACAACACCAGCCAGGCGGCTTCATCAAACGCATTGGTGGTGCCATGCCCAAATGAAACGCCCGCCTGGCGGAGGCGGGCGCTGCAGCGCTCGATCAGGTCAATCACGGTCATGTCAACAAGGCTTCCAGCGTTCTGCGGTAGATGTTTTTCAAGGGCTCGATGTCGGCCACCAGCACGTGTTCGTCGATCTTGTGGATGCTGGCGTTGATGGGGCCGAACTCGACCACCTGTTCGCAAACTTGAGCGATGAAGCGGCCGTCGCTGGTGCCTCCGGTGGTGGACAGCACGGCGGCAGCGCCCGTCTCGGCGTGGATGGCGGCTGTCAGCGCGGCGCTTAAAGATCCAGGCCGGGTGAGAAACGGCGAGCCACCCAGCGTCCAGTGGATGCGGTGCTGCACGCCGTGTCGCGCCAGCACGTCCAGCACCCGAGTTTGCAATTGCGCGGGTGTGGATTCGGTGGAGAAGCGGAAGTTGAAATCCACCACCACCTCACCCGGGATCACATTGCCCACGCCAGTGCCGCCGCGGATGTTGGACACCTGCCAGGTGGTGGGCGGGAAATGGTCGTTGCCGGCGTCCCACGCCATCGCGGCCAGCTCGGCCAGGGCCGGCGCCAACTGGTGGATGGGGTTGCGCGCCAGTTGTGGATAGGCCACATGGCCTTGCACGCCGATCACCGTGAGCTTGGCCGAGAGTGAGCCGCGGCGGCCGTTTTTGATCATGTCGCCCAGCCGGTCTACCGAGGTGGGCTCACCCACGATGCAGCAGTCCAGCCGCTCACCACGCGCCTGCAGCGCCTGCACCACGCGGGCGGTGCCGTCCACCGACGGGCCTTCTTCGTCGCTGGTGAGCAGCAGCGCCACCGTGCCAGCATGGCCGGGGTGCTGGCGCACAAATTCATCGGCCGCCACGGTCATGGCCGCGATGCTGGTCTTCATGTCGGCAGCACCCCGGCCGTACAGCTTGCCGCCCCGGTGGCTGGGCACAAACGGGTCACTGGCCCAGGCCGCCAGCGGGCCGGTGGGCACCACGTCGGTGTGGCCGGCCAAGACCACGGTGGGGCCGGGCCGGCTGCTGCGGTGGACCGCCCACAGGTTGTTGACGCGGCCGGTGTCGGGGCCAAACACCAGGGTTTCGCAGTCAAAGCCCAGCGGGCGCAGCCGCTCAGCCAACAGGGCCTGGCAGCCCGCATCGTCGGGGGTGACGGACGGGCGGGCGATCAGCGCTTCCAACAGGCGCAGGGTGGCAAGTGAATCGGTCATGGAGGGCAGAGTGGGGGCGCTGGCACGTTGGGTGGGCTCATGGGCGCTGTGGTGGTGTGCTGTGGCGCTGTGCTAGGTGGAGCGACATCACTGCGTCAACGGCGGAAACGCTGGCGCAGCGCGCCGCACCACAAAGCCGTCAGGCAGCACGTCCACTGTGAAGTCGGTGAACACCGGCTGTTCGGTCTCGTCACGCTTGGGGCTGGCGCGTGACACGGGTGTGGTGTCGTTTTGCAGCCGCCACAGCAGGTTGGTGACCGAATCAGCGTGCGCCAGGCCTTCATCACGGCTGATCTTGCCGGCGGCGATCAGGTCACTGATGGCTTCTTCAAAGCTGATGGAGCCTTCAGCCAGCGATTTTTCCATCGCTTCTTTGACACCGTGCACATCGCCGTTTTCAATCAGCTCGGCCACCAGGTTGCTGTTGAACAGCACCTCCACCGCCGGGATGCGGCCGCCGGTTTCACAGCGCAGCAGGCGTTGCGAGACGATGGCGCGCAGGCCGGCGGCCAAGTCAGCCAACAGCACCTGGCGTGACTCGGGCGCGTAAAACGACAGGATGCGGCCCAGCGCGTGGTGGCTGTTGTTGGCATGCAGTGACGCCAGCACCAGATGGCCAGACAGCGAGTAGCTGAGCGCGGCGGTCATGGTTTCGCGGTCGCGGATCTCGCCGATCAAAATGCAATCTGGGCTTTGGCGCAGCGCGTTTTTCAGGGCCACTTGCAGGGATTCGGTATCGCGCCCCACCTCACGTTGGTTGACCACGCATTTTTTGCTTTGAAACAAGAACTCAATCGGTTCTTCAATCGTCAGGATGTGGCCAGGCAGGCTGCGGTTGCGCATCTCCAGCATGGACGCCAGCGTGGTGCTTTTGCCCGACCCGGTGGCACCCACCACCAGGATCAGGCCGCGTTTTTCCAGCACCATCTGGCCCAGTTGCGGCGGCACGCCCAGCGTCTCCAGTGCCGGGATCAGGTGCGGGATGTGGCGCACCACACCGGCCACCGTGCCACGCTGCTTGAAGGCCGACAGGCGGAAACTGCCCACCCCGTGGATGCCGATGGCCAAGTTCAGCTCACCGGTTTCGTCCAGCTCTTCCAGCTGGGTGGGCGACAACACCTCGGCCAGCAACTGGCGTGGCTGCAGGGGCGTGAGCACCTGGTCTGA
>JAYVLI010000316.1:0-6651 GCA_043759535.1 Betaproteobacteria bacterium | reverse complement strand
GCGTGCCAGTTGGCGATGTTCTTCGCTCAGTTCACCGGCCGGTGCACCGTCGAGGTCAAAACGCTGGGTGGCTTTGCCCAGTGCCATCAAGTAGCCGGTGCTGCCGGTGTAGCGGCGGAAAAACGCCGACAGCGCGGCCTTGGTGAACACGCCAGGCGCACGCTGGTTGATGTCGGCCTGGATGCGTAGCTTCATCGGCTTGGCCTGGTTGCCAAACAGCGCCGGGAAATGCTGCTTCAGCAGCGTGGCGCAGGCGGCCGGGGTCATGTCACGGGCAACTGCGGCCGCTGGGTTGATGGAGGTGATTGGGGTGGCATCAGCGTGTGCAAGGTCAACCGCTGCGGCGTCAAGCGCTGCGGCATCAGCCGGCACTGTTTCGGGCAGTGCTGCGTCAACCGGTGCTGCATCAGCCGGCACTGCGTCAACCGGTGTTGCCGCAGCGGCCGTGTCCACCGGCGCTGTTGGCGCTGCGGCCTGCGCCGGGTCAAGGGCCACCGTGGCTGCGTCAAGCGGCACATCGGGGGTGATGGCCTGCGCTGCGGGCGTGACGGGTTGGAACGGCGTGTCGTGCATGGCGGGCGCCGCTGGTGCGGCTGGACTGGGGCAATGGCTTATTGTCGTTGCTGCCGCGGCGGCTGCGTTGCGCTGACACTGTGTCCCCCACCCGGTACACGGCTGGGCGTGCTGGCGCGCTGCAGCGCTGTTGCAGCCCAATTGCCTCGCCAAATGGCCCACCGCAGCGGCCTGCAGGCCACGGAACACAGCTTGCTATCTGCACCGGATGCACCCGCCCTGTTCGCCCCATGCTTTGCCTGGCGCCGCAGCGCTATCAGCGCTCGCCTGGGGTTCGCCCCAGGGCCATGCCCAGCCCAGCCCGGCTGGTGTGCAGGTGCGGGCCCCGGGCCGGCTGCACCTGGGCTTTCTGGACCCGGCCGGCACGCTGGGCCGGCGTTTTGGCAGCCTGGGCTTGGTGATTGATGGGTTTGAGACCGCGCTGACGCTGGCCGCAGCGCCGCAAGACCAGCTCACCGCTGGTCCGCAAGCGGAGGCCGCTGACCTGGACCGCATCGCCAACCATCTGCAGCGCCTGCGCCAGCACAGCGGCTGCATGCAGCCACTGGCCGTACATCTGCAGGGCAGCCTTCCGGCCCACACCGGCCTGGGCTCGGGCACCCAATTGGCGCTGGCGGTGGGCCGCGCATTTGCGTGTTGGCATGGTCTGGCGCTGTCCACCGCCACGCTGGCGCGGTGGTTGGGCCGGGGCCTGCGCTCGGGCATTGGCATTGCGGGGTTTGATGCCGGTGGCCTGCTGCTGGACGGTGGGCCGGGTGCCGATGGCAGCCCGGCACCGGTGCTGGCCCGGCTGGTGCTGCCAGCGCCCTGGCGGGTGGTGGTGGTGCAAGACACGCTGCAGCGTGGTTTGTCTGGCGCTGATGAACAACGCGCCATTGCCCGCCTGACACCACTGCCGCAGGCTGCGGCTGCTGAGATCTGCCACCAGATGCTGATGCAGGTGCTGGCCGGCGCCGCCGCTGACGACTTTGCCGCCTTTGCCAGCGGCCTGAACCGGGTGCAGCAAATTTTGGGCGCGCACTTTGCGCCAGCCCAGGGCGGCCAGGCCTGTAGCAGCGCAGCCGTGGGGCGCTTGCTGCAGTGGATTGAGCATCAACACAGCGGCCCGGCACGGCAGCCCCTGGCCGCCACCGGCCAAAGCAGTTGGGGCCCCACCGCGTTTGCCATCGTGCCCAGCGCCGCTGCCGCCACCGCCTTGGTGGCCGCAGCACGCAGCGCCGGCATGGTGGCGCCGCAACTCAGCCTGCGCAGTGTGGCCGCCCGCAACAGCGGCGCCACGGTGGTGGACCAGCGGTTGGCGGCGCAGCCTGCCGCACCTCTTTCCGCACACACGATGAACCAAGTCACCCTCCACCCGGCCAGCCGCTGCTGATCTGCCGCCGCGCACACCCGACCCCAACCCAACCCACAGCCCCCATGGACCGCCCCTACATCCTGCACATGTTCACCCCGGGCCGGCAGATGAGCCCTTTCGACATCAACATGGCCGCCGATGCCGGTTACCAACTGGTGGTGCCGTATGCCGATGTTGGTCTGGGGCAAATCGCCGGTTTGACCCAGGACACGATTTTTTCGCGTGGTCCCAAGGGCGTGGCGCGCACCGGCATGTTCATCGGCGGGCGTGACGCGCTGCTGGCCGCCGACATGCTGGCCGCCGCCCAGGCTGCCATGGTGCCGCCGTTTGTGGTCTCGCTGATGGCTGACCCCAGCGGCGCTTACACCACCGCTGCGGCCATGGTGGCTTGTGTGGAGGCCGCCTTGCTGCGCCAGGGTGTGGCGGCCGGCCTGGCCGGCTGCCGGCTGGTGGTGCTGGGCGGCACCGGCCCGGTCGGCCGCATCGCCGGTGTGCTGGCGGCGCGGGCCGGCGCGCTGGTGCAGTTGTCCAGCCGCAATGGCATGGACGTGGCCGAAGCGGCGGCGCAAGAGACAGCGGCGCGTTTTGGCGTCAGCCTGCGCGGCTGCTCGGGTGGTGACACGGCGGCGGTGCGCCGCTCCATCGCCGATGCCGAGGTGGTGCTGGCCTGTGCTGCCGCCGGCAAGCAAGTGGTGTCTGCCGACGACCTGGCCGCCGCCCGCACGCTGCGGGTGGCGGCCGATGTCAACGCCGTACCACCCAGTGGCATTGCCGGGATTGGCGTGATGGATGACGCCGCGCCGCTGGCCGGCGCCGGCAGTGGCCATACCGTGGGTCGTGGTGCAGTCGGCATTGGCGCGCTGGCCGTGGGCAACGTCAAATACCAGACCCAGCACCGCCTGCTGTTGCAGATGCGCAATGCCGACAAACCGGTGGCGCTGGGCTTTGATGCAGCGTTTGCCACCGCCAGGGCATTTTTGGCGGAGCGCGCTGCCGCTACTGATCCCCATTAGCACCGCCCACCACAAGGTACCGCCTGATGCCCATGCTGGCCATTGCCGCCTTGTCGGCCCGTGCGCTGACCGAGGCCGCGCGGGCCGACGGCCACCCCGTGCTGGCGCTGGATGTGTTTGGTGATGTGGACACCCTGCGCGCGGCCGCCGCGTGGCAGCCTTTGGCTGATGGCCAGGCCTTGCACATCCAACAAGCCCGGCTGGTGGCCGGCCTGCAGCACGCCGCCAGCCTGGGTGCCACCGGCTGGATTGCCGGCAGCGGTTTTGAGGCCGACCTGGGCTTGCTGCAAGCCGGCGCCGCCGTGCTGCCGCTGATCGGCAACACAGCGCCGGTGTGGCGCGCAGTGCGTGACCCGGCGCAGTTTTTTGGCTGCCTGCAAGCCGCCGGCCTGCCGCACCCGGCGTGGCAGACAGCGGTGCCGGCTGACGCTGCGGGCTGGCTGCTCAAAGATGCGGCCAGCAGCGGCGGCAGTGTGGTGCAGCACCTGACGCCCTGGCGCCGCGCGGGCTTGTCTCGTCCCAGCACCGCCTACTTCCAGCGCCTTCAGCCTGGCCAGCCGGTATCGCTGACCTTTGTTGCCGACGGACAACGCGCACTGGTGCTGGGGGCTAACCAGCAACAGGTGCTGGCGCTGCCACTGGCGGATGACGGCCCAGCCGGCAGCCACCCCTTCCGCTTTGCTGGTGTCATTGGGCCGGTGGCTTTGCCAGCAGCGGCCCTGGCCACGCTGCAGCACGCCTTGGGCGTGTTGGTGGCCCACTTCCAGCTGCGTGGCCTGGGCAGCCTGGACGCGTTGCTGCACGCCGGCCAGGTGCAGGTGCTTGAGCTCAACCCCCGGCCACCCGCCAGCCTGCAGTTGTACCCGGGCGCAGCGGGCCAGGGCGTGGTGGCGGCGCACCTCAACGCCTGCCTGCATGGCCGCCTGCCGGCAGCGCTGCCGGTCACGGCAACCGGCCTTGCCCCGGCACCGCTGGTGCGTGGCCTGCGCGTTGTGCATGCACCCAACATGCTGCACATCACCACCGCCGTGTCTGCCCAACTCGCTGCTTGGCCAGGTGTGCAGGATGTGCCGCAGCCCGGCACCCACCTGGCCGCCGGTGACCCGCTGTGCAGCTTGCACTGCAGCGCTTTCAGCGCCACCGCGGTACACGCTGCGTTGGGCATTGCGCAGGCCAACTTGCTGCGGGATATCAACCCGGCCATGCCCACCGCTGACCTGCCCGCTGACCCGCTGCAGGTCCCCGCCACCGCTGTTGAAAGCCTGCCCACATGACTGACCCCACCGTGACCCACCCACCCGCCCACGGCGCACCCGCGCTGGCCCATTGCAAGCTCAGCGTCAACCAGCAGGTGCAGCCGGTGCTGCAACGCCTGCTGGCCCAGGCCGACCTGCTGGGCCTGCAGGTGGGCACTGAGCCCGGTGGCAGCCGCATCGTGGACGCCGGCATCAGCGCACCGGGCAGCATCCAGGCCGGCTTGTTGATTGCCGAGATCTGCCTGGGCGGTTTTGGCCAGGTGCAGTTGCTGGCCGAGGTGCAGGCCGTCGCAGCCGACGGCTGGCCCACCTGGCTGCAAGTCCACAGCGCCCAACCGGTGCTGGCCTGCCTGGCCAGCCAGTACGCCGGCTGGAGCTTGAGCGCCAGCAAGGACGAAACCGGTGGCAAGACGTTTTTTGCGCTGGGCTCGGGCCCGGCCCGGGCGCTGGCCGTCAAAGAGCCGCTGTTTGCCGAGCTGGGCTACCGCGACCACGCCAGCACCGGTGTGCTGGTGCTGGAAGTAGACCGCCCACCACCGCCGGTGGTGCTGGCCAAGATCCAGCGCGATTGCGGCTTGGCGGCCGATGCCTTGACCCTGATCCTGACCCCCACCACCAGCCTGGCCGGCACCACCCAGGTGGTGGCGCGGGTGCTGGAGGTGGCGCTGCACCGGGCCCACGCGCTGGGTTTTGCGCTGGCCAACATCGTGGCGGGCAGTGCCAGCGCACCGCTGCCGGCGCCCGGTGCGGGCCTGGTGCAGGCCATGGGCCGCACCAATGACGCCATCCTTTACGGCGGCCGGGTGCATCTGACGGTGCGGGGTGATGACGCCGCCGCACAGGCGCTGGCGCAGCAACTGCCGTCCAGCCAATCCAAAGACCACGGCACATCGTTTGCCGAACTTTTTGAAGCCGCCGGCCATGACTTTTACCAACTGGACCCAGCGCTGTTTGCGCCGGCCGAGGTGTGGGTCAGCAACCTGGATTCGGGCCGCACCTGGCACAGCGGCGCGCTGGACTTGGGGCTGCTGCGCCGCTTGTGGCTGGACGCCGCATGACCCGATCACCCAGCCATCCGCCGCTGCGCGTGGCCATCATGACCGACGAGATCGGCTGGCATACCCGCCAGTTGCAGGCGGCGCTGCGGGCGCGTGGTGCGGTGGGCCGCTGCATCGACCTGGCCGGTTGCAACATCGACACCACCGCCGCTTGGCACGGCCTGGCGTTGCCGGGTTTTGGCAAAACACTGCCGCACGCGGTGCTGGTGCGTGGCATTGCCGGTGGCACGTTTGAGCAGGTGACCAAGCGCCTGGGGGTGTTGCACGCGCTGCGCGAACTGGGTGTGCCGGTCTACAACGACGCCCGCGCCATTGAGCGCAGCGTGGACAAATCCATGACCAGCCTGCTGCTGCATGCCGCTGGTTTGCCCAGCCCGCCCACCTGGGCGACAGAGAGCCCGGCGCAGGCCCAGCGCGTTGTGATGCGCGAGGCGGCGATGGGGCACGCCGTGGTGCTGAAACCGCTGTTTGGCTCACAGGGCAAGGGGCTGCAGTGCGTTGGCCTGGTGGACGGTGTGTTCATCCCCTTGCCGGCGCTGGCTGATGCAGCCGGCGTCTACGGCGGCCTGGCCTATCTGCAGCGCCTGGTGCCGGCCACCTGCACCCCCGGCTTTGACTGGCGGGTGCTGGTGATTGGCGGCCGGGCGGTGGCGGCCATGCAGCGCATCAGCGCCCACTGGATTCACAACCTGGCACAAGGCGCACGCTGTGAGGCCTGCGCATTGACACCCGAGTTGGCAGCGCTGGCCCAAGCCGCCGCCGCCGCACTGGGCATGGACTACGCCGGTGTCGACCTGATGCCAGGTGCTGGCGCCCAGGCCCCGCTGCAGGTGATCGAGGTCAACGGCGTGGCCGCCTGGCAAGGCTTGCAGCAGGTCACCGGCTTCAACATCGCCGCTGCGCTGGTGGCTGACTTGCTGGACCGCAAGCTGGCCGGCCTGGCGCTTGCTGCAACGCCCGCAGTGCCGGCAAACCCTGGCCGGGCCTGGCCCCGGTTGGCTTGAGCATGTTGCCGACACGTGATGCCGACACGTGATGCCAACCAACACCACAGCCCCCAATCTCAGCGCCGCATTTTTGCGCGCCTGCACGCTGGACGTGCTGGTGCGCAAGCCCGGCAATGTCAGCTTTGCATCGCCCGGCCACGGCATGCAGGCGGCGCAGTTCTTGGCCAGCGCCTTGGCGTGCTCCGGGCCGCTGCTGCAGGCCGGCGCGCCGGTGGGCCAGCGCATTGACCTGGCCGGCGCCGCCACCTGGGCCGCAGCCGGTTGCAACACCAACCTGGGCATCCTGCTGCTGTGCGCGCCGCTGGCTGCCGCCGCCCAGCAGATCAACGGGCCACGCACCGCCGCCACCTTGCAGCAGGCGCTGCAGGCCGTGCTGGCCGGTTTGACGCT
>JAYVLI010000315.1:0-13880 GCA_043759535.1 Betaproteobacteria bacterium | reverse complement strand
CGACGAGTTGACCACCGGCGCGTTGTCGGCATTCAACGTCGCGGCGAGGGCGGAAGGGGGTGCCGCGGCCACGCTGGCCAGTGCGGCCGACAGCGCCAGCGCATGCACGGCCTTGCGGTGGAAGGTGCGGGCGGGCATGGACAGGCTCCTGAAGCGAAATTCATTCTAGTGGGGCGTCTTTTGGCCGGCGGCCGGCAGGGGTGCTCGCGGGCACAACAGGCAGGCGCCACGGCTCGACGGGTCGAGTCGGCCGGGTGGCAATAATTCCCCATGCCCGAATTGCCCGAGGTCGAAGTCACGCGCCGCAGCTTCGAGGGCCGCATCCGCGGCGCGGTCGTCACCGGCGCGCGGCTCGGCAAGCCGCTGCGCTGGCCGCTCGGCTGCGATCCGGCGTCGCTGGCCGGCCAGACCGTCGGCGACACGCACCGGCGCGGCAAGTATCTGTGGCTGGCGCTCGAGCGCGGCGGCCTGCTGCTGCACCTGGGCATGTCGGGCTCGCTGCAGTTGTCCGATGCCCCCGGCCCGGCCGGCCCGCATGACCACTTTGACCTGGCCACCAGCCGCGGCCTGCTGCGCTTGACTGACCCACGCCGTTTTGGCGCAGTGGTGTGGTCAGCCGCCATCGACCAGGCGCCCGCTGCGCCCTTGCTGGCCAGGCTGGGCCTGGAGCCGTTTGACCCCGCGCTGACCACCCAGCACCTGCACAGCGCGCTGCACGGCCGGCGCACGTCCATCAAAACCGCACTGCTGGCGGGTGACATCGTGGTGGGCGCCGGCAACATCTACGCCAGCGAGGCGCTGCACCGCGCCGAGATTGACCCCCGCACCCGCTGCGACCGCCTGAGCAAACCACGCTGCGAGCGCCTGCTGGCTGCGCTGCGCCAGACCCTGGCACGCGCCATTGCGCTGGGTGGGTCCACCTTGCGGGATTTCCGCGACGCCCACGGCATGAGCGGCGCTTTTCAGAACGAAGCCCTGGTCTACGACCGTGAAGGCCAGACCTGCGCCCGCTGCGGCGGCACAGTGCGGCGCATCGTGCAGGGCCAGCGCGCCACCTACTTTTGCGGTGGCTGCCAGCGGCGTTGATGCCAAGCCGTTGATTTGTGCACACAAGGCGGGCTCAAGTCGGCCGTGTTGCTGCCGATTTGCGGGCGCGCAGAGGCGCTGCTGGGCTAGCATGAATTTGCCGTTTGGCAAACCCTGCAACCCGCTGCCCACCCCCGATGTCAACGCCCCTCATCTCCGGCCTGGATGCACTCGCTGACTGGCGTGCCGGCATGGCAGCGGGCCTGTGCCGGCTGAGCCATCTGCTGGACAGCAACGGCTTGCTGGACGAGACCAGCCAGGCCCACTGCAACACGCTGTGCAGGCGCCTGGCGGTTGATGCGTTGGTGCTGGCGGTGCCCGGTGCGGACAGCCACCGCCAGTCCGCGTTGACCGGTGCGCTGTTGTCAGCCACAGCCGGCACCAGCACGCTGACCGGCAGCGCTTGGCCGGTGGCCGCCTGCACCACCGAGCTGGCCTGGCACAGCCAGGCTGCACCCAGCCTGCGGCTGCTGCCCCTGCACGGCCGCAATGCCGGCCAAACCCTGGCGCAGTTGCGTGACGACCCGGCGCAGTGGCACACCCTGCCCCTGCCACTGGACGACGCTGGCGCGCTGGGGCAAGCCTTGCAGCAACTGGCCAGCACGCGCCAGGTCACGGTGGATGAGGCACGCCTGCTGGGCCTATGGTCAGATCACCATTCAGATCACCATTCAGATCACCACGCAGACCAGCACCCAGCCCACAACCTGCCCCACAGCCCGCCTCAAAATCCGCCGCAAGACAGCGATGGCCTGGTGACCGTGCCCACCTGGCGCCACGCGCTGGTGAACTGCCCACACCCGCTGCTGCAACACGGCCTGGTTTTGCTGCTTGACCCCGTGGGCAGTCCAGCATCTGCCCAAGCGCAGCAACCCGCTGCTGCTGTGCCGGCCGACGACCTGCGTCACCTGCAGCGCCACCTGTTGCGCCAGTTGCTGCCGCAGCACAGCGACCGGCTCACCTGCCTGGTGGACGACTGCCTGCGCAGCCTGCGTGCCGCTGCCAATACCCGCCTGGCCGACCGGCGGCGCCAGACTGCCGAGCAACTGGACGACCTGCAACAACTGCGCAGCCGCAGTGGCACCCGGCTGCGCCAGCTGACGGTACAGCTGGAGTCAGAGAGCGCCGCTTTCGAGCGCTGCGCGCAGCAATTGGCCAACTTGCGCGCGGTGCTGCTGCGCCAGGTGCCGGCAGCGCTGGACGGCCTGTCAGCCGACACCGTGTGTGCGGCCTTGCAACGCATGCAGGACGACTGTCAGGCCAGCCTGTTTCAGCTGGGCGCTGCACGGGCCTTTGACCAACTGGGCCAAACACTGCAAAACCAGCTGGTCATTACCGCACGGGCGCTGGGCGACACCGACCAGTTGCTGCAGGCCAGCCAACACGCTTTGAATGCCGAATTTGGCAGCCGGCTGGCCTGCCCACGTGGCCCGCTGCTGGCGCAGGCCGGTGATACGCTGGACCGCATCCTGCAAAGCCACCGGCGTTATGTGGGCGTGGCCCAGCGCTGGCGCCTGGCGCAAGACGGTTTCATGGGCCGCTTCTGTCTGGTGCTGCAGGCCAGGCTGGGCCGGGTGTTTGACGACGCGGTGGACGAGAGCCAGGCTTGGGCCAGCGCGGCCATCAGCGAGGTAGAGGCCCAACTGGCCACCCGCCGCAGCAGCCTGCAGCATTGGCGTGACACCCACCAGCGCATCCGCAACGCTGAGACCGGCTTGCAGGGCAGCATTGAGGCGCTGCTGGCGCAGCAAGACCGCCAGCACCTGCAGGGCACCCAGCTGGCTGCCGAGCTGGCGCAATTGCACCGGCTGGTGGCCCTGGGGCCGGCCACCGACGACATGCCAACCCCAACACCGCCGACGGCCTGGCGACTGGAAGCTACAGTGGTGAACATGCATCCGGACACCCAAGGCCAGGCGCTGGCACTCCAAACACTGTTGCGCCGCACCCCCGAAACACGCCAGCCCAGCAGCGTGGCATGAGCGGCACCGCAGCAGCGCCAGCCACCTTCGCCACCACCCTGATCACCTGGCAGCGCCAGCATGGCCGGCACGGCCTGCCCTGGGTGGGCAGCCGAGACCCCTACCGGGTGTGGTTGTCAGAAATCATGTTGCAGCAGACCCAGGTGAGCGTGGTGCTGGGCTACTACGACCGGTTTTTGCAACGCTTTCCGGATGTGGCCGCACTGGCAGCCGCTCACCAGGACGACGTGCTGGCGCTGTGGAGCGGGCTGGGCTACTACAGCCGGGCGCGCAACCTGCACCGCTGCGCCCGGGTGGTGGTGGCGCAACACGCTGGGCAGTTTCCGGCCAGCAGCGTGGCGCTGGCCACCTTGCCAGGCATCGGCCGATCAACCGCCGCCGCGATTGCCGCGTTTTGTTTTGCTGAGCGCTGCGCCATCCTGGACGGCAACGTCAAACGGGTGCTGACCCGGGCGCTGGGTTTTGGCGATGACCTGGCCGAGGCCCGCCATGAGCGCACGCTGTGGGCGCTGGCCGAATCGCTGCTGCCCGAGCACGGCGTGGAGGCTTACACCCAGGGCTTGATGGACCTGGGTGCGTCGCTGTGCAGTCGGCGCCGGCCGGCCTGTGATGCCTGCCCACTCAGCGCCCAGTGTGTGGCGCTGACTCAGGGCCAGCCGGAGGCCTACCCGGTCAAGACCCGCAAGCTCAAGCGTGGCCAGCGTGCCCATGCCCTGCTGTGGCTGGACCACCAGGACAGCGTGTGGTTGGTGCAGCGGCCCCAAACCGGTGTGTGGGCCGGCTTGTGGACACTGCCCGAGTTCGATGCCGACGACACGCTGTGGGCGCTGGCCGCCGCCTGGCCGGGTGAGGGCCGGCCGCTGCCCACGGTGCAACATGCACTGACCCATTTCGATTGGACATTGCGGCCCTGCCACTGGCGGCTGCCTGCCACGCTGGCTGCCGCTGACCGCCACCAGATGGAGGCCAATCTGCCCACCGGCCGCTGGGTGACGCGCAGTGCAGCGCTGGAGATGGGCTTGCCGACGCCGATCCGGCGCCTGCTGGAGGCCGGGCCCCCGCTGTGATGTGCAGCACCGTCCGCAAGCCTGCGGCCGGTGCGCTACACCACACCCTTGCCGCGCAGGTAGTCGTCCACCAGCTTGAGCCGCAGCGCCGGCTCGTCCAGCACCATCAGCCGGTATTTGGCGGCCAGTGAGATGGGCAGCAGCTCACACCAACGGTTGGCCACCCAGCCGGCGTCGTGCAACTGGTGCGGGCGTGCAAACGGATGCTGGTCTTGCTGGGCCAGCGCCTCGATGGCGTGGGCCAGCGCTGCAGCGGTGGGTGCCAAGTCGGGTGGCACCACGCAGGGCACATCGTCCGGGCTGGCCAGGGCGCCGGCCAGCCACAGGCCGTCAGCACGCTGGCGTGGGCTGTCCAGCACCACCCGGCGGCCACCCAGGCAGCGCGCTTTCAGGATGCCGGGCTGCTCGGCGTCCACGTCTTGCAGCTCGGCCAGCACGGCCACCGCCTCCAGCCGGGCACCGTCAGCCGCGCCCTGCCGCACCTCACCACCCTGCTGCAGGCAGACCACGCCAAACGGCGACTGGGTGCGCAGGCAATGGCTGATCAGATCGAGGTAACGCGCCTCAAACACCTTGAGCTGCAGCAGCCCACCCGGGAACAACACTGTCTGCAGCGGAAACAGCGGCAGGTCGGTCCAGGCTTGGGCCGGTATGGCGGCGTCGTCCGGCAACGCCGGCAGCGGCGGCACGGGGCCAGGGGCGGGGGAGTTGCTCAATCGAAAGCGTCCAGTTCACGGTGGCGGATGACGGTGGCGCCGTGGTCGGCAAAGCGCCGGCCCAGCTGCTCGACCATGTAGACCGAACGGTGCTGGCCACCGGTGCAGCCGATGGCCACGGTGACATAACCGCGCTGGTCGGTGGCCAGTGAAGGCAACCAGCGCCGCATGAAACCCTCAATCTGGGCCAGCATTTCACCGGCCTCAGGCTGGGCGTCCAGAAACTGCGCCACCGGGGCGTCACGGCCAGACAGTGGCCGCAGCTCACGCACGTAATGCGGGTTGGGCAGCACCCGCACATCAAACACGTAGTCGGCGTCCAGCGGCACGCCATACTTAAAAGCAAAGCTCTCGAACACCAGCGTCAGCCGGCCGGTGGCAGCGGTCACCAGATCGCGCACATGGCTGCGCAGGCCAGCCGGGCGCAGGGTGCTGGTGTCGATGACGGTGGACACCTCGCGCAGCTCGGCCAGCATCAGGCGCTCCAGCTCGATGGCCTCAATCAGCGCCGGCTGCACGCTGCCGGCTGATTCGGGCTGGCTGAGCGGGTGCGGGCGGCGCGTCTCAGAGAAACGCCGCACCAGCGTGTCGGTGCTGGCGTCCAAAAACAGCGGGCGGATGCTGACACCATCGGCCCGCAGCTCGGCAATCAGCGGCACCAACGCGGGCAGCGAGCCGGCGGTGCGCACATCCACCGCAATCGCCACACGCTGGGTGTAACGCGGGTGGCTGAGCTGCATGTACTGCCGCAACAGCTCAGGCGGCAGGTTGTCCACGCAAAAGTAACCGGCGTCTTCCAGCGCATGCAGCGCCACCGATTTGCCCGAACCCGAGATGCCGGTGATCAGCACCAGCTCCCGTGCAGCGGTTTTGTTGGGGCCGACAAGGGCCGGGCTGGGGGCGATCATGCTTTGCTGCGCCGGCGTGGGCGGGCGTCCGTGGGGCTGGCGGGGCTGGGGGAACTGGCTGGGTTGGTTGGGCTAACAGGGCTGCCTGGGCTGGCTTGCTGCAGCATGGCGTGGGCATGGGCCAGGCTGGTGCCGGCCAGGCGCTCACCGCCCAGCATGCGCGCCACCTCAGCCACCCGCTGCGCCCCGGCCACGGGCAGCACACTGCTGGTGGTGGCGCCGCTGGCCTGGGTGGCTTTGCTGACGACGTAATGGTGGTCCGCACAGGCGGCCACCTGGGCCAGGTGGGTGACGGCCAGCACCTGGCGCTGGCGGCCCAGTTGTTTCATCAACGCACCCACGGTGTCGGCCACCGCACCGCCGATGCCGGCGTCGATCTCGTCAAAAATCAGGGCGCCGGCAGCGGGCGCGGCTGCGGCTGGGTCTGGGTCGGTCGAACCGGGTTTGGCAGTGGGTTTGACACTGTTCGGCAGGCCCACCGTGGTGATGGCAATGGCCAGCGCCAGCCGCGACAACTCACCCCCAGACGCCACCCGGCCCAGCGGCCGGGGTGTGCTGCCCGCATGGCCGGCGATCTGGAACTCCACCGCCTCCAACCCTTGCGATTGCGGCGTGGCCAGCGGTTGCAAGGCCACCTCAAACCGCCCGCCGGCCAGGCCCAGGCCCTGCATGGCCTGGGTGACCGCCTGGCCCAGCGGCCCGGCGGCGTGCTGGCGGGCCGTGCTGACACGCTGCGCCTCGGCCAAAAACTGCTGCTCGGCCTGGGCCAGCATGGCTTGCAGCAGCGCGGTGTCGCTGGCGGCGTCCAGCGCGGCCAGCTCGGCCTGCCACTGCGCCAACAACGCGGGCAACTGGTCGGCCGGCCGGCGGTAGCGGCGCGCCAAACCCATCCAGGCCGACAGCCTGGCGTCCAGCTCGGCCAGCCGACCCGGGTCCAGGTCAGCCCGGCCCAGGTAGGCGCCAAGGCTGTGGCTGGCGTCTTGCAACTGCGCCAGCGCGCCGTGCAAGGCGTCAGCCATGGGCCGGATGCGCGGGTCGTGATGGGCCACATCGACCAGGGCTTGCAGGGCGCGGCCGGTCAGCGCCTCAGCGTTGCTGCGCTCGGCCTCGGCCACCCAATCCAGCGCGCTGCGTGCGGCGTCCATCAAGGCCTGGGCATGGGCCAGGCGGCTGTGTTCGGCCGACAGCTCGGCCCACTCACCCTCAGCGGGTGCGAGCTTGTCCAGCTCGCTGATTTGCCAGGCCAGGCGTTCACGCTCGCGGGTAATCTCATCACCCTGCGCTTGGGCGCGGGTCAACGCGTCGGCAGCGGCCTTGTGGGCCGCAAAGTGTGCCGCCAGCCTGGTGGTGTCCAGCCCGGCCTGGGCGTCCAGCAGCGCACGGGCGGCAGCCGGTCGGGTCAGGCTTTGCCAGGCGTGCTGGCCGTGGATGTCCAGCAGGTGGTCTGCTGCCTCACGCAACTGGGCCGCCGTGGCCGGGCTGCCGTTGATCCAGGCACGGCTTTTGCCCTGCGCATCCACCACGCGGCGCAGCAGCAGGCTGGCGTCATCAGCGGCTGCCGACGCCGCAAAACCCGCTGCGTCCAGCCAGCCGGCCAGGGATGCGGGGCTGTCGAACTCGGCGCTGACCTCGGCCCGGGCTGCGCCCTCACGCACCACACCGGCATCGGCCCGGTTGCCCAGCGCCAGTTGCAGGGCGTCGATCAGAATCGATTTGCCGGCGCCGGTTTCACCCGTCAGCACCGAGAAGCCGGCGTGGAACTCCAGTTCCAGCGTGGGCACGATCACAAAATCACGCAGGTTCAAGCGGCGCAGCATGGTCAGACAACGCCTTCGTACCAGCGCAACTTGCGGCGCAGCGTGGCGTAGTAACTCCAGCCTCTCGGGTGCAAAAACCGCACCTTGTGGTCTGAGCGCCGCACCCGCACCTGGTCCCCGTGCAGCAGGCTGGCCAGGCCTTGCATATCGAAGTTGGCCGACGCGTCCCGCCCGGCCACCACGGTGATGCGCACATCGGCCGTGTCGGGCAGCACGATGGGCCGGTTGCTCAAGGTGTGGGATGCAATCGGCACCACCACCCAGCCGGCAATGCCCGGGTGCAGGATAGGCCCGCCGGCCGACAGCGCGTAGGCGGTTGAGCCGGTGGGCGTGGCCACGATCAGGCCGTCAGCCCGCATATTGGCCACAAACTCATCGCCGATGTCGATGCGCAACTCCACCATGCTGGCGGTGGCGCCGCGGCTGACCACCACGTCGTTCATCGACAAGCCCTCGAAGATGCATTCACCATCGCGCCAGATTTCACCCTCCAGCATGGCGCGCAGGTCTTCTTCGTAGTCGCCGGCAATCAGCGGCGCCAGCGCGTCGCGGTACTGGCCGATGGGCACATCGGTGATGAAGCCCAGCCGGCCCTGGTTGATGCCCACCACCGGCAGGTTGTAGCGCGCCAGTTCGCGGGCAATGCCCAACATGGTGCCGTCACCGCCCACCACCACCGCCAAATCACACTGGTCGCCGATCTCGTCCAGCGTCAGCGCATCAAAATCGGTGACGCCGGTATTGAGCGCGGTCTGGTGCTCAAACGACAGCTCCAGCCCCTGACGCACCAAAAATTGTGCAATTTCTTCCAGCAGCGGGCGGATGCCGATGGTCTGGTATTTGCCAACCAGCGCTGCATGGTGGAATCGTTGGGGCATGCACGGAATTACACCACAGCCCCCTCAGCCGCCAGTGGGCGCAACACCCCATCCTTACAATGAAGTGGGAGTGAAACCCGCCCATGGATGACCGTTCCAGATCCCTGCTGAAGACCCTGGTCGAGCGCTACATCATCGACGGCCAGCCGGTGGGCTCTCGCACGCTGTCTCGCGCCTCGGGGCTGGAGCTGTCACCCGCCACCATCCGCAATGTGATGGCTGACCTGGAAGAGTTGGGCCTGATCGCCAGCCCGCACACCAGTGCCGGGCGCGTCCCCACGGCGCGTGGTTACCGGCTGTTTGTGGACACCATGCTCACCGCCCGGTCGCCTGACTTTCACCTCAGCACCCCCGAGATGGCCGGTGTGCGTGAGCAACTGCAGCCCGACCAACCGCAGCGGGTGATCGCGCAAGCCGCCAGCCTGCTGAGCAACCTGTCGCATTTTGTGGGGGTGGTCACGTCGCCCAAGCGGGCCAGCGTGTTCCACCACATCGAGTTTTTGAGGTTGGGCGAAAAGCGCCTGCTGGTGATCCTGGTCTCACCCGAGGGGGATGTGCAGAACCGGGTGATCTTCACCACCCGCGACTACGCCGCCAATGAGCTGATCGAGGCCAGCAACTACCTCAACGCCCACTACGCCGGCCTGGCCATCGACGAGGTGCAACAGCGCCTGCGCCACGAGATTGACACCCTGCGCGGCGAGATTGCCCACCTGATGCAAGCGGCAGTGCAAGCCGGCACCGACGCGCTGGCGGACAACACCGAGCAACTGGTGGTGTCGGGTGAGCGCAACCTGCTGGGTGTGCAGGACTTTGGCAACGATCTTGGCAGCCTGCGCAAGATGTTTGATTTGTTTGAGCAGAAGACCGAGCTGATGCGCCTGCTGGACAACTCCAGCCGCGCCGAAGGGGTGCGCATCTACATCGGCGGTGAATCGGGTGTGGTGCCGTATGACGAGCTGTCCATCGTTTCGGCACCGTATGAGGTGGACGGCCGCATCGTCGGCACGCTGGGCGTCATCGGCCCGACGCGCATGGCCTATGAACGCATGATCCAGTTGGTGGACATCACAGCCAGGCTGGTGGGTAACGCGCTGTCGGGGCCCAAGTAGGCGCTGCTGGCGCCACCGTCAAACCAGGCTGGCCACCAGCGCCCGGGTGCGCGCCGCTTCATCGGCCAGCCAGGCCACCAATTGCTGGCGCGACACTGAATCACCGCCCTGGCGGGTGATCAGCCAGTAGGCAAAGTCAGGCTGCAGCGGCTGGGCACGTGGGCGCAGTGCGCGCAGGCGGCCGTCGGCCAGCATGCTGGCCACCAGCGGCGCCCGGCCCAGCGCCACGCCGTGGCCAGCCAGTGCGGCAAAAATCACCTGGTCGTATTGGTTGAAGGTGAGCCGGCTGCGCGGCTTGGCACGCGCACCGCGCAGGCCCAGCGAGGCCAGCCAATCGGTCCAGCTCAGCCAGGGGCGCGCGGCCTCGTCGTATTCCAGCAACGTGAGGGTGGACACATCGTTGTCCTCCAGCACCGGCGCCAGGCCCAGCGCCGGGCTGGCCACCACGATCATCTGCTCATCAAACAAGCGCAAAGCGCCGGCCGGCTGGCTGGCGGGTGGGCCGTAGCGCAGTGCCAGATCCACCGCTTCACGCTCCAAATCCACCAGTCGGTTGCCGGCCGAGACCCGCACATCCACCCCCGGGTGCGCGGCCTGAAACTGGCCCAGGCGCGGCAACAGCCAGAGTGAGACCGCGCCGATGGTGGCCGTCAAGGTGACTGGCGGCAACGCGGTGCGCTGGCGCAGTGCATCCAACTGCTCGCCCAGCTGGGTGAGCCAGGCATCAGCCAGGCGGAACAGGCGTTGGCCGTCATCCGTCAGCTCTAGCGCCCGGTGGCGGCGGTGGAACAGCGGCAGGCCAAGATGGTCTTCCAGTGCCCGGATCTGCCGGCTGACTGCCGACTGGGTGAGGAACAAATCTGCTGCCGCTTGGGTGACCGACAGCCGCCGCGCCACCGCGACAAAACCCCGCAGCAAATCCAGTGACGGCAAACGCGCCAGGGCGTTGGGCATGGTGGTTTGGGGTTTTTCTGGCAATGTTTACTGGACATTCGCATGCATGCAGCGCATGTGAAGTGGGCAAAACAATCGTTGGTCAAGCAGGTGATGCTGCTGTGAAATTCAAGCATCGTCAACCCACACCGGAGTCCACCATGACCACCACGCAATCGAACACACCCAGCAGCAGCCCCTGCAGCGAGACCCTGCCGGTGCGCACCGCCCTGCAACTGCGCGCCACCGCCATGCTGTCGCTGCCACTGCAAGCCGGTGACCAACTGCGCGGCGAGCGCGGCACGGTGTGGGTCACCATCGACGGCCAGTTGCAGGACATCCTGCTGCAGCCGGGCGAAACCTACACAGTGGAGCAGACCGGCGCGCGCAACGTGTCGGCGCTGGACACGGCCTGCGTATCGGTGCTGGGCCGCGCACCGCTGACCTGGCGGCGGGTGCGGCCTGAGGCACGGCATGGCTGGGCAGCGCTGCGGTGTTGGGTGGGTGGGTCGGTCGGCGGCTTGATGCACCGGCCAGCAGCGGCAACGACCTTGTGAACACGGCTTCTACAATCCAAGTCCTGCCGCTTGCCGCAGCGGGCCGTTAGCTCAGTTGGTCAGAGCAGAGGACTCATAATCCTTTGGTCGTTGGTTCAAGTCCAACACGGCCTACCAATAAAATCAACAACTTAGCTCTAATTTTCCGCAGAAGCAATGTCGTGGTCGAGAGCTATGTAGTCACTGTGTAGCCAAGTGCCGGTGGCAGGACTCAAGAGCTGGGCGGCGTCGGACACAGTGCGGCGCGGACCTGTGGTGAGGCTAGGTGGCGCCAGACCCAAGTTACAAATGTGCGGGGGGCACTTGCACCGATGGAACCGAAGTACAAGGTCATCAGCATCTTGGCGTTGCACCTGGACCCCGAGAACCCCAGGCACGACGCCATTGGCAATGAGCCCGAGATCATCGCCACGCTGTACAAGCGTGGTGTGCCGAAGCTGGCCGAGCACATTGCCCAGAATGGCTTGAGCCCACTGAAGCGGCTTGCCGTGATGAAGCATGAGCGCGTGAAGAACCACTTTGTCGCGCTAGAAGGCAACCGCCGAGTGTGCGCGCTGAAGCTGCTGCGTGACCCGAGCAAGGCGCCCCACGCGGCCGGCCGACGGCTGTTTGAACAGCTGAAGGAACGCATTGGCGAGCTGCCTGACCGGGTACAGGTGGCCGCTTTCGACGACAGGAGCACTGCCGACAAGTGGCTGGCGGTGGAGCATGAAGGCCCGCAAGACGGCATTGGCACTGTGAGCTGGGACACGGACGAGAAAGCCCGATTCAACCGCCGCAGCGGCAGCAAGCCCAATCCCAACCTGCAGGCCCTGGCACTGCGCGAGTACGCTCTGGCGCACGACCTGATCACCGCGACGAGAACGCGCAGATCAACACCACCACACTGACCCGCTATCTCAGCACGAAGCTGGTGCGCGACATGCTGGGGCTGCAGAACACCACAGACCTGACCCTGTGGGCCCCCGAAGCGGAGTTCAGTACCGCGTTGCAGCGCTTTCTGCGCGATGCCGTGCCGGCAGGGCAGCCTGGTGTACTTCCGCCTGTGAACTCTCGCTCTAAGGCTACAGACCGCGAAGCTTACGCCCGGCAGTTGCGTGAGCACGGCGCGGCCGCATCGACCAGGCTCGACACACCAGTACAGGTGACCATCGCGCCAGTGGAGAAGGCAACGGCCAAGACTGCAACGGCGGTTCGCAACGTTCGGGACAACGACAAGCGGCCCTACGTGATCCCGAGCGACTTCAAGCTGCAGCACCCTGACCCCGTGCTCGGACTGCTGGTGAAGGGACTGCGCAGGCTGCGGCCAGAGCAGCACCCCTTTTCTTGCAACTACCTCAGCAGGGCCGTGCTTGAGCGCGCCACCATCCTGTACGCCAAGAAGCACCAGGTCCCGCTTGGCCGGGATCTCCATGTGGTGTTGGCAGCTTGCCTTGACCACTTGGTGGCACAAGGCACCACAGCCAACCAGGTGAAGGTGCTGCGCGTGGCCGCGCAGAAGGAGCACGACGCAACGTCGATCCAGACACTGGGTCATGGCGTGCATGGCGGCGCAATCCCCCTCGCCCAAGACCTGAAGAGAGGCTGGCTCAACAAGCAGGCAGGCTTGGAGCTGCTGATCAACGGCGCCCTGTAAGAGCGCTGGCAACCCTGCCGAATTTGACTACGGGCGGAGCTACCGACTCTCACCTTTGATCAATGCCTGTTACCGACACACCGCTGCGTTACCCCGGCGGTAAGAGCCAACTTGCACCCTTCGTCGTGGAGGTGCTGCGGACCAATGACCTGATGGACGGCGTCTACGTGGAGCCCTTTGCGGGTGGCGCGGGTATCGCCTGGACGCTGCTGCTTTCAGGCTACATGAGCGAGGTGTGGATCAACGACTTCGATCCGGCGATCCACGCCTTCTGGCATGCAGTGCTGAACGAGACAGATGCGCTTTGCGCACGCATCGCCAGCACCGCTGTCACCATGACCGAGTGGCACCAGCAGCGCGCCGTGCAGACCAAGAGCAGCGTCACGCTGCTGGACCTGGGGTTCTCAACCCTCTTCCTGAACCGGACGAACCGCTCCGGCATCTTGAAGGGTGGGGTGATCGGCGGCCTGCGGCAAGAGAGCGCCTACCCGCTGGACTGCCGCTTCAACAAGGCCGACATCACCGCCAAGATCCGGCGCATTGCGCTGTACCGCGACCAGGTGCGGCTGACCCGGCTGGATGCAGAAGAGTTCATCCGTGGCAAGGTTCGCCGGCTGCCCAGGCACACGCTCGTGAATGTGGACCCACCGTACTACCGGCGCGGACCTGAGCTGTACTGCAGCTTCTACAACCACAGCAATCATGCCTCATTGGCCTGTGCCGTGCGCGGTATCAAGCAGCCGTCAATGCTGACCTACGACGACGCGCCCGAGATTCGGGCCATGTACGAAGGCCTGCCCATGCAGCACAACGAGCTGACCTATTCAGCGCAGGTGAAACGATCGGCCGTTGAACTGCTGGTGCTGGCGCCTTCACTGCATTGGCCCCTGTCACCGGGCCAGGCCATTCGCCGGGCAGCACCATCCAAGGCGGCATAGCAAAGCCGCCGCTGCGCCCCGCAGCCTGACCAAAAGGCCAGATGACAAATGGAGCCGTCTGAACGTCTATGCGACTTCAGCCGGTCGGGTTCAGCAGGTACACAGTTGGCAAACCCGTACGGGTTTGGCCAAGCAGCCCGTCACCCCACCCTGACCCGCATCCGCGCCGCCCGCGCATGCGCCTGCAAGCCCTCGCCGTCCGCCAGCTCCGCCGCAATCGGCCCCAGCACTTGCGCGCCGGCTTCGCTGA
>JAYVLI010000314.1:0-10336 GCA_043759535.1 Betaproteobacteria bacterium | reverse complement strand
GGCATCAACCCGGCCGCACGGCAGCAAGGCGACATCGCGCGCGGGCGCGGCGTGACCTACCTGCGCTACAACAACGCGACCACCTTCGTGGCCGCCGTCGCGGAAGTGGCCGTCAACCGCCGCACCGGCGAGATCCAGGTCGAACGCGTCTGCGTATCGCACGACTGCGGCCAGCTGGTGAACCCGGACGGCACCATGAACCAGGTCGAAGGCGGCGTGATCCAGACCGTCAGCCGCACGCTGATGGAGGCTGTGCGGTGGAACCAGCGCGAGGTGCTGTCACGCGACTGGATGAGCTACCCGATCCTCCGCCACGACCAGGTGCCGCGCGTCGAGGTGGACTTGATCGACCGACCCGACCAACCCACGTTCGCCGTGGGTGAGCCGACGCCCTGCACCATTCCAGCGGCCATTGCCAACGCGGTGTTCGACGCCACTGGGGCGCGGCTGCGTCAAGTGCCCTTCACGCCTGACCAGGTGAAGATGGCCCTGGCTCGGCCCGTCGGAGCCTGACCGCTGATCTGCCAACAAGGTCAGCCAGCAAGGGCATTGAACCGGCAATATGCGATCTGGATGCCCCGTCGGTTTTCAGCGCCACTGGTCGCTGACCGATGGCGGACCGGAACCTGAAGTGGGTGCAACAACCTGAGCGCTGCCGGTGGTGCCTCCGACAGGAATCGAACCTGTATCTAGCGCTTAGGAGGCGCTCGTTCTATCCATTGAACTACGGCGGCTGCGCTGTGCGCTGGCGCAGCAGTCTACTGCATGCTTCCGGCTGCAAAACCAACCTTGCGGCAGGCTCAAAATACAAAGGGCCCGTCAATTCCTTGACAGGCCCCAGCGTGCCCCATTAGAAGATTAGATGTTCTTGCGGCGCTTTACAAATGCCATTGCGCTCAAGGCGGCAAGCACCAAAGCATAACTTCCTGGCTCTGGGACATTGATTGCCAAGTCGTCCATCGCAAAATAACCTTGCAGCCCATGCACAGTAAATGCGTCGATCTGGCCGTTGTAGCCGCTGGCCAAGAATTGATACGGGGTGCTGTCTTGGCCGAAGCCGATACCGCCCAAGTTCAACAGTGCAGTAGAGCCAGCGCCCACTTGGATACCGCCAAGGTACAAACAAAATGTCACAGAAATATTGTCGTCAAGACCCGTGAACCAGGCGCCGCCAAAAACAAACGGCGAAGCAGCCGAAATCTTCTGTGACTCTTTTTCAACGGTTGACGGTTGACCGTTGGCAAGAAAAGTTGCTTCCGTTGAAACACTCGTGAACGGCGACTTGAAGATTGAGGGAGGGGCTTTGTCAGACCAAAACCAATTGCCACCCCCCGTGACCGGTGGGTTGCTGCCGGTATCGCCAAATGTCAAGCCGTGGTAGGCCGAAGTGAAGAATTTTGGGCCGTTTATCAAATCATCAAAATTGACAATTTCAGCAGACGCGACGCTGGTCAGGCACGCCAAAGCGGCAGCCGCTGCAAACTTGCGATAGATAGATTTCATCGAATCTCCCTGGAGATGTGTGTTGATACAGTGGCCGGCTGCATTTACGCAGGCGACAAGCTATCTTGAGAATACATTTAACCGTACCAGCACCGGCTGCAAATTTGCCCCCCCAACATGAGGGGGCACAGGCGATCTGCGCCGTTGTTGGCCGTCACACATTGACACGCCGTTTGCGGGCAACCACCCCTAGGCCACCCAAACCGGCCATCAGCAGCGCGTAGTTGGCTGGCTCTGGAATAGGGGCATAAGTGAAGTTATCCATCGCAAAATAGCCTTGGTATCCCTCAACGGTGATCTTGTCCACCGGGCCGCTGTAGCCACTGGCCAAGAAGACAGCCGGTTGGTCAGGCTGCAACACCAGCGCGTCTGATACGCCGACCCTGGCGCCCAAGTAGTACAAATGAAATTGGATCTGAATCTCGGCGATGCCAGTAAACCACGCGCCATCAAACAAAACAGGCCCGCTGACGGTTGTGATTGGCAGTGATTCGCCAAAAAATGGTATGCCGCGAATCAATTCATAGTCTGTGGACACACTGGTGGGCGCAGACTTGTAATACGGCGCAGCGCTTGGATTGACATCAGACCAATACCATGACCCGGCGCAGTTGCAGCCGGCACCGCGTGGGCCCTGGGTGTAGGTAAATTGAAAACCATTGTAGGCCGCAGTAAAACCTTCAGTGCCTGTCAAATCGTCAAAAGTTAACTCGTTGGCTGATACTGCGGGTGCGGCAACTGCCAATAAAACGGCCGTAGCGAGTACACAAAGCTTGCGGGTCATGGAATCTCGCCTGATTTTGGTGTGTTGAGCAGCAGCTTGCGCGGCCACGTTGCCAAACGCGCAGCAGCCATGCATCTAACTTGGCTGCATCGAAGATAGCACCTGCCAGCAGGCAGACAGCCCCCTTGATTAGGGGCTACCCCGCGACCTTGCTTGTGCGCTGCCTGCCGCGCCGGGCAGGGCGGGCTGATCCAGGTCAAAACGCAAGCCGTAGCGTTGCGCCATCTGGTTGATGGCCTTGCGTTGTGGGTCGGCGCTTGCCGCAAAAAATGCCTGGGCCCACGCTTGCATTTGCGGTGTGGCCACAGCCCAAGTGGCCAGCGCCGTTTCTAGCAACATGGGTTGAACGTGGCCCTCATTGGGGCCTAGCGCAAGCGCCTTGGCCCAGGCTTGGTGCAGCTTGCTGCCTGTGTCCCCGGCGCCTTGGTAAGCAGCGGCCAGGCTGGCCCAAGTTTGGGGGTCGGCAGGGCGCAGGTTTAGCGCCGCACGGTATTGCGCGGCAGCCAAACCGAAGTGGTGCAGACGCAGAGGCATGTCCGCCCAGACACGCCGGCCCGCCACCATGTGCAAGTCGCCAATAGCCTCTTGCAGGCCTGGGTTGTCAGGGGTGATGGTCTGCGCCGCAGTGAGTGTGGCCAGGGCGTCATCCCAATCCAGCTGCGACGTGGGTTCAGCCGCGCCACTGGCCCAGTTGCCCACTTGCTTGCGGGTGCCTACCGCCAACAGATCTGCACGCATCAGCCGCTGGCTTTCGTAGATCACCCAAGTGCCAACCGTGATGGCCACCAGCAGCAGCGCAAGGTTGCACCAACCGGCACCAGCGATGCGGCCGCTTACGCGCAAGGTTGGGCGCCATGGTTGCGTTGGTCTGCGATGGCTTTGGTGCCGGCCGCCTGCACAAGGCCATGCCCGCACAGGCTGGCGGGGCCCAACACCGTCAATTGGTGTGCCAGGGTGTCGCCGTAGTTGCTGGCCAACCAAGCGGCAGCGTCACGCATGCGGGGCCGGCGGCCGGCCAGGTTGTGTGCGTCACTGGCCACGGCATGTACCCAGCCCAAATCCAGCAGTGCTTTTGCCGTGGTTTGTGCCTTGGCACCAAATTGCCCCACCAATGACCCGGCGGTGACCTGCACAAAACAGCCTTGCTCAATGAACACCTGCAGGCGGTCGGGCTGGTCCATCACGGCCCGGTTGCGCTCGGGGTGGACGATGACTGGCCGCACGCCATGCGACAGCATGTGCCGCACGAACCGGTCAGAGCCCAGCGGGATTTGACCGTCGGGCATCTCCAGCAGCATGGTTTTGTGTCCGGCCACCTGGCCAAGAAAAGGCAGCTCACCCCGTGGCAGCAAATCCAGCACCTCGGGTGTCAGGCGCACCTCACCCGCCCAAGAAATGCTCAGCGTGATGCCGGCCGCCCGCAGGTCAGCCTCAAATCGCGCAAAGTCTTCTTCGATGTTGGAGCGGCGATTCTCAAACCGGCCCGGAAACACATGCGGTGTCAGCACCGCATGCGTGATGCCGTCATCCACGCAGGCCTGCGCCAAAGCCAGCGCCGCACCCAGTGTGGTGGGCCCGTCGTCAATGCCGGGCAGCATGTGGCAGTGGATGTCGATCACGCTGGGTGACTCACGCGGCAATGCTTTTCACGGCCTTTGTGGGCTTGTCGCCAGTGCCGTCGGCGATCTGGCTGCCGTAACCGTAACCGCCATAGTTGTAAGTGGTGGCGCCATATTCACCGTAGTAGCGCTGCGCATCTTTGAAATTGAGCTGATTAACCACCACGCCCAGGATGTTGGCACCGGCACGCTGCAAGCGCGCCAAACTCTTGCGCACCAACGGTGCAGGGGTTGACATGGCCTTGACCACAAACGTGGTGCTGGTGGCCAAAGGCGCCAAGACCAAAGCCTCACTGACCAATTCAACGGGTGGTGAATCAATGATCACCATCTCAAACTGCGCAGACAACTGCTTGAGCACATCGCGAAATTTTTGCGACAGCAGCAGCTCCAGCGGGTTGGGTGGCAAATCGCCCACGGGCAAGACGATCAGGTTGGAGTCTTTCACCTCAAACAAACACTCGCTGATGGGGCAGGCACCTGACACCAGATTGGTCAAACCCTTACTGCCCGGCGGGATACCCAGGCTGCGTGCCACCTGTGACCGGCGCATGTCGCAATCAATCAGCAGTGTGCGTTTGGTTTGTGCATGGGCCAACGCCAGGTTCACCGCCACGGTGGTTTTGCCCTCACCCGGCAAACAGGAGGTGACCAGCAAAATCTTGTTGGCCACGTCCAGGTTGGACAACAACACCCCCGTGCGGGCCGTGCGTATCGCCTCAGCGTAGTGCGAGTGCCCGTCATCCAAGAACAGCCGCGCCATGGCGCCACGCTCCAGCCCGGGTACCTCAGGCAGTGCTGCCAGCAAATGCTGTTTAAGCCGCAGCTCAGCGTCTTCACCGCCTTTGATGGTGTTGTCCAGCCTGTCCATCAGCACGGATGCGAGTGCGCCGATAAACAGCGCCAAGATCGCCGCCACGATCACGATCTGCCCTTTGTCGGGTTTGATGGGTGTGCTTGTTGCCACCGCAGTGTCTACCACGCGGCCCACCGAGGCTTGCACGTCGCTGGCCAGGTTGGTCTCTTTGGCGCGGCTCATGAACATGTCATACAGCTGGCGGTTGGTCTGGGCTTCACGCTCAAGCACGCTCAGTTGAAACTCTTCGCGGTTGACCATCTGCACACCACCGCGGGCGGAGGACAGTGCCAGCTCAAGCGATTGCTCGGTGCTGCGGGCGGCTTCAAATTCACGCGTGACGCTGGCCACCACGTTGGCGCGTTGCTGCTTGAGCGTTGCGGCCAGTTGCGCCACGTCAGCGTCCATCTGGCGTGCGCGTGGGTGCTGGGTGCCCAATGTCTCCAGCGTTTCAACCAGCTTGCGCTTGCCTTCGTTGTATTGGCGCAAGGCCTCCATCACACCCAGGTCACGCATGACCGCCGGCACATCAGCGTAGTTGCCATCACGGATGGCTTTGATCTGCAGATACGGGCTCTCTAGCTCCAGCCGCTTGGCGCGGGCTTGCAGCACCCGCTCAGACATGCCGCTCACCTGCTGGCCGGCCATGGTCTGTGCAGAGCCCGCCAGGTTGACGATGCCTTTGGTCTCTCGGTAGGTTTGCAGTGCTTTTTCAGACTGCATCAGCTTGTCGCGCAGAGACGCCAAGCGCTCTTGCAAAAAACCACTGACGCCTTGGGTCATCTTGAAGCGGGCGTCGCGGTCAGAGTCAATGTATTCAAGCGACAAACCGTTGGCCACACGTGCCGCCAACTGGGTGTCCGGGCTGGCAAAGCTGACCTTGACCAGCTGGCTCATGCGCACCGGCTCAACCACCAGATTGCCCATCAAATTGCTTACCGCGCTGGCCACCAGCTCAGCCTCAGTCCACTCTCTTTGCCCGCGCCCCATGCCGGCAGCAGCCAAAGCACGACTTTTCAGTGTGGGCGGCGCTTTGCGCGGATCAAAGGCCGGGTTGTCCCACAGCTTGAGCGCACGCACGGTACGTTCTGCCACTTCTCGCGATTTGAGAATTTCAACCTGGGTTTGAAAATGCTCACGCTGCTGGTTGTTGCTGTAAATATCCTCAATTGACAGGATTTTGGCCTTGCCCGCCTCAATCAACACCGTGGCGGTAGACCGGTAAATTGGCGTTAGCGCCAGCGCCACCACCGTGGCCAGCAAGGCTGTAACAAAACCCAGAGCCAGGATCATCCACTTGCGCTTGGTGATGCTGCGCCAGTATTCCAGCAACTCCAGCTTTTGCTCGGGCGAAACGGTCAAGCTGGCCGGTGGCTGGGCTGGTTGCGCGGGCAGGGGTGTGATGGTGGTGGGCAGCGTCATGGAAGCAAAAAATACGGCGGAGGGGCAGCAGTTAAAAGGCCGCGCGGTGCGGCCAAGCCCTATCGACGCCTGGGCAAACTGGCAGGCGCCGCTGTGTCGTCAAGTGTTGCCCACACCAGCGCCAGCAGCAAAATCAGGGTCATGGCATTGGCAGGTATTTGCAAATTGAAATCCACCATGCCATGTAACCCTAGGCAGGATAAAGCCATCAGCGCGGCAACGCCCACCCCCCGTTTGAGGCGTGGCTGGTCATCGCGCAACATGCGCACAGCACGCCAGGCAGTGGCCGCGCCCAGCAGCAGCAGCAGCCCCAGGCCGACCAGGCCGGTGTCGGCGGCCAGCTCAACGTAATCATTGTGGGCGTGGTCCCAGTGGTACGGAAAGCCGGCTGGCTTGATGGCTGGCAAGCTGAGGTAATAGGTGCCGCCGCCGTGGCCAAACCAAGGCTGCTGCCACACCAACGGCAGCGACAAGCGCGGTACTTGCAGCCGGTCTTGCACTGATTCTTCTTTGCCCGCCGCAGCAATGATGCTGGGCACACCCGGCGCGCCACCTGCCGCCACGGTGGCCTGTGCCGTGCCCTGCAAGCGCTCAACCACGCTGTCTAGCCCCACCCACTGCCCGATGATGAAGACGTCAACCAATGCCATGCTGAGCACCAAGACAAGCGCTGGCCGCCGCAGCCGCTGTGACACCGCTGCCACCAAACCACCCATCAGCAGCAAGGCCAAAAAGAAAGCGCTGTTGCCCATGCGTGAGCGCGTCATCACCAGTGCCACCACCATGACCACCAGCGTGACGCGCAACAGCATCTTGCGCGACAGCAAAAAAGCCAATGCACTGGCAACCCGCTGCCGCCAGCCGCGCTGGGGCACCTGGCCACCGCCAAACTGGGCCAACATCAAGCCCAGCCCGGCCGCCAGGCACAACTGCAAGTAGCCCGCCAGATGGTCAGGATTGGGGAACGTGCCTGTGGCCCGGCCGCCCTGCTCAAAGTCAGTGAACATGAACTGGTAGGTGGCGCCTGTTGAAAACAGCACCACTGCAACCACCGCCTGCAGCACACCGGCCGCCGCCACAGTGGCCAGCAGCAAGGTGGCGCGGCCAGGCGTGTCCACGCAAACAACGGCCAAGCTGAACGCCGCAAAAAAAGCCAGCGTAGTGAGCAGGTAGAGACGGGTTTGAAACGCGTCCAAGGTGTGCAGGTGCGCGGCAACCAATGTTGGCGCCCAAAGCTGCCCCGCCAGCAACAGCGCAAAGCCCGCAATCAGCGCCAGCGGCACAGATGCACGCAACAAGCGACGGTAGTGGGCTTGTCGCCCAGCCAAGCTGTTGCCCACCAAACAAGTGATCAAAGCCAGCCACAAGCCAGCGGCCAACACGCCAGCCGCCCAGGGCCTGTTGCTGCCCAGCGGCAATGGCGCCCACACAGCCAGGGCCAAGATCGCTGTAAAAGCAGCCTTATCCCACCACAGGTGATGCTGGCTGTGAACTGCAAGCGACGGCCTAGCAGCCACTCAAGCCCCCAACGCACATGTGCAGCGTGCCCCTACGCCATTAAAAAAACGCAGCAGCAACAAAAAAACGGCGCCGCGAACATCGGGCGCCGTTGTTGCCTGCTGAAGGCTGGCCTGCAACGTTAACTGCGGCTTGGCGGCACGCGCGGAGGCCGGGTGGGTGGCGTGCGCGGCGGGCCCGGGGGCGGTGCCAAATCCGGCGCTGCCGGGTTGGTGTTGGTTTGCGCAAGCACAGTGACCGTGGTGGTTGCTTGCGCGGCCTGCGCGATCACTGGCCCTAAACCAAACGCCGTTGCGATCAGCGCCGCGACTGCGGCATGTTTGAGAAATTTCATCGGGCTACCTCTGGCTAGCTGAATTTGTGCCGCAGGCTAACACTTCCGTGTCCCTGCCGTCAAACCGTGGACGGGGAGTGCAACAGCCGCAATTGACGGGATCAGCAGCCAACCAGTGCGGCGGGTGCGGCCCGCATCAAACTGGCAATGACAACCCCCTAGGCTTGCAGAATAAGAACCCCACACATCGGGGGTGCCCTGCACCCCCACCTGCCGGCACAGTGCCAGCAGCGGCTTTTTGCTGCAGTGCGCAATTGTTGGGCGGGAGTGATAAAAATGTATGCATGTCAGGTGGTTACAATTGGTATCACTTCGCTTGTCGTGTCTCTCTTGGTTATTTTTACAAGAAAGTGGCACGGCAAATGGACGGGTGACTTTGAAGACAGCGGGGTGCAAAAACACCACCGTGGGGCCCCTCCGCGCATTGGCGCAGTGCCACTGATGATGGCTCTGGGCGTGGGCCACTACTACCTCAGTCAAGGCGGTGACCCACAAACCATTGCCGCAGCAACGACGTTGGGCCTGTTGGTGCTGGCTAGTTTGCCTGTTGTGTTGTTGGGCTTGGCGGACGACGTGACCAAAAAAATCACACCCCGGGTGCGCATGCTGGGTGCCGCGATAGCAGGCATGCTGGTCATTGCACTGCTGGACAGCCGCCTCCTTCGCATTGATGTTTTTGGGTTTGACAGTTTGATGGGTTTTGTGCCTTTCTCAGTGGCCCTGACCTTGTTGATGGTGTGTGGCTTTACCAATGCCATGAACATTGTGGATGGGCTGAACGGCTTGGCGGGTTGCCTGGCGGTGCTGATGCTGGCGGCCACCGGTGTGGTGGCGGCACGCTTTGATGATCAAATGATTGTTGAAATTTGTATTGTTCTGGGCATGGCGATTGCGGGTTTCTTGTGCGTCAACTTTCCGCGCGGCTCGATATTTTTGGGGGATGGTGGCGCATATTTGATCGGATTCCTGCTGGTGCAGATCTGGATCTTGCTGGTTAATCGCAATCCCACGATTACGCCTTGGTTTGTGGCGGCGGTGGCGTTTCACCCAACGATGGAAACCATCTTCAGCATCTACCGACGACGCTTGCGCAGTACCCGAGCGGTAGCAGCTATGGCACCAGACAGGTTGCATTTGCATAGCTTGGTTTATCGGCGCAGAGCAGCACTGATATTTAGTCAAGCGTGGGCAGAACGATGGGTTGCCAATGCAGCAGCTTCCGTTGGAATTGTTTGTTTCGGCGCGATGCCCATCGCCCTGGCACTGGTGGCGCCAACCAACGTGACGTGGAATTTCCTTGTTGTAGGAATTGCCTACTTTGCGTTTTTGACATGGTTTTGGCGACTAGTCGGCTTCAGGGGTGGCAAACGCAGCTCGTCAAACGACGCACCAGACGCAATGAGGGCTAGTTAACCCCGTCATATAATTTTCCAACTCTCTGAATCCGTGACTCTCAATCCTCTGTCCATCGGACTGCCAGCTCTCCCCCAACCGCATAGCGCGCCTGCTACAAAGCAGGCCGCATTGCCATCATCCGGCACCGCCTCTTGGTACGTCTGCGTAACCAAGCCCAGGCAAGAGCCCTATGCCGCCGCCAAGCTGCAAGAGCAGGGGTATGAGTTTTACCTGCCCATGTTGGTGTCTTGGGCACGTAAATCGGGCATCTGGTGCAAGCACCAAACCGTGATGTTCCCGCGCTATGGTTTTGTGCGCCCGGCAACGGCGGATCAAGCCATCGGCCCGGTGCGCAGCACACCCGGCGTGACCGGGCTCGTCAAGTTTGGGCCGATTCTTGCGTGCTTGTCGGATGACCGGGTTGAAGCCCTGCGCAGTCTTGTGGCAGCCGGCGTCGCCTGCATGCCGGAGCAGCCATTTGAGCCCGGCAATCAAGTAGTTTTTTCATCGGGCCCTTTGGCAGGCCTGGTTGGTATTGTTTCCAACGTAGCAGCCCAGCGGGTGCTGGTGATGATGAGTCTGCTGGGGCGTGAACAGCAAGTGGCCGCGGAGGCCAAGCTTTTGTCCTACGCCTAGACGGTGGGCGAAGGGTTCTAAGTGCCGCTTGGTGGGCACTGTGCTGGTTGCCAATGCACCCGGCACTGCGGTAGCCTGCGTTGTAGTTTCGAGCCGCCGGCGCTTTGCTGGCCGTAAGGTTGCTAAACCGATGGACGCAATGGCCTTGGCTGCAGATCAAGCAACGACGTTCCTGATTAGGCATGAAGCTCAGCAACTCGGACAAAGGAAAGCCTTTTGGGGCTCGGCACAGGTCAAAAGCATCGTTTTTCCAAGAGAATCCGGCCGGA
>JAYVLI010000313.1:0-3238 GCA_043759535.1 Betaproteobacteria bacterium | reverse complement strand
TTGAAGGCGTGGCAGGCGTAGCGGTCATCGTCAATGGCGCGCTAGCGTATCTGGCCCAGAATACGGCCGAACAAGCCGTTGAGAATCTCGTTAAGCGGGGCGTTCTGCCGCGGTTGCTGGGACTCAGGCAGGGGCTGCGGCCGGGCGCGCGGGATGTCGAACTCCAGGCCAGGGTCGATCCAGCGCTGGCGCAGCGCCTGCTGAAACACATCCCCCACCATGGGCAGCGCGCTGCTGGCCCCGGCCCCCCACGTCCCCATGGTGACGCTGTTGTCGTTGAACCCGACCCGGGCACCGGCCACCAGCTGCGGGTGCATCATGATGAACCAGCCGTCAGTGTTGTCCTGGGTGGTGCCGGTTTTTCCTGCCACATCGGCCTGGATGCCATACCGTTGGCGGATCGCCTGGCCAGTGCCCCGGTCAACCACCCCGCGCATCACATCAACCAGGGTGAGCGACTGGGCGCGTGGCATCGCCAGCTCTTTTTCCCGCACGGCGGCAAACGCTTCCAGCACTTGGCCGTTGCGATCTTCAACCTGCGCCACCAGCAGCGGCGGCATGTAGTGACCGCCGTTGGCAATGGTTCCGTAGGCCGTCACCATTTCAATCAACGTGACCGGGCTGGTACCCAGGGCCAGGGACGGCACCACATCCAGCGGGCTTTGCCGCACCCCCGCCGCCTGTGCCAGCCGAGCCACATTGGCGGGGCCGACCTGCTGCATCAGCTGGGCCGTGATGGTGTTTTTGGAATAACTCAGCCCGTCGCGAAGTGTCGTCGCCTGGTAAGTCGGTGGGCTGGCGTCGCTGGGTGCCCACACGCCGCCACCCGGCGTTTTGATGGCTACTGGCTGGTCCATCAGTACATCGTCGGGGCTGGACCCCTGGATGAACGCCGCGCCGTACACAAAGGGCTTGAAGGTGGAGCCGGGCTGGCGCCGCGCCTGGCTGACATGGTCGAACTGCTCCTGGGCAAAGTCGCGGCTGCCCACCCAGGCCCGCACCGCGCCGTTGCGGGGGTCCACCGCCAGAAAGCCAGCCTGCAAAACGGCCGACTCTTGCCCGGCCCTGCGTTCTCGGTCGGCCAGCCTTTGCAGCTGCACCAGCTGCCGCGCCACCGCCTGGTTGGCGGATTTTTGCAGGCCCGCGTCCAGCGTGGTGCGCACCCGCAGCCCGTCGGCATGGATGTCAAACCCCCGGCTGTCGGCCCAAGAGATCAACCATTTCCGCAGGTGCTGCGCGACGTGCGGCGCGGGGCCCAGCAGCTCGATCTGCCGCTCAAAATCCAGCCTGAGCGGCCGCTTGGCCAAGGCCTCCACCCGCGCCGGGTCGAGCTTGCCGGTTTTGGCCATCTGCGCCAGCACCAGGTTGCGGCGCTGCAGCGACCGTTTGGGGTTTTGAACCGGGTTGTAATAGCTGGTGCCTTTGAGCATGCCAACCAGCGTGGCACTCTCCAGCACGTCGAGCCGGTCAGCCGACTTGTCGAAGTAGGTTCGGGCCGCCATCTCGATGCCAAAGGCGTTGTAGAGAAAGGGCACGGTGTTGAGGTAGGTCTCCAGAATTTCGGCCTTCGAATACACCGCCTCGATCTTCAGGGCGGTGATGGCTTCCTTGACCTTGCGTGTCACGCTGGCAGCCCGGCCGATTTCTTCAGGGTACAGGTTGCGCGCCAGCTGCTGGGTGATCGTGGAGCCGCCTTGCAGGTCCCCCGACAAGGTGCTGAGCACCGCACCGGCGGTGCGCCGAAAGTCAATGCCGTGGTGCTGGTAAAACCGCCGGTCTTCTGTGGCAATCAGGGCGTTGATGACATTGGGCGAGATGTTGTCGAGGGTGACCCAGCGGCGGTTGATCCGTTTGTATTCGGCCAGCACGGTGCCATCCGAGGCCAGCAGCACCGACGCCACCTCGGACTTGGCCTTGCGCAGGTCGCCGACGCTGGGCGTGAAAGGAATCAGCGCCAGCACATACAGCACAGCCGCAGCCGGCAGCACCAAAGCAGCCCGCACAGGATGGGCCTTGATCAGCGCTAGAAGGCGGCGGGACTGCTCAAAAGCAAGTGCGATGGCTCGGTGTAATAAGGGGTGCATGGGCACAGAGTCTAAGCGCGGGCGCGCCATCCACGGCCCACTACAAGGCCTTGCCCAGCCGTGCCACGCCTTCTTCAATCTTCGCCAGGTCGGCCGTCGCAAAGCTCAGCCGGAAGCTGGCGGTGTCGGCGTTGGCCGCGTAAAACGGCGCGCCGGGTACAAAGGCCACGCCTTGGTCAATGGCGCGTTGGGCGAATTCGGCGGCATTGCTCAGCCGGCCGCGCGCACCGGTCAGGCGGGCCCAGAAGAACAGGCCGCCTTCAGGCTGGGTGAATTCCACCGCGTCGCCCAACTCGCGCGTCAAGGCGCGGCCCATGGCCTGAGCACGCTCGGCGTAAACGCTGCGCACGTGGGCCAGCGTGGCAGGCATGCCGCCCGCCTTCAAATACTGGGCAGCGGTGGCTTGGGCGAAGGTGCTGGTGTGCGCGTCGCTGAACTGTTTGCACATCACGGCGTTGGCCAGCAGGGCGGGCTGCGCAGCCATCCAGCCCACGCGCAGGCCGGGACTCAATACTTTGCTGAGCGAGCCGCAGTAGGCGATCAGATCACGGCTGCCGGGCACATCGGCGCTCAGGGCCAGCAGGCTGGGCGGTGGTGCCGCGCCAAAGTACAGATCGCCGTAGGGGTCGTCCTCCACGATCAGCGTGTTGTGTTTGACCGCCATGGCCAGCACCTGCCGGCGCCGCTCCAGGCTGAGCAGCGCGCCGCTGGGGTTGCCAAACGTAGGGATCAGGTAGACGAACTTGGGCTGGTGCTTGGCGATCAGTTGTTCAAGCTCATCGGTTTTAACGCCGTGCGCGTCGATGGGCGCGCTGATCAGCTCAGCCCCATACAGGCGAAAGCACTGGATAGTGGCCAGAAAGGTGGGGCCTTCGACGATGACTTTGTCGCCGGGCGAAATCATGGTTTTGCCGAGCAAGTCCAGCGCCTGCTGGCTGCCGGTGGTGACGATCAATTCGCCAGGTGCTACGGCCATGCCCTTGGCAGCCATGAAAGCGCTGAGCTGCTCACGCAGCGGCTGGTAGCCCTCGGTTGCACCATACTGCAGCGCGCCACCGGGCTCGTCAGTCAGCGCTTGGTTCGCTGCCGCCTGAATGCCGGCCACGTCAAACATGGCGGGGTCCGGGAAGCCGCCCGCAAAGCTGATGATGCCG
>JAYVLI010000312.1:0-4906 GCA_043759535.1 Betaproteobacteria bacterium | reverse complement strand
GCGGCGCTGGCCACGGCCGACATCGTGGTCAACGCGCTGCCGCTCACCGCCCAAACTGAACACCTGCTGGACGCCGCCGCGTTTGCCGCGCTGCCACGTGGCGCCTACCTGGTCAACATTGCCCGCGGTGGCCATGTGGTGGAGGCCGACCTGATCGCCGCCATCCACAGCGGCCACCTGGCCGGCGCCGCACTGGACGTGCAAGCCACCGAGCCCATGACCGCCGATGACCCGCTGTGGTCCACACCCGGCATCACCATCACGCCACACATCGCCGCCCAATCTGACCCGGCCACGGTGGCGGCGCAGTTTATTGCCGGTCTGCGCTGCGTGCAGCGGGGTGAGGCGCCCCCCAACGCGGTGGACCGCTCGCTGGGTTACTGACAGCGGACACGGGCGGCGCAGTGCCGGCGGGCGGCAGGCACGCCGCAAACACGCCTCGGGTGCGCCACCCGCACGCCACCCACCCACCCACCCACAACACGCTGTTTGACCCGCCACCACTTGCACGCCATTTTGGTTTAACGTTAAACTACTTGCGTCGTCAATCCTTCGTGAGGTGCTGTGATGCAACGCCGCAATTTCATGCGCTTGGCTGGTGGTGGTGTGGTGCTGGCGGCGGGTGCTGGCCTGACCAGCGGCTGCACCGTGTTTGCAGTGCCCCCCAGCGCAGTGGCCGCCTGGCAACTGCCGGCTGCCAGCACCGAGCTGCGCCACGCGCTGCTGGCGCAAGCCCTGTTGGCGCCCAACCCGCACAACCTGCAGCCCTGGCTGGCTGATTTGCAGACCCCCGGCCACATCGTGCTGCGGCTGGACCCGCAGCGCAGCCTGCCCGCCACCGACCCGTTTGGCCGCCAGATCCTGATGGGCACCGGCGCGTTTTTAGAGCTGCTGGTGCTGGCCGCCGCCCAGCGCGGCCAGCGTGCCGATATCGCGTTATTTCCAGACGGTGCGCCGGCCGACCGGCTGGACGGCCGCGCCGTGGCACGCATCCGCTTGACCGCCGATGCCAGCGTTGTGCCCGACCCGCTGATGGCCCAATTGCTGCTGCGCCGCACCGACCGCCGGGCTTACGACCCGGCACGCCCGGTCAACAGCGCCCAGGCGCAGGCCCTGCAGAACGCGGTGGCCACACTGCCGCTGCGTTTTGGCATCACCGGGGTGGTGGCTGATGCAGCCGACCAGCAGCGCCTGCAAGCCATCCGCAGCCTGGTGCGCCAGGCCTGGCGCATCGAGCTGAGCACCGAGGCCACGTTCATGGAATCCATGCGCCTGCTGCGGGTGGGCAGCAGTGAGATTGACCAACACCGCGACGGCATCAGCCTGGACAGCCCACCGCTGGTGGCGCTGGTCAAGCTGGGCCTGTTTGACCGCAGCCGCATGCCCGCACCGGGTGACCGCGCAACGGCCCGGCAAATTGCCAACTTTGACCAGGCCACAACGTCCACCCCGGCCTACCTGTGGCTGGTGACCGAGGGCAACCAGCGGGCCCAGCAAATCACTGCCGGCCGGGCCTATCTGCGCCTCAACCTGGCAGGCACGGCCCTGGGCCTGGCCATGCACCCCAACGAGCAGGCGCTGCAGGAATACCCCGAAATGGCCACGCCCTACAGCGCCATCCACACCTTGCTGGACGCACCGGAACCGCGTTACACCGTGCAGATGCTGGCCCGCCTGGGCCACCTGCCGGCCGGCAGCGCCGCAGCACCACCCGCACCCCGGCGTGGGCTGGCGCGGCAGTTCTTGGGCTGAGCACAGGCCGGCTGCAGATTGGCGGGCTGCGGTGATCACAATGCCGGGCCAACCCAACCGCCGCCCGCCAGCATGCCCCGCAAACCAGCCCGTCAGCCAGCCAGTCAGTCAGCCAGTCAGCCAGCCCATCCACCGGCAAGTCAGCCGGCAACTCAGCCAACCCGCCCGCCCGCCGCAGCAGACGACCCGGCCGCGTTTCAGCTGCTCAACGAGGTGGGCATCATCAGCCAGTTGTCCAGCCGTCGTGCGGAGCAACTGCTGGGGCCGGACCTGAACCTGCCGCAGTTCACCGTGCTCAACCACCTCACCCTGCGGGGTGGTGAACAGTCGCTGGTGCAGATGGCCAATGCCATCCAGGTCACCAAAGGCGCGATGACCAACACCGTGGCCAGGCTGCAGGCCAAGGGCTTGCTGGATGTGCAGCCCGACCCAGCCGACGGCCGCGGCAAGCGTGTCAGCCTGAGCCCCGCCGGCCATGCCGCGCGCCGCCAGGCGGTGGCTCAACTGGCCGGCGGCCTGGGCCAGATCAGCAGCCTGCTGCCGGCCGACACACTGCAAGCAACGCTGCAAACCCTGCGCACCCTGCGCCAGTGGTTTGATGCCAACCGCTGACCCCGCAGCGCCCGGCGCGGTGATCGCAGTCAACACGACCATCACGACCATGCCCACAGCCAGCGGAATAATCCAAGCACCCCCCGCGTAGGCTCAAGGTGCATGCCCCTGACTGTTTCCGCCAACAACTGCTGAGCGCCATGCCGCGCTTGCGGCGCTACGCCAGGTCATTGGTATTTGACACGGCGGGCGCTGACGACCTGGTGCAAACCGCGCTTGAGCGGGCCTTGTCGCACTGGCACCAGTTTGACCAGCGCCGCGACATGCTGGTGTGGCTGCTGTCCATCGCCCACAACGCATTTCTTGACCAATACCGGCGTGACAGCCGGCTGAGCGTGATGGACCCGGCCCAGCTCACCCAACACCAAGACGCCACCCGCAGCGACCCCGGCACCGACATTGGCCTGCGCCTGGATTTGCTGGCCGCGCTGGCCGGGCTGTCGCTGGACCAACGCGTGCCGCTGCTGCTGGTCAGCGTGGAGCAGCTCAGCTACGCCGAATGTGCCGAGGTGCTGGGCATCCCCATTGGCACGGTGATGTCGCGGGTGTCACGCGCCCGCGCCACGCTGCGCACCCTGCTGGGCGGCCACAGCCAAGCCAGCGGCGCGCCCACACTGCGCCGGGTGGTCTGAGCATGGCCCACCCCGCACAACGCCCCAGCGACGAGCACCTGAGCGCCTGGCTGGACCACGCGCTGGACCCGGCCGAGCACCAAGCCGTGGCCGCCTGGCTGGTTGACCACCCCGAAGACGCCGCCTTGACACGTGCTTGGGCCGCTGACCGCGACGCCCTGCGCGCCCGGCTGGACCCGGTGCTGGACGAGCCACTGCCAGCGGCGTTGCTGCTGGCGCTGCAGCCGCAACACGGTGGCCAACCCGCCGCCAACCAGCCCGCCTGGCGCCGCGCCGCGCTGGCCGCCGGCTTGCTGCTGGGCGGTGGCCTGCTGGGTGGGCTGCTCGGCGCGGCCGCCGTCTCGCATGACCCGGCAGCCTTTGCCAGCCTGCCACTGCCCTGGCGGCCGGCCGCGTTGGTGGCCGCCAGTTGGCCGCACCGCGCGGCCGTGGCGCATGCGGTGTATGCGCCCGAGGTGCGGCATCCGGTGGAAGTACACGTGGCGCAAGGCAGTGCCACCGAGCAGCGGGCGCAAGAAGAACACCTGGCGCGTTGGTTGAGTAAACGCCTGGGCCAGCCGGTGCGGCTGTATGACCTGCGGCCGCAAGGCTTTGAGCTGGTGGGCGGCCGCCTGCTGCCCGACCTGGCCGGCCCCAGCGCCCAATTGATGTACCAGAACGGCGCCGGCCAGCGCATCACGCTCTACCTGCGCCGGCCCGAGGCCGGTGCCGACACCGCCTTCCGCTTCCAGCGCGAGGGTGACCTGAACCTGTTCTTTTGGGTCGAGGACGGCTTCGGCTGCGCCCTGGTGGGCAAATTGCCGCGCGAGCAATTGCTGACGCTGGCCAATGCCGTCTACCGCCAGGCCGAGCCGGGCATCAGCCCGTCGCCGGCCGTCAAACCCCCGGCGTCCTGATCCACCGGGCGGCGTCGGCGCGGCGGGCTCGTAACATCGCCGCATGATCCCGGCGCCCGCGCGTGCGGCCGGCAGTGGCCCGCCGCCCTTCCCTTCCGCCCAGCCCGATACCGACCCGCCCGGCACCTACACCGTGGCGGTGCGCGCGCTGTGCGAGTTCGCGGCCAAGGCCGGCGATCTGGACCTGCGCTTCACCCCCGCGCCCACGGCCCAGCAAGGCATCGCAGGCCATCAGGCGCTGGCTGCCGGCCAATCACCGCACTACCAGGCCGAGCTGGCCTTGTCGGGCGAATACCGCCACTTGCAGGTGCGCGGCCGGGCCGATGGCTACGACCCGCAGGCCGGGCGCCTGGACGAGGTCAAGACCTTCAAGGGCGATCTGGCGCGCCAGCCGGCCAACCACCGGGCCCTGCATTGGGCGCAGGCCAAGGTCTACGGCGCCTTGCTGTGCCGGCAGCAAGGCCTGGCCAGCCTGACGCTGGCCCTGGTGTACTACGACGTCGGACGCCAATGGGCCGCGCCACCGCTGCTGCAGCACTGCAGCGCCGACGAGCTGCAGCAGTTCTTCGAGGCGCTGTGCGAGCCCTTCCTGCACTGGGCGGACCAGGAGCTGGCCCACCGCGCCGCGCGCGACGCCGCGCTGCGCGGCCTGGCCTTCCCGCACCCGCAGTTCCGCAGCGGCCAGCGGCCGCTGGCCGAGGCCGTCTACAACGCCGCCCGCAGTGGCCGCTGCCTGATGGCGCAGGCCCCCACCGGCATCGGCAAGACCCTGGGCACGCTGTTCCCGCTGCTCAAGGCCGCGCCGACCCAGGCCCTGGACAAGCTGTTCTTCCTGACGGCCAAAGGCTCGGGCCGCAGCCTGGCGCTGGATGCCGTGCAGGCCCTGCGCGCCAGCCCGGCGCTGCCGCTGCGGGTGCTGGAGCTGGTGGCCCGCGACAAGGCCTGCGAGCACCCCGACAAGGCTTGCCACGGCGAGTCCTGCGCGCTGGCCCAGGGCTTCTACGACCGCCTGCC
>JAYVLI010000311.1:0-7181 GCA_043759535.1 Betaproteobacteria bacterium | reverse complement strand
GATGAGCGACCTGCGTGAATCCGGCGCCATTGAGCAAGACGCCGACGTGATCATGTTCATCTACCGCGACGACTACTACAACAAGGACAGCAAGGAGCCCGGTGTGGCCGAGGTCATCATCGGCAAGCAGCGCAACGGGCCTGTGGGCACGGTCAAACTGACCTTCCTCAAACCCTTGACCAAGTTTGACAACCTGGCTCCGGGCAGCGCCGGTAGCGGTGAGTACTGATGCCCCTCCCCCCCCCGATGCGCCTGCGGCGCCTCTCCCCAGGGGGCAACGCCGATGGCCCGGCAAAGCCGGTTCCATGGCGTTTGCTTGGTGAGCTTCGGTTGGTAGCCATCTAAATCACTGGACGAATCAACAGTGGCTGTCTATATTGACAGCATGCGTTTCATCCCCATCCAGGCCGTTGGTTCGGCTGCTGTTGACGGCACCGCCAGCCTGCCAGCCCACGGCCTGCCGCAGGCGCCGCGCAAAGGCCGTGGCACAGCGTGGTCACTGGCGCACCGGTTTTCGGTGGACAGCCGGGAGCGCTGGGATGACGGTTGGGGCCAGCTGGATCAAGCCGTGCAAGACGAATCGCTGCCGGTGGCCACCCAGTTGCTGGAGGAGCAGGTCAAGACCATCCTCACCGGCAACACCTCACCCGACATCAGCTTCGACCTGTCCATCAACCCCTACCGGGGCTGTGAGCACGGCTGCATTTATTGCTATGCCAGGCCCACCCACAGCTACCTCAACTTATCGCCCGGGCTGGACTTTGAGACCCGCATCGTGGCCAAGGTCAACGCTGCGCAGCGCTTGCGTGAGGCGCTGCTGGCCAAAAACTATGTGCCGCTGTTGCTCAACATCGGCTCGGTGACAGACGCCTACCAGCCTGCCGAGCGCAAGCTGGGCATCACCCGCGCGGTGATCGAGGTGCTGCACGAGTTTCGCCATCCGTTCTCGTTGATCACCAAATCGTCGGGGGTTGAACGCGATCTGGACTTGATCGCGCCGATGGCGGCCGACAAGCTGGCGGCGGTGTATGTGTCCATCACCACGCTGGACCCGGCGTTGGCCAGGGTGATGGAGCCGCGCGCGGCCGCGCCTGAGCGTCGCTTGTTGACCATCCGACGGCTGGCTGATGCGGGTGTGCCGGTGGGGGTGAGTGTGTCGCCAGTCATCCCCTTCATCAACGAGCCTGAACTGGAGCGCGTTCTTGAGGCCGCACGCGATGCCGGCGCAACGTCCGCCTTCAGCATCGTCATCCGCCTGCCCTGGGAGGTGAACCCACTCTTCCAGCAGTGGCTGGAGCAGCACTTTCCTGAGCGGGCCGCCCGGGTGATGGCGCGCATCCGCGAGATGCGGGGTGGCGCTGACAACAGCAGCCAGTTTGGTGAGCGCATGACCGGCAGCGGCGTCTGGGCCCAATTGCTGCGTCAGCGCTTCCACAAGGCCAGTGCCAGGTTGGGCCTGCAGCGGGCGCGGGTGGAGCTGGATTTGACGCAGTTCCGCCGTGCTGACCAGGTGGCGCAACGGCAGCAGCTTGCACCTGCGCAGGCCAGCTTGTTTTAAGCCTCAGCCAACCGTGGCGATGGTGATGGCGGCGACGCTGGTGGTGGCAGCAGTTGCTGCGCTGGCCGCAGCGGCGGCAATGGCCATGGCTGATGTTGCGGACGCTGCAGGTGGCGGGGCCGTGCCTGCCGCGACTGCAGTGACTGCCGCATTAGCCGCAACAGCGGCAACCTGCAGAATCACCGTCGGCTGTGCAGGGCCTGTGGGCCGCAGGCGCTGGCCACGCAGCAGTAAACCACCCGGAGCGCGGCCACTGCGCCGCACACCGGCCAGGTGGGTGATGGGACGGCAAAAGCGCGCTTGCAACTGTTCAGCCTCGGCCAACAGTACCGCGCCATCGTCCAGCACCGCCAGATGCTGGCGTGCCAGCGCCACT
This sequence comes from Betaproteobacteria bacterium, assembly GCA_043759535.1. Taxonomy (GTDB): domain Bacteria; phylum Pseudomonadota; class Gammaproteobacteria; order Burkholderiales; family Burkholderiaceae_C; genus Pseudaquabacterium. The sequence continues at coordinate 5,247 of JAYVLI010000311.1, read as the reverse complement.
GCCAGCTCGATCAAGCGGGCGTTGCGGTGGTTGGCACCCTGGTCCAACAACTCGCGCACTGCCAGCCGGGTCTGGCCTTGCAGCACCCCTGCCTGGCCAGCGTCGGCCAGTTCGCTGATGGCGTCATGGCAGGCGCGCAGGGTGGCGCTGACCGTGGGGTTGCGCTGGGCGGCGGCCACCAGAATTTCGGTCACAACCTTGGACACACAAAACCGCATGGCAATGCCGCGCACCAGGCGCTCTTGCTGGCCGGCGGCAATGTCGCGCACCGGCAGGCGGCTCCACAAGGCCAGCACCAGGGTGGCGGCTTCGAGGTCAAAGTCCTCCTCCCCCACATCAGCGGCCAGCGCCAGCACGATGCTGCGGGCCTCGTCCAACTGGCGTGCCAGCAGCACACGCAAAGCGTTGGCAGCAATCTCAAAGCGCTGCAACCGGCGCGCATTGGGGAATGTTTTGGCGTACAGCTGCACCTGGGTTTGGCTGGTGGCCAGGCGCCGGGTGTCTCCCGCGTCATGCCGCACAAAGGCCAGCAGCAGCAGTGTCAGGCCGTCAAACAGACGTGACGACAAGCCTTGCGACACGGCCCGCTCCAGCATCCTGCTGGCCAGGGCTTGATCGCCAACAAAAAACGCCAGCGTGCCGCATTGCTGCATGCGCAGGATGCAACCAGGCGTCATCTCGGCCACGGTGGTGTGGGTGCGCATGGCGTCCAGCAGCGCGCCTTGTTCCAGTTGCACCCGGCCCAGCACGTCGTAGGCGTCCACCATGCTGGGTTGGCGTGCCAGCAGGGCGGTCACTTGCTGGCTGGCGCCGTCAGTGTCACCTTGGGCAAACAGTGCGCGGGCAATGCCCAGCTGGGCCCAGCTGGGCTGCTGCGCCTGGTCGACACGGCGGAACAAGGCCAGCGCTTCATCGATGCGGCCGGTTTGCAGCAGAATTTCAGCCGCCATGCGGGCGCAGTGCAGCGCAAACGGCCCGTTGGCCTGGTAGCGCTGCAAGCAGGCCGACAGCGCTTGCGCCGGATGCCCGGCATCCAGTGCAGCCAAGATGGTGCCCAGCGCCAGCTTGCGGCGGCGCGCCACGATCAGCCGCTCAGCCAGGCTGTTGATGCGGAAGGGACGCAACAAAAAGCAGTCCAGCGCGGCCTCGGCTGCTTCCACCACGGTGGCGTAGGTGGCCTCGCCGGCCATCATCACAAACACGGTGGAGTGCGGCAGGGTCATCTCGCGGCGCAACTCTTCCAGCAGGCTTTGACCAGTCAGCTCACTGCCTTCAATCAGGTCAGCGCAAAGCACAAAGTCAAAAATCACCTGCTCCAGCAAGGCCTTGGCATCGACCAGGCCTTTGCATTGCTGGACTTTTTCAACGCCAAGTTCACGCAGTTGCGCAATCACGGCCCTGCGCATGGTGGCGTTGCCGTCAATGACGAGGGCTTGGGCTGTCCGGAAGGACGGGTCGGTCAGCATGGCTTTGCGATCCGTTGAGGGTCAAGGCTTGCGCGGCGGGCCACTGGCGCCAGACTGGCGCCGGTGGGGGTGTGGGATGGGACGCGGAGGGTGTCTTGCAGACCAAGCCACCAATCGAGCGCCGGTCTTGCAAGCACATGGCTTGCAAGACCGCCCGTGCAAGACCTATCGGCCCACCACTGCGCAACTTGAGCCGGCCTGGCGTCAGCCTGCCGTGTCCACCCAGCCGCCTTACTTGAACAAGTCTTTGACCCGGTCGGTCCAACTCTTGGCATTGGGCGAGTGTTTCTCCCCGCCTTTTTTGAGCGACTCATCCAGCTCTTTGAGCAGCTTGCGCTGGTGCTCGGTGAGTTTGACCGGCGTCTCCACCGACACATGGGCGTACAAATCACCCGGGTAGCTGCTGCGCAAACCTTTGATGCCCTTGCCGCGCAAGCGGAAGGTTTTGCCATGCTGGGTGCCCTCAGGCAGCTCGATCTCGGCCTGGCCAGCCAGCGTGGGCACCTCGATCGTGCCACCCAGCGCCACCGTGGTGAAGCTCACCGGCACGGTGCAGTGCAGGTCATCACCGTCCCGCTCAAAGATGTCGTGGTCCTTGATGCGGATCTCGATGTACAGGTCACCGGCCGGGCCGCCGTTGGTGCCGGGCTCACCGTTGCCGGCCGAGCGGATGCGCATGCCCTCGTTGATGCCGGCGGGGATCTTGACCTCCAGCGTTTTCTGGCGCTTCAACTTGCCGGCGCCGTTGCAGGTGGTGCAGGGCTCGGGAATGATCTTGCCGGTGCCGCTGCAGTGCGGGCAGGCCTGCTGGATGCTGAAAAACCCCTGCCGCATATGCACCGTGCCGGCGCCGTTGCAGGTACCGCAGCTTTTGGCGCTGGTGCCGGGCTTGGCGCCCGAGCCTTTGCAGGTGTCGCAGGTGTCCCAGCTGGGGATGCGGATTTGCGCGTCCTTGCCGTGGGCGGCTTCTTCCAGCGTGATCTCCATGGCGTAGCTCAGGTCGGCGCCGCGGAACACTTGCTGGCCACCACCACCACGCCGGCCGCCGTTGAAGATGTCGCCAAAGATGTCACCAAAGGCTTCGGCAAAGCCACCCATGCCCTCAGCGCCCGGGCCACCACCCCGGTTGGGGTCAACACCGGCATGGCCGTGTTGGTCATAGGCCGCGCGCTTTTGCGGGTCCGAGAGCATCTCGTAGGCCTCTTTGCCCTCCTTGAATTTCTCTTCGGATTTTTTGGCATCGTCACCCTGGTTGCGGTCGGGGTGGTGCTTCATGGCCAGCTTGCGGTAGGCCTTTTTGATGTCGTCGTCGGTGGCGTTTTTGGGCACGCCCAGGATGTCGTAGAAGTCGCGCTTGGCCATTGAAATTTCTCAGCACTGTGTAAACACAACCGCCGCGTTGAGCGGCAGACATTGGGTCTGCAGTTCAAACGCGGCGCGATAAGGCGTCAGCCCGAGGGCCTTGATGGGGCGCTGCTTGCGCAGCCCCCGGGCTGTACGGCTTATCCTTTTTTGACTTCCTTGAACTCGGCGTCGACCACGTTGTCGTCAGCCGCCGGCTTGGCTGCACCGGCACCCGCGTCGGCCTTGGGCGCTTCGCCCGCACCAGCACCCGCACCTGCACCAGCAGGGCCCGCCGCAGCCGCCTGCTCGGCATACATCTTCTCGCCCAGCTTCTGGCTGGCGGCCAGCAGCGCTTCGGTCTTGGCGTCGATCAAGGCCTTGTCCTCGCCCTTCAGCGCTTCTTCGGCCTCTCTGATCGCGGCTTCGATCTTGTCTTTCTCGCCGGCGTCCAGCTTGTCACCGTATTCAGTCAGGCTTTTCTTCACCGAGTGGATCTGGCCATCGGCCTGGTTGCGGGCCTGCACCAGCTCCACCTTTTTGGCGTCCTCAGCGGCGTTCAGTTCGGCGTCTTTCACCATCTTCTGGATCTCGTCTTCCGACAAACCCGAGTTGGCCTTGATGGTGATCTTGTTCTCTTTGCCGGTGGCTTTGTCCTTGGCGCCTACATGCAGGATGCCGTTGGCGTCGATGTCAAACGTGACCTCAATTTGCGGCAGGCCACGCGGTGACGGCGGGATGCCTTCGAGGTTGAACTCACCCAGGCTCTTGTTGCCCACCGCCAGCTCACGCTCACCCTGGTAGACCTTGATGGTCACGGCCGGCTGGTTGTCGTCAGCGGTGCTGAAAGTCTGCGCAAACTTGGTCGGGATGGTGGTGTTCTTCTTGATCATCTTGGTCATCACGCCACCCAGCGTCTCGATGCCCAGGCTCAGTGGCGTCACGTCCAGCAGCAGCACGTCCTTGCGCTCACCACCCAGCACCTGGCCTTGAATCGCAGCACCAACGGCCACGGCTTCGTCTGGGTTCACGTCTTTGCGCGGCTCTTTGCCAAAGAACTCTTTCACCATCTCCTGCACCTTGGGCATGCGGCTTTGGCCACCCACCAAGATCACGTCGTCGATGTCTGAAACCTTGATGCCGGCGTCCTTCACAGCAATGCGGCAGGGCTCGATGATGCGTTGGATCAGCTCATCCACCAGGCTCTCCAGCTTGGCGCGGGTGAGCTTGATGTTGAGGTGGCGCGGGCCTGAGGCATCGGCTGTGATGTAGGGCAGGTTGACGTCGGTCTGGCTGTTGCTGGACAGCTCGATCTTGGCTTTTTCGGCCGCCTCTTTCAGGCGCTGCAGGGCCAGCACGTCTTTGGTCAGGTCAACGCCTTGTTCTTTCTTGAACTCGGTGACGATGTGGTCGATCAGGCGCTGGTCAAAGTCTTCACCGCCCAAAAACGTATCGCCGTTGGTGGACAGCACTTCAAACTGCTTTTCACCGTCGACATCGGCAATTTCAATGATGGAGATGTCAAACGTGCCGCCGCCCAGATCATAGACAGCGATCTTGCGGTCGCCTTTTTCCTGCTTGTCGAGGCCGAAGGCCAGTGCTGCAGCAGTAGGCTCATTGATGATGCGCTTGACTTCCAGGCCAGCGATACGGCCGGCGTCTTTCGTGGCCTGGCGCTGGGCGTCGTTGAAGTAGGCAGGCACGGTGATCACCGCGTCGGTCACGGGCTCGCCGAGGTAGTCTTCGGCAGTTTTTTTCATTTTTCGCAAAATGTCGGCGCTGACCTGCTGGGCCGACATTTTCTTGCCACGTACTTCGACCCAGGCGTCACCATTGTCGGCCGCTACGATCTTGTAGGGCATTAGGTCGATGTCCTTCTGGACTTCTTTTTCGCTGAACTTCCGGCCGATCAGTCGCTTGACGGCGTAGAGCGTGTTCTTGGGGTTGGTCACGGCCTGGCGCTTGGCCGAGGCACCCACCAGCACTTCACCGTCTTCCTGGTAGGCGACGATGGACGGCGTGGTGCGGGCACCTTCCGAGTTCTCGATGACGCGGGGCACGTTGCCTTCCATGACGGACACGCAGCTGTTGGTGGTGCCCAAGTCGATGCCAATAATTCTTCCCATGGTGTTCTCCGTTGATTCAAAAAGTTAGATGTGGATGAGGGTCACATGTGCGCCCTGCCGCACTTTTCAAGCGCTGGCCGGCCCACAAAACTATTTAGGCGCGGCCACCGTGACCAGCGCTGGGCGCAGCACGCGCTCGGCAATCAGGTAGCCTTTTTGCAGCACGCTGACCACCGTGTTGGCGTCCTGCTCGCTGGGCACCATGCTGATGGCTTGGTGCTGGTGCGGGTCAAACTTGGTGCCTGGGCCTGGGTTGATGGCTACCACCTTGTTGCGCTCCAGCGCAGCGATCAGCTGGCGCAGCGTGGCTTGCG
>JAYVLI010000310.1:0-16480 GCA_043759535.1 Betaproteobacteria bacterium | reverse complement strand
TGCTTCACAGCGCCCAAGGGCCAGAAGATCAGCCTGGAGCGTGGCTCGCACACCCGCAGCAAGAAAAACCCGGGCAAGCGGCCGCACAAAGGCGGCTGAGCCTGCGGCTTGCTGGCGGCTGACCTCAGCCGCTGTGCTTTCCACGACAGTGCTTTCAACGAAGGCCCTGGCTCACTCTGACCCACCCGCCAGCCGGGTGTGCCAGGGCCGGCCAGGGCCTGTTGTCGTCAAGACCGTCGTCAGGGTTGTTGTCAGGATGGACCCCGCATGCTGAGACTTACCGAGCTGCGCCTGCCGCTCCACCACGCCACCGACGCGCTGCGCTCGGCGGTGCTGTCACGCCTGGGTCTGCGGGACGCTGAGCTGGCGGATGTCACCGTCTTCAAGCGCAGCTTTGATGCGCGCAAAAAGTCGGCCGTGGTGCTGATCTACACCGTCGATTGCCAACTCAGCCCCGCTGTAGACGAGGGCGCCGTGCTGGCCCGCCACGCCGGTGATGTGCATGTGCGGCCCAGCCCCGACACCCGCTACCAGCCGGTGGGCACAGCGCCGTTGGATTTTTTCACCAGCGGCCCGCTGCGCCCGGTGGTCATCGGTTTTGGCCCCTGCGGCATTTTTGCCGCGTTGGTGCTGGCGCAGATGGGCTTGCGGCCCATCGTGCTGGAGCGTGGCAAAGAAGTGCGTGAACGCACCAAAGACACCTGGGCGCTGTGGCGCCAGGGCGTGCTGACACCCGAATCAAATGTGCAGTTTGGTGAGGGCGGCGCCGGCACGTTCTCGGACGGCAAGCTGTGGAGCCAGATCAGCGACCCGCGCCACCTGACCCGCAAGGTGCTGACCGAGTTTGTGAAGGCCGGTGCGCCCGAGGAGATCTTGTTCATTGCCAAGCCGCACATCGGCACCTTCCGGCTGGTGGGTGTGGTGGAGAAGATGCGGGCGGAGATCATCGCGCTGGGGGGTGAGGTGCGCTTTGGCCAGCGGGTGGTGGACGTGTTGATCGAGGACGGCGTCGCCGGCCGCCAACTGCGCGGTTTGACCGTGGCCGACAGCACCGGCGAACCCACACAAATACACACCGAACTGCGCACCAACCACGTGGTGCTGGCCGTGGGCCACAGCGCCCGCGACACCTTCACCATGTTGCACGGGCGCGGTGTGTTGATGGAGGCCAAGCCGTTCTCGGTGGGCTTCCGCATCGAGCATCCGCAGGGCCTGATCGACAGGGCGCGTTTTGGCCCCAGCGCCGGCCACCCCATCCTGGGCGCGGCCGATTACAAGCTGGTGCACCACGCCGGCAACGGCCGCTCGGTGTACAGCTTTTGCATGTGCCCGGGTGGCACGGTGGTGGCCGCCACCAGCGAGGTGGGCCGGGTGGTGACCAACGGCATGAGCCAGTATTCCCGCAACGAGCGCAACGCCAACGCCGGTATCGTGGTGGGCATCAGCCCGCAGGACTACCGGCAGGACGGCCTGGCCAGCGGGCCGGTGAGCCCACTGGACGGCATCAGCTTCCAGCGTTTCTGGGAGAGCCGCGCTTACCAGCTCGGTGGTGAAACCTACCAGGCGCCAGCGCAGTTGGTGGGCGATTTCATCGCCGGCCGGCATGGCGCCAGGCTGGCATCGGCACTGGGCAGCGTGCAACCTTCTTACCAGCCCGGCGTGCTGCTGACCGACCTGGCCGAGCCCGGCCGCAGCAGTCTGCCCGATGCCGCGCTGGCCGCCATCCGCGAGGCCCTGCCGGCCTTTGAGCGCCAGATCAAAGGCTTTGCCATGACTGACGCGGTGCTGACCGGGGTGGAGACACGCACCTCATCGCCGCTGCGCATCCCCCGCGGGCGGGGCTTTCAAAGCTTGAACGTGGCGGGGCTGTATCCGGCGGGTGAGGGTGCGGGGTATGCCGGCGGCATCATGTCGGCGGGTGTGGACGGGATAGAGGTGGCGGAGGCGTTGGGGCGCAGTGTGTTGGGCGCGGCGGCGCCGGTCAGCGCCGGCTGAGGCACTTGGGCTGGCGCCAATGGGCGCGGCAGGTTCAGCGCCTGGCCGCTGCCACTTGCCTCTGGGTGACCGGGACCGGATGCGCGTCTGCACGTCAATGCGCCGTGGCCACCTGGCCACTTCGGTTGGTGTTGTGTCGCCGGGCGGCAAACCACAATGTCCGAGCGGTTCAGCGACACTCACGGGTGTCGCTCCGGCATGGGAGAGTGGGTTATGGCATCCATCCAGCAAGACGTCGCCAGCTACGAAAAGTGGCTACGCAGGCAGTGCAGCGTTGTCGAGGCGGATCTCGACGCCAAGCATCGCCGGATGTGCAAGAGCACGTTTGACTTCCTCCGCGCCACCCACTTCCGCTGGGCCCGAACGATCGAGGCGCTGTGTCCATCGCTTGCTGCCGCGCCGCAAGTCCTGTGCATCGGTGACATTCACATCGAGAACTACGGCACCTGGCGCGACGCTGATGCCCGGCTTGTCTGGGGCATCAACGACTTCGATGAGGCCGCAGTGATGCCGTATGCCTTCGACCTGGTTCGACTGGCAAGCAGTGCGGTCTTGGCGCCGGACCTGGAGCTACCCCTGGCCGATGTGGCCACTGCCATCCTCAGCGGCTACACAAGCGGCCTGTCGAGCCCGCGTGCGGTGTTGCTGGACGAAGAGTCCGGGTGGCTGCGCTCGTATGTCAACCCGACCGCCAAGAGCAACAGGGCGTTCTGGCAAGAACTGGCGGGCTATCCTGACGCCAAGCCCCCAGACCCGGTGAAGAGGGCGTTGAAGATCGCGCTGCCCGAGGGTGCAACAGTGCAGCGTTTTGCATCGCGCAGCAAGGGTGGGGGCAGTCTGGGCCGCCCGCGTTTCCTCGTGATTGCCGCGTGGAACGGCGGGCGGGTTGTCAGGGAGGCGAAGGCGCTTGTCCCGTCAGCATGGGCTTGGGCGCATCAGACACGTGGACGGAATCGCCTGCTGGAAGCGGCGTTCGGGGCCTACCGGTCGCCTGATCCACATCTGCGTTGTGATGCGGGCTGTGTGCTGCGACGCGTCGCCCCGGACGCGCGCAAGATTGATGTCGGCGACGTGCGGGGCAACGGCCTCACTGAAGATCTGCTTTCAGCGATGGCCGTCGAACTTGCCGCAGTGCATGCCGCTGGCAAGAAGTCCAAACGGATTGCCGAGGATTTGCAGCGCCGCCCGGCGCAATGGCTGCAGGAGGCCGTCGAGGTCGCGAAGCATGCGGTCGAGCGGGACTTTGCCGCCTACGCCGGCTGCTAGCACTCGCCATCCAGGCGTGCGTACAACATGCTGGACGCATTTGCACGCCGCTAAAACGGCGCCGGGCTGCTGAACGCCATCGGCCTGACCATGCCGGGCAGCAACGCCAGACGCAGCCCACACGCATGCAGCAGCAGGCGCGGCGCGGCGGCGACCTGCAGCGGCCCGGCGTACAGCGTGTCCCCCAGGATCGGGTGGCCCAGGGCCGCCAGATGCACCCGCAGTTGGTGTGTGCGGCCCGTCACCGGCACCAGCAGCAGCCGGGTGGTGCCGGCCAGCGGGTCGCGCTGCAACACCTGCCAGTGGGTCAGGCAGGGTTTGCCCAAAACAGGGTCCACCTGCTGGCGTGGCCGGTTGGGCCAGTCGGCCGCCAGCGGCAGATTGATCTCGCCGCTGTCCGCCACCACCAACCCCGCCACCACCGCCTGGTAAGTCTTGTGAACTTGCCGCTGCGCAAATGCAGCTGACAGCACACGCTGCATGGCCGCACCCCGGCCGAACACCACCAAACCGGACGTGGCCATGTCCAGCCGGTGGACTGTCAGCGCATCGGGCCAGTGGAATTGCAGCCGGGTCACCAGGCAGTCGGCTTTGTCAGCGCCACGCCCCGGCACACACAGCAGGCCGGCGGGTTTGTCGGCCACCAGCAAGTGGGCGTCTTGGTAGACCAGCGTGGGCAGGGCGGTTGGCAATCCAGGCAAGCGTGTGTTCACCACCGCAGCATAGCCAGCGCCCACCTGATAAAAAACGATACACGCCGATACCGCGCTGAGAAGACCCGGCGCGCCGCCAGCGCGACGATGTGATCCATGTCCAACCCTTGTGAATCGAGTCAATCATGAAACCCTGGATCAAACGCACCCTGATCGGCGTGTTCGGCACCGCCGTGTTGTTTGGCGGCTTGTCGGCCTGCGCCCACCGCCACCACGGCGGCATGATGAGCGAGGCCGACATGACCCAGATGCGGGAGCGCTTCATCGACAAAGCCAGCCGCGAGCTGGCGCTGGACGCCGCGCAAAAAGCCAAGCTGGGCTTGCTGGCCGACGCCATCAAAGCACAGCGCAGCGCGCTGGTGGGTGATGTGGCCAACCCCGCCACCAACCCGCGTACCGAGCTGGCCGCGCTGATCGCCGGCAGCCAGTTTGACCGCAGCCGCGCCCAGGCCCTGGTGGACGGCAAGACCGGCGCGCTGCGCGACAAGGCCCCCGCCGTGGTGGCGGCCATGGCCGACTTTTTTGACAGTCTGCAGCCGGCGCAACAGCAAAAGGTGCGTGACTTCATGGCGCGCGGCCGGGGCCATTGGCGGGGTTGATGCGCGGGGTTAATGGGCGCGGATCAGCCGTGCAGTTGCTGCACACACCTGATCCGCGACACTGAAGCTGCCGCCACCCACCACCACCATGCACCGCATCCTGCTGATCGACGACGACGAGCACCTGGCCGCGCCGCTGGCCACCTATCTGCAACGCTTTGACTTTGCACTGGTGGCCGCGCTGCGACCCAGCACGGGCTTGGGCCTGCTGGCTGCCGCAGCGCATGACCCGGCGCAAGCCTTTGAGGCGGTGATCCTGGATGTGATGCTGCCCGAGATGGACGGTTTTGCGCTGTGCCGCCAGATCCGCCAGCAAGGTGGGCCTTACAGCGCTGTGCCGGTGCTGATGCTCACCGCCCGCGGCGAATTGAGCGACCGGGTGGTGGGTCTGGAGCTGGGCGCTGACGACTACCTGGCCAAGCCGTTTGAGCCGCGTGAACTGGCAGCGCGCCTGCAGTCGCTGCTGCGCCGGCGGTGGCCGGCTGCGGCAACCGTTGCCACTGCGGCCGCCGCCGGCACCACCACCGCGGCGCCTGATGCCACCCAGCCGCTGCAGTTGGACGGCCTGCGCATTGACCCACTGCGCCGCGCCGTGCAGCGCCAAGGTCAGCCCGTGGCGCTGACCGGCACCGAGTTTGAGCTGCTGTGGCTGCTGGCGCGTGAGCCGCAGCGGGTGTTCACGCGCGACGAAATCCTCAACCGCCTGCGTGGCCGCGATGCGGACCTGTACACCCGGGCGGTGGATTTGCTGGTGAGCCGGCTGCGCCGCAAGTTGGCGCCGCTGGATTGCATCAAAACCCTGCGCAACGCGGGCTACACGCTGGCGCTCGGGCCAGCGCTCGGGCCAGCGCCAGGGCCGGCGGCATGACCGCTGTGGCCGATCAACTGCGCCCACGCCACACCCGCGAAGGACGCCAAGCCCGCCAGTGGCGGCGCCACCTGCGCCACTCGCTGCAGGCGCGGCTGGTGCTGCTGTTTTTGCTGCTGGCCCTGGCCATCAGCGGGATTTTTTTTGCTGCCACCCGGGAGTTTTTTTCCACCGGCTGGCGCGATCTGGCCAGGCCGCTGGTGGCTGACTATCTGGACCGCCTGGCCAGCGAGATCGGCAGCCCACCCGATGTGGCGCGGGCCAGTGCCATCGCCACGCGGCTGCCGTTGTCCATCCGCATCGACGGGCCGCAGCTGCAGTGGGCGTCGCACCCGCAGCGCCATGAGCACGGCCGGCATGACGATCGCTTTCGTGACGGCCTGATCCGCCAGACGGCGGACGGCCACCAGATCCGCTTTGGCCTGGGCGATTGGCGCTGGGCCGACCGGCCACGCTGGCACGGCTGGCTGGTGCTGGCCGGGCTGCTGGCCTTGACCGCTGGCGCGTATGCGGTGGTGCGGCGTTTGTTCCGGCCGCTGGATGACATCCGCGCCGGTGCGCTGCGTTATGGCCAGGGCGATTTTTCGCGTCCCATCCCGCTGCGCCGGCGCGATGAACTGGGTGAGCTGGGCACCGAAGTCAACCGCATGGCCAGCAGCCTGCAGCACATGCTGGACGGCCAGCGTGGCCTGCTGCTGGCCATCAGCCATGAGCTGCGCTCACCGCTCACCCGCGCCCGCCTGCATACCGAGCTGCTGACCGATGGGCCGCAGCGCAGCGCCCTGCTGCGTGATCTGGGCCTGATGCGGGATTTGGTGTGTGATTTGCTGGAGGTTGAGCGCCTGGCCGTGGGTGCGGCCGCGCTGCAACGCGCACCCACCGACCTGAATGCGCTGGTGCAAGACCTGGTGGCCGCGCAATTTGCCGACAGCAGCCTTGCGCTGCAGCTGGACCCGGCGCTGCCACCGCTGTGGCTGGACCGGGTGCGGCTGCAGTTGCTGGTGCGCAACCTGCTGGACAACGCGCTGCGCCACGGCGCTGGCACGGCGGTGGTGCTGCGCACTGAATACGGCACCGGCGGCAGCAGCAGCAGTGACAGCAGCAAGGGCGCCATCCGCCTGACCGTGCGTGACCACGGCCCGGGCGTGGACCCGGCCCAACTGCCGCGCCTGACCGACGCGTTTTACCGGCCTGACGCGGCCCGCACCCGGGCCAGCGGCGGTGTGGGGCTGGGCTTGTCCTTGTGCCAGCGGGTGGCCACATCCCACGGCGGCAGCCTGGAATTGCGCAATGCCCTGCCCGGATTGGCGGTTTGCCTGGTGTTGCCGGCGTCATGCGCCAGCCCACCGGCTGCGGCCATCAACCCGCCGGTGGCGCCAGCGTGATGTCGCCGTACCAGGCTTCGAGCTTGATCTTCAGCGCGTCGGCGTCGGTCAACACACCCACACCGATGATGGGGCCGGGTGCCTCACCAAACACCCGCTGGTAGTCGGCCAGCACATTGCGCTCGTAGCGCAGCCACTGGCCGGCGCGGGCGCTGCCACTTTCCACCGTCAGGTACTGGATGCGGCTGCTGCGGTGGTTGCGGTGCACCGATTCCACCGCGTGGCCACCACCACCGTCCCACACATACATCAGCGTGGCAAACGGCAGCCGGTTGCCGGTGAACAACTCCACTTGCTCGTAAAAAAGGCGGTCGCGCAGCGGCAGGCGGGCATCGTCACCACCAAACGCCAGGATGAGGCGGGCCGGACAATCATCATGCTCTGGCACGGTCACATCCCCCTGGGCCGGCACGTCCTGCACCCGCCAACTGAAGCGCAGGCGGCTGTTGCGCGCCGGGTCAATCTGCACATCGCAGCGCAGCCCGGTGGCCGATGACGCGGCGGATGCATGCAACACTTGCTGCGGGCCGTCCTGCACCACCGCGTACTGGGTGTGGCGCACGTCGCGCCGCACCACGTAGGGGTGCCAGCCAGCCGGTGCTGTGCCCACTGCGGTGCCCGAAAACGGCATCACGCGCAGGGCGGGTGGCGCAGTGCTGGCCGGTGTTGCAACCTCCGTGGACGGCGACGGCGCAGGGCCGCTGGCGCAACCGGTCAGATTGGCCAAACCGGCTGTGCCGGCCCAACCCAACAGCTTGCCCAGGCAGGCGCGGCGGTCAGGCCGGGGTGTCGCAGCGGATGCAACTTCGGGCGCTGGCGCCTGGGGGGTCCATCGGTGCTGCATCGCTGCCATCCGCTGCACCTTGCGGCGCAAAATGCCAAAACGCGCATGGTAGCGGCGGGCCCGGATTGGTCATCACCCCGGACGGGTGGGGCAGCGCCGGCGCGGCGGCCGGCGCCGCATCCGTCACACGTCTTTGCTGATCGAGCGCAGTGCGGCGGCACGCAGGTCAGACGCAAAGCTGGGCTCGGTGGCCTCAATGCGGCTGGCCCAGGCCATCACTTCGTCAGCGGTCTTGGGCTCACTGCGCTGCTGGCTGAGTTGCCAGCTGTCCAGGCGGCGCAGGCTGTTGATCAGGCTGGCGGCAAGCGTGCCCAGCCAGAGTGAGCCGCGGGGGATGGCCAACCGGGTCTGGCGGCCAAAGGTCATGGAAGCATTGGTCATGGTGTTGACTCCTGGTCGGCATGGATCCGGGTTGGATTGATGTTGCACTGCAGTATAGGGTTTTCCCTTGATTTGTGCAGCACACGGTCCACCGCAACCCTGCCCAGCGAGATGGAAGTCCGGCTTGACCCGGCAACGCCGCAAGACCACACTGCGCGCCTTGCCCACCGACTTTGAGGAGCGTGCCATGACCCAGACCACCATTGCCCCCCGGTCGGTTTGCTTGCGTTAAAGGCTGCGCCCAGCAGGCTTCCCCAGGCGCCACCATGGCGCACTGACACAGCGCACCCCAGGTGCGCAACACACCGACTTCCACCCCGCCTTGCAGTGCGCGCCACAGCGCGGCTGCGCCCGGGTGTCGCCGTGCCCAGCCGGGCCATGCGTCACCGTTGGCTGGTCGGGCCGCTGCCTGCAGGTGGTGGTGCTGGCCGGCCTGTATGGACTAGCGCAACACCATGACCGACTGGATTGATTTCGACGCCTTGACCGCACTGGGCCTGGGCCCAGCCATGCGCCAGCAACTGGCCTGCGGGCTGGCCGACCTGAAGGACCGCACCATGCGCCTGGTGGCGGTGCAGCGTGACCACCTGCTGCTGCATGACGGCCACACCACGCACCGTGCCCAGTGCGGCAGCACGCTGCAGCACGATTTGCAGGCGCAGGACGAATGCCTGGCCGTGGGCGACTGGGTGTTGGCCCAGCCCGTTGCGGGTGATGGCCGTGATGGCAGTGGCGGCTGGCGCATCACCTGCCGGCTGCTGCCGCAGCGGCAGATCAGCCGCCGCGTCATCTGCAATGCCGACGGCGGCAAGGGCGGCTTCAAACGCCAGGTCCTGGTCAGCAATGTGGACACCGCGCTGCTGCTGATGGGCCTGGACGCCGACTTCAACCTGCGCCGGCTGGAGCGCTACCTGGCCCTGGTGCAACTGGCCGGGGTAGATGCGGTGCTGGTGCTCAGCAAGGCCGACACGGTGCCGGCCGACCTGGTCAGCCAGCGCCTGGCCCAGGCCCGCCAGGTGCTGCCGGCCGGCAGCACCGTGTTGGCATTGGATGTGCGGCAGCCGGCTGCAGCCGTTGCGCTGGCGCCCTGGCTGGGACTGGGCTGCACGGTGGTGCTGCTGGGCAGCAGCGGGGCCGGCAAGAGCACCCTGTCCAACACCTTGCTGCAGGCCTTCAGCGCACGGCACATGGCCCACGGCCGACAGGCCACCGGCGCCGTGCGTGGTGGTGATGGCCGTGGCCGCCACACCACCACCGTGCGCACCCTGCTGCCACTGCCCGGTGGCGCCTGTGTCATCGACACCCCGGGCCTGCGCGCACTGCGGCTGGAGGTGGACGACGCCGACCACCTGGCCAATGCGTTTGGTGACGTGGCACGCTGGGCGCCGCTGTGCCGCTTCCGCAACTGCCAGCACGGGCAAGAGCCGGGCTGCGCGGTGCGCACGGCGGTGGACGCACCGCGCTTGCACAACTACCACAAGCTGCTGCGTGAGGCCGGCCGCGACGCGCTGACGGTGCAACAACGCCAGGCCCAGGTGGTGTTGTGGAAGGCGCGTGGCCGTGACGCCCACCTGCGCATGCGCGCCAAGCGTGAGGCGGGTGCTTGACGCGGCAGCTTGATCCGGCGGCTTGATCGGCCGAATCAGCCCGCCGGGCTCAACCGCAAAGCCTCAGTAGTTCAACCCCATCGCCTCACGCACGTCCTTCATGGTCTGGCGCGCCACGGTGCGGGCCCGCTCGGTGCCCATCTCGCAAATCCAGTGCACCTGCTTTGGGTTGGCCAGGTAGGTCTCGGCCCGCTCACGCCAGGGTTGCTGCTCTTTCAAGATGGCGTCAATCACCGGCTGTTTGCAGTCCAGGCAGCCGATGCCGGCAGTGGTGCAACCCTGCTGCACCCAGGCCTGGGTGGGCGCGTCGGAATACACCTTGTGGAACTGCCACACCGGGCACAGCGCCGGGTTGCCCGGGTCAGTGCGGTGCACCCGCGCCGGGTCGGTGGGCATCTTGCGGATTTTTTGCGTCACCAGCGCCGGCTCATCCCGCATGGCAATGCTGTTGCCGTAGCTCTTGCTCATCTTGGCGCCGTCCAGGCCGGGCAGCTTGGTCACCTCGGTGTGCAGGGCCAGCGGCTCGGGCAGGATGGTGCGGCCGCTACCCCGCAGTTGGCCTTGCAGCAGCTCGGTTTCTTCAGGCGCCAACAGGGCGTGCGCCTTTTTGACGATGGCTTCACCCTTGGCCAATGCCTCGCTGCTGCCGGTCTCGCCAAAGGCCTTGCGCTGCTTCTCAAAATAACGCGCATCGTCCTTGCCCAGCTTGACCAGCGCGGCGGCCACGCGGGCCTCAAAGTCAGCGCCGCGGCCGTAAAGATGGTTGAAGCGGCGCGCCACCTCACGCGTCAGCTCCACATGGGACGACTGGTCTTCGCCGACCGGCACAAACGCGGCCTTGTAGATCAGGATGTCAGCCGCCTGCAGCAGCGGGTAGCCCAGAAAGCCGTAGGTCGCCAGGTCACGGTCTTTGAGTTTTTCGATCTGGTCTTTGTAGGTCGGCACACGCTCCAGCCAGCCCAGCGGTGTGCCCATGGCCAGCAGGGTGAACAGCTCGGCATGCTCGGGCAAGCGGCTCTGGATGAAGATGGTGGCGCGCTCCGGGTCCAGCCCGGCGGCCAGCCAATCCACCACCATGTCGTAGACATTGCGCTCGATCACCTCCCGGCTTTCGTAGTGGGTGGTCAGCGCATGCCAGTCGGCCACAAAGTAGAAGCAGTCGTACTCCGCCTGCAGCCGCACCCAGTTTTTCAGCGCACCGTGGTAGTGGCCAAGGTGCAGCGCGCCTGTGGGGCGCATGCCCGACAGCACCCGGGCGCGTGGGCGTGCGGGTGGCTGGACTGCGGGAGATTCAGCGAATGACATGGTGTGTCCTTCAAGGGGAGCGCGGATTCTGGCAGAGCGTGTCTGTGGCGCTTGCCAGCACGCCCCTCATGACACCCCGCCCGTACACTCGCGCCCCGCCATGCAACGCATCGTCATCCTCATCTCCGGACAGGGCAGCAACATGCAGGCCATCGCACGGGCCTGCGTGGCTGAAAGCTGGCCTGCGCAAGTGGTGGCGGTGCTGGCCAACCGGCCGGGTGCTGAGGGCTTGCTGTTGGCGCAGCAACAAGGCATTGCCACGGCGGTGGTGGACCACACCGCCCACCCCAGCCGCGACGTTTTTGATGCGGAACTGGCCCGCGTGATTGACCGCTTTGCGCCCGATCTGGTGCTGCTGGCCGGCTTCATGCGCATCCTCACCGATGGCTTTGTGGCGCACTACGCCGGCCGGCTGCTCAACATCCACCCGTCGCTGCTGCCGGCGTTTGCAGGCTTGCACACCCACCGCCGGGCGATTGAGGCCGGCTGCAAGCTGGCCGGCGCCACCGTGCATCTGGTCACCCCCACGCTGGACCACGGGCCCATCGTGGCCCAGGCCGTGGTGCCGGTGCTGGCCGATGACACGGCCGAGGCGCTGTCGGCCCGGGTGCTGGCGGCCGAGCACCGCCTCTACCCACTGGCGGTGCGCTGGTGGGTCAGTGGGCAACTGGTGGTGCAGGGCGCGCTGGTGCGCCACAGCGGTGGGCAGTCTCAGCTGCTGGTCTGATCGGCGGAGTCGGTGGAGTCGGCCGGGTCGGGAAGACGGGCAAAACGCGGCTGCAGCACACCGTCCACCGTCACCGATTCAAAAAACATCGCGTAAGGCCGTACCCACAGTGTGCCGTCACCCTCAGAGGGCCGGTACAGCACCAGCGGCTGCAGCGTTTCACTGTGCCGCACCACGCCGATCAGGTGGTAGAGATTGCCCTTGCAATGGCGATAACGGCCAAGGGGCGCAGGCGGTAACTCGGGCAAAAGGGCGAGATCAGACATCGGCAACAGTGCTCAACGGCCAGCCGGAGCGCGGCGCGGATAATCGAGAGATGCATCCTACCGCCCTGCTGGACCTGGCCACCGAACTGCTGCGCGCAGTCTTGAAACTCGACGCACCGGCCGACAGCATCGTCTCCGGCTTCTTCCGCAAGCACCGTACCCTGGGCCCACGCGAGCGCCACGCGCTGGCCGAGACCGCGTACACCGTGCTGCGCCGCCGCACCCTGCTGCAGCACCAGGCCCAAAGCGGCACCGGCGCGCTAGAGCGCCGCCTGGCCATCCTGGCCTGGTCGGGTGACCAAAATCTGCTGCGTGGCGCGGTGGGGCCCAATGAGCAGCAATGGCGCACCCAGGTGCTGGCGGTGGACCCGGCCAGCTTCTCTGAAAAACTGCGCCACAACCTGCCGGACTGGCTCGCCTCAGCCCTGCGCAGCCAACTGACGGACGCTGAGTTCTGGCCCATGGTGGCCGCACTCAACGACCAGGCCTCGCTGGACCTGCGGGTCAACGTGCTCAAGGCCAAGCGGGAGGATGTGCTGTCCGTCCTCAACCAGGCCGGTTTGCGGGTGGCGGCCACGCCGTATTCACCCTGGGGCATCCGGGTGCCTGGCAAACCTGCGCTGCAAAAGATCGACGCCTTCAACCGCGGTGACATTGAAGTGCAGGACGAAGGCAGCCAATTGCTGGCGGTGCTGCTGGACGCCAAGCGCGGCGAGATGGTGGTTGATTTTTGCGCCGGCGCGGGGGGCAAAACACTCGCCATCGGCGCGTCCATGCGGTCCACCGGCCGGCTGTATGCGTTTGACACGTCCGGCCACCGGCTGGACGCGCTGAAACCCCGCATGGCGCGCAGCGGCCTGTCCAACGTGCATCCGGCGCAGATCGCGCATGAGCGGGACGAGCGCGTCAAACGCCTGTCCGGCAAGATTGACCGGGTGCTGGTGGACGCGCCGTGCTCGGGTCTGGGCACCTTGCGGCGCAACCCCGACATGAAATGGCGCCAATCACCGCAGGCGGTGGTGGAGCTGCAAGCCAAGCAGACCGCCATCCTGGACAGCGCCTCGCGTCTGCTCAAAAGCGGCGGCCGGCTGGTGTATGCCACCTGCAGTCTGCTGCGCGATGAAAACGAGGTGGTGGCCGAGGCCTTTGGCGCGGCGCACCCCGACTTTGTGCCCTTGCCGGCACAAGAAGCGCTGGCCGCAGCGCATGTTGAACGCGCCGAGGAACTGACGCAAAACGGCTACCTGCGGCTGTGGCCGCACAAACACGGCACGGACGGGTTTTTTGCCGCCGTCTGGCAGCGCCGCTGAATTTGCCGCAGTGCCCGCTAAGGCCAGCACGCTGCCAGCCAGCGCATTGCGCCAGCGCAAATCGGCCCCATCTCTCAAGTTGCGTTGTGGCCGCTGTGCAATTCCCGCCAATTTGTGGTGGGTTGGCTGACTACAATCAAAGATTCGCCCAATTTTTGGGTGTTCAAGGGACAAGATGAGCTTGTTTGCGACGCTTTCTGACGCACTGCTGAACTGGGCCGCCCATGGTTTGTGGGCCAGCGCCACTTGGTGGCAAGTGCTGGTGGTCACGCTGGTGATGACCCACCTGACCATCTGCTCGGTCACCATCTTTTTGCACCGCGCCCAGGCACACCGTGCCCTGGACCTGCACGCGATTCCGCAGCACTTCTTGCGCTTCTGGCTGTGGCTGACCACCGGTATGGTCACCAAAGAGTTTGTCGCCGTCCACCGCAAGCACCACGCCAAGTGCGAGACCGAAGAAGACCCGCACAGCCCGCAAACCCGCGGCATCAAGGCCCTGCTGCTGACGGGGGTGGAGCTGTACCGCACCGAGTCGAAGATCCCCGAGACCATCAGCAAGTACGGCCTCGGCACGCCCGAAGACTGGATCGAGCGCAACCTGTACACCCGTTTCAGCTGGCAAGGCGTGGGCGTGATGCTGGTGATCGACCTGCTGCTGTTCGGCGCCATCGGGCTCACCGTCTGGGCGGTGCAGATGCTGTGGATTCCGGTGATGGCCACCGGCATCATCAACGGCATCGGCCACTACTGGGGCTACCGCAACTTTGAGGCTGCCGATGCGTCCACCAATGTCTCGCCGTGGGGCATCCTGATTGGCGGCGAAGAGCTGCACAACAACCACCACACCTACCCCACGTCGGCCAAGTTCTCGGTCAAGCCGTTTGAGTTCGACATCGCCTGGGGCTACATCCGGGCGCTTGAGGTGCTGGGCCTGGCCAAAGTGCGCAAGACCGCGCCGCAGCTCAAACTGGGGGCGGTGCGGCCACAGGCCGACGCCCACACGCTGGAGGCGATCATCGCCAACCGCTACGAGGTGATGGCCAAATACGCCAGTGAGCTGCGCGCCGCTTGCAGCGCCGAGCTGGCCCGCGTCAAGGCCCAGGGCAGCGTCAACCTGACCGAGCTGCAACTGGCCAAGCGCTGGCTGCACCGCGACGCCGAGCGGATCCCCGCCAATGTGCTGCCGCAGCTTGAAAGTGCCGTCAAAGGCAGCCCGAAGCTGGCCAAACTGGTGACGATGCGTGAAGAATTGCGCCAGCTCTGGACGCGCACCAATGTCTCGGCCGACCAGTTGGTGAGTGACTTGCAAGCCTGGTGCAAAAAGGCCGAGAGCAGCGGCATCGTGGCACTCGAGCAGTTCTCGATCCGGTTGCGGGCGGCGCACGCCTGATCCATTCCCCCAGCAAGCCAGCCAGCCAACAAGGGCCCTGCGGGGCCCTTTTTCACGACCGGCCGCGCGCTTTGCGTTTCGGTGCCCTGTTTGAGCCGGCGCGGCGGCCTTCGGCCGCCTCAGAGGTCGTACCAGCCGATGCCCGCCACCCAGCCGGCGCTGCGCTCACCGTCGCCGCGCCGCTGCTGCCAGGCCAGGTCGATGGCCAGCTTTTCACGCCGCAGCCAGTGCCGCACGCCGACCTGGGCCAACTGGGCGGCGCCGTCGCGTGCCAGCTCGGCAAACAGCAGGCTGCGCTGGGGCAGGGGCTGCTCAAACGCCACCGCACTGGCCCACTGGCGCCGGGCCGAGCCGGTTTTTTGCACGCCCAGGTTGAGATGCAGCAGGCTGCCGCTGGCGCTGCCGTCGGCGCCCCTGCCGATGTGGCCCAGATCGACCGACAGCGGCAGGCGCAGGGCCAGCGTGCGGGCGCTGCCGCTGGCATTGCGCTCGGCGCCCAGTGCCGCGCTGATGCCCCAGCCCCAGCCGTCGCGCGCCAGCCGGTTGAACAGGTGCTTGTACTCCAGCTCCACTTCGTGACCGCTGTCTTGGCCCTGCCGGTCAAGCTGCCGGGTGAGCTCGATCTGCACCGAATTGGCCGGGTCGAAGCTGTAATCGGGCTCAACTGTCAGGCTGCGCACCCGCCCGATCTGCCGGCTCCAGACCTCGAAGCTCCAGACCTGGTCGTCGTCCTCGGCCACGGCGGTGCGGGCCGACTCGAACGGTCGGTCATTGGCCCGGGCTGGTGGGCACGCGGCCAACAGCGCTGCGGCGACGATGGTCAAGGCACCGGCGGCGCGCCGGGTGCTGGCGGGGCAAGAGCGGGTCTTCATGCCGGCAGTGTCGTCCAAGCCCGCACCTGGCCGGGCGGGCGCCGCGCATCGGCCGGCGCTGGACGAAAAAAAACCCACCGGTTGACGGTGGGTTTTGGCGCGGCGCCGGGCTGCCGATTGACAGCCGACAGTCAACGCAGCTTGATTTCTTTGTAGATCACGTGCTTGCGGGCTTTGGGATCGAATTTCATGAATTCGAGCTTGCCCGGCGTGGTCTTCTTGTTCTTGCTCGTGGTGTAGAAGTGCCCGGTGCCCGCTGTGGACTCCAGCTTGATTTTCTCGCGTCCGCCTTTGGATGCCATGGTTTGTTCCCGGTTGTCGGTTGGCTAAAGAAGGATCACAGCGCGATTACAGCGCGTTCTTGGCGCGCAGATCGGCCACGATCTGGTCGATGCCCACCTTGTCGATCAAGCGCAGCGCCGCGTTGGTGATGCGCAGGCGCACCCAGCGGTTTTCGGTCTCGACCCAGAAGCGGCGGTATTGCAGGTTGGGCAACCAGCGGCGCTTGGTCTTGTTGTTGGCGTGAGAAACATTGTTTCCCACCATCGGGCGCTTGCCCGTGACTTGACAGACGCGTGCCATGACGCACCTCCAGAAATTTGGCAAAGACCGTGATTATAGCCAGAAAGCCCGCCGCCTTTACTGCTCAAGGAAGCGCTGGGCGTCCAGTGCCGCCATGCAGCCGGTGCCGGCCGAGGTGATGGCCTGGCGGTAGACATGGTCCTGCACGTCGCCGGCGGCAAACACGCCGGGCACGCTGGTCATGGTGGCCAGGCCGTTCAAGCCGGTGCGGGTGATGATGTAGCCGTCCTTCATCTCCAACTGGCCCTTGAAGATATCGGTGTTGGGATGGTGGCCGATGGCAATGAAGCAGCCCTTGAGCGCCAGGTCCTCGGTGGCGCCGGTGTCGACATTCTTGAGGCGCACGCCAGTGACGCCGCTCTTGTCG
>JAYVLI010000309.1:0-4207 GCA_043759535.1 Betaproteobacteria bacterium | reverse complement strand
CGGCGCCTTTCTCTCGGCCATGACCACCAAGACCAACGCGGCCGGTTACATGATGCAGAACGGGCACACCAACCCGACCACCAGCATCCGCAAGAGCTTTGTCACCAAACAGACCTGGAACCCGTCGCAATACACCGACCCCGAGTTCGATCAGCGCATGGCAGCGGTCTACCTGGAGCGTGACGAGGGCAAGCGGCAACTGCTGCTCAAGCTGATGACCCGCGACATCGTCGAGAAAGCGCCGTACATCTGGCTGCCCACTGCCCATGTCTACACCGCCTGGTGGCCTTGGGTTAAAAACTACGACGGCGAGTTGCGCGTGGGCTCCGAGCGGCCAGGGCCTATCCATGCGCGCATTTGGGTGGACCAGGGCCTCAAGAAAAAGATGGGCTTCTGAGCGGAGCGCGGACCGTTGTGACATCGCTTGTGACAGCACCCAACCCAGGCGCCACCGTGACCGCTCCGCTGCTTGAAGTCAAAGGCCTCACCACCCGCTTCCGCACCGAGCGCGGTGAGCTCACGGCAGTGGACGACGTGTCGTTCACGCTGGGCGCCGGTCAGACCTTGGCCATCGTGGGGGAATCGGGCTCGGGCAAAAGCGTGACGGCCATGTCGCTGATGCGGCTGATCCCCAATCCGCCGGGGCGTATTGCAAACGGTGAAGTGCTGTTTGAGGGGCAAGACCTACTCAAGCTGACCGAGCCGCAAATGCGCAACATCCGTGGCAACCGCATGGCGATGATTTTCCAGGAGCCGATGAGCTCACTCAACCCAGCGCTCACTGTCGGGTTGCAGATTGCAGAACCCGTCAATGTCCACCGCAAGATGCCATGGACGCAGGCCTACGAGGCGGCCAAAACCCTGCTGGACCGGGTGCGCATCCCCGATGCGGCCAGCCGGCTGCACACCTATCCGCACCAGTATTCAGGCGGCATGCGCCAGCGCACCATGATTGCCATGGCGCTGGCCTGCAGCCCCAAGCTGATCATTGCCGACGAGCCCACCACCGCGCTGGACGTGACGGTGCAGGCGCAGATTCTGGATTTGCTGAAAGCCCTGACCGCCGAGACCGGTGCCGCACTCATCCTGATCACGCATGACCTGGGCGTGGTGGCACGTTATGCCGACGCGGTGGCGGTGATGTACGGCGGCCGCATCATTGAGCAGGCTGCGGCTGACGCGCTGTATGCCAGCCCGCAACACCCCTACACCCGTGGCCTGCTGGCCTCCATCCCCAGCCTGCACAGCACAGCAGGCCAACGCCTGGTGCCCATCAGCGGCCAGCCCCCTGACCTGGCGCGCTTGCCACCAGGCTGTGCGTTTGCGCCGCGCTGCGGCCGGGCCGATGCCACTTGCACTGCAAGCCGGCCGGCGTTGCGGGCAGCCAGTGTTGGGCACCTGGTGGCCTGCCATCACCTGGGCCAGCCTGTGGCCAGCACTGGCCCGTTCACAGACCACACTGCCGAGGCCAGCCATGCCGGTTGATAGCGCCAGCAGCAGCACCACAAGCGCCACAAGCACCACCACCAGCCGGCCGGCCGATCAGCCTCTGCTGCAGGTGGATGACTTGCGGGTGTTTTTCCCGCTGCCCGGCAGTGGGCTGCTGCGCCGCTCTGCAGGGGCGGTGAAGGCGGTGGACGGAGTGTCGTTCAGCCTGGCTGCTGGCCAAACCCTGGGCCTGGTGGGCGAGAGTGGTTGCGGCAAATCCACCACCGGCCTGGCGGTGTTGCGCATGCAGCCCGTCACCAGCGGGCGCATCCTGTTTGAGGGCCTGGACATCACGCAGCAACAGGCCCGCACCGGCACCTTCCGGCGGCGCATGCAGATGGTCTACCAAGACCCGTATGGCTCACTGAACCCGCGCATGACGGTGCGCGATCTGGTGGGTGAGCCGCTGCAAGTGCATGGCCTGGCCAGCAACAAAAGCGCGACCCAAGACCGCATTGCCGGCTTGCTGAAAACTGTGGGCCTGCTGCCCGACATGGCCGACCGTTATCCGCATGAGTTCTCAGGCGGCCAACGCCAGCGCATCGGCATTGCGCGGGCCTTGGCGCTGGAGCCCAGTCTGATCATTTGCGATGAGCCGGTCTCAGCCCTGGACGTGTCGATCCAGGCTCAAGTGGTCAACGTGCTGCAAGAGCTGCAAGAACGTTTGGGCCTGGCCTACTTGTTCATTGCCCATGACCTGGCGGTGGTGCGCCACTTGAGCCACCGCGTGGCGGTGATGTATTTGGGTCGCATCGTGGAGATTGCCAGCCGTGACGCGCTGTACCGCGAGCCGCTGCATCCGTATACCCAGGCTCTGCTGTCGGCCGTGCCGGTGGCCGACCCGGTGGTGGAGCGGCAGCGCAAACGCATCGTGGTGCAGGGCGAGGTGCCCAGCGCGCTGAACCCACCACCGGGCTGCCGGTTCCACACCCGCTGCCCGATGGTGATGCCACACTGCCGCACCGATGACCCACCGCTGCAGGCGCTGGAGCCCGGCCTGGGCGGGCGGGCGGTGGCTTGCCATCTGCATGGCCCGGCGGCAGTGCGCGTGGCAGGCCAGGCCGTGGCTGCCTGAGCGGCCTGGCGCGCTGCAACTGAGCGGCAAACCCAGATGTCGCTGTCCACCGAGCAGCCCGCTGCCGCGCCCACCGCCCGCTTCCAAGAAAAGCGCGACACCATCCTGGCCGCGGCCGCCGCAATGTTCAACGCCCAGGGCATCAAAGGAGCCACGCTAGGCGACATTGCCACCCGGGTAGGCCTGGTCACCACCAGCATCACTTACTACTACCGCCGCAAAGAAGACTTGGCCACAGCCTGCTTTTTGCAGGCCATTACGGCTTACCAGGCACTTGCTCAGCAGGCCAGCACCGCGCCCAATGTGGCCGCCCGGGTGCAGTGTTATTTCAGCCTGCACGCAGCGCAGTTAGCCACCATGGCCAGCGGTGCGCAGGCGCCGCTGATTTTGTTCAACGACATCCGCGCGCTGCCCGAGGCCCAGGCTGCCACGGTGTACGCAGCCTACACCGCCATGTTCCGACAGGTGCGCGCTTTGCTGGTGGGACCAGAGACAGCCACGCTGCCGCGCGAAGCGGTGAATGCACGCGCCCACCTGCTGCTGTCCGTGGCGCTGGCCATGCGGGTGTGGATCGCGCGGCATGAGGCTGACGAATACCCCCGTGTGGCACAGCGGGTGGCTGATCTGCTGCTGCGAGGCCTTGCCGGCAGCAGCATGCAGTGGCCTGCCAACAGCGCGCTGGCCTGGCCCACGCCGGTTGGCCCTGGGGGCATTGCCGGCAACGACGACACCGCCGATGCCTTTTTGCGCGCCGCCACCGAGCTGGTCAACGAGCAGGGCTACCGGGGTGCGTCGGTGAACAAGATTTCAGCTCGGCTGCATGTCACCAAAGGCTCGTTTTACCACCACCACGAGACCAAGTTCGACCTGATCGCAGCCTGCTTTGCGCGCAGTTTTGCGGTGCTGCGCCAGGTGTTGATGGCGGCTGAAGCCGCACCCGGCAGCGGCTGGCAGCGCAGCTGTGCGGCCACTGCACTGCTGGTGGGTTTTCAGCTGTCCGCACGCGGCCCGTTGCTGCGCAGCACCGCCACCAGCGCACTGCCTGACCAAGCCCACCGGGAGCAGGTCAGCCGCACCCAACAAGGCCTGGCTGAGCGTATGGCCGTGCTGTTGGTGGACGGCTTGATCGACGGCTCGGTGCGGCCCCAAGACATGGCTGCCGCTGCCCGGGTGCTGGCCTCGGTGATTGATGCGGCGGCCGAGCTTCGACGCTGGGTGCCCGGGGTGAGCCAAGACAACGCGGGTTGGTTGTACGCCCGGCCGGCGTTGTTGGGGTTGTTGTGCCCGGCTTGAGGCGCAGATCACGCCCGTCTCGCGCCGCGCCTGGGTGGCACCGGCCTCGTCACCCTGCCCGGCCAGGAATGCACCGGTGTACTCGCCCCGCAGCGCCGGAAGTTGGTACGGCACCGGGGCGGTTTTGGTCAGCCGCAGCGGCACGGCGGCGATGGACCGGGACCGCGCAGTTATTGCCTGTCTTGACGCCGCAGTTGCTGCTTTTCAAGTCCGCGTGCAGCTTTGACATACTGGTTTATCGTTAAACTTCAGGAGTCGGCCATGCAAAACTCATAACCCGTTGTTTTGAAACGAAATTCGGGTGAATTCCGATGGTCAGAGCCCTGGTGGTTCAATCTAATTGAGCTCAAT
>JAYVLI010000308.1:0-3963 GCA_043759535.1 Betaproteobacteria bacterium | reverse complement strand
CCAGGTGTTGAATTGCTGTTCAGGCAGTTCGGTGGCGAGTTGCTCGCACCCACGCTGCCAGAGGTCTGGGCTCATTGTGGACAAGTTGTTTTTTGAGCGGTTGGATTGTAGGCCCGAGGGCGGGCTGCCGCGAGGTTATCCACAGTTTGTGGCCAGCCGTCAATGGCCACCCCAAGCCACGGTTTGCGGTGCAAGTGTTTGACCGCAAAGGCGGTTTTTGCTTTAATAGTGGGTTTCCCCAACGCGCAAGATTTTCTTCTTGCCCGGGCTGCGCGCAAAAATCGCAGTTGACAACGTTGGTGCAATGCTGGTTGACAACAGCACTGCGCAGAACGGCGGGGGCCTTCAAAAGCTGGTCAGCCAGCTTTCAATCACTCTTACAAGACTTCGCAAGAAGTGGGCTGCTTGCCCCCAAGGACACCATCATGAAGCGCACTTACCAGCCGTCCAAAACCCGCCGTGCCCGCACCCACGGTTTCCTTGTGCGCATGAAAACCCGCGGCGGCCGTGCCGTGATCGCGGCGCGCCGCGCCAAGGGCCGCAAGCGCCTGTCACTGGTCTGACCCCGCGCGGCGTCGTCGCACGGCGCGTGCTGTGGAACTCTTGCGCGCTGATGTCGACGCTGTGCCTGTGGGCCGTTTGCTGCGGTCGACAGATTTCCAGCGCGTGCTGGCCACGCCACCCCGGTCGCGCAGCGCGCACTTCTCGGTTCACCATGTGTCGGCCTGTCCCAGCGGGCCAGCAAAACCGGTGCGCAAGCCCAGCAAGCAGGCTGAATCCGGTGAGTTATCCACAGGCAACCCACCCAGTTGCGCACCGCTTGTGGATACCTTGCCTGCCAGCGCGTCTGCGCAGCCATCCAGTTGCTGGTTGGGGCTGGTGGTACCCAAGCGCCACGCGCGCCGTGCGGTCACCCGCAACTTGCTCAAGCGGCAGATGCGCCAGTTGATGCAGGTGCATGCGCCGGCATTGGCGCCCGGGCTGTGGGTGCTGCGCCTGAAGGCGCCGTTTGACCGCAAACAATTCACCAGCCCAGCCTCGGATGGCTTGCGCAGCTCTGCCCACGATGAGCTGGCCCTGCTGTTGCAACGTGCAGCCACACCGCGCTAGATCTGGCGAGTGCCATTGATGCCGACACAACGCTTGTCCGTCAGTCTGTGGGTCTGTCGCATGGCTGACGGCCTGTATAGCTTGCCACGGCGTGTGCTGATGGGCGCAGTGCAGGGTTACCGGTTTTTCTTGAAGCCGTGGTTGGGCAATGCCTGCCGGTTTGAGCCCACTTGTTCGGCTTACGCCCTGGTGGCGCTGCGCCAGCACGGTGCGGCTGCCGGCAGCTACCTGGCCACCCAGCGTATCTTGCGCTGCCATCCGGGCTGTGACGGCGGGCTTGACCCGGTCCCCGCCACACCACCGGCTTTGTTCACTCGATTTTTCTCTCCAAAGACCCGCCCATGAACGACATGCGCCGCACCATCCTGTGGGTGGTGTTTTCCGTCTCGCTCGTCCTGTTGTGGGATGCCTGGAACAAGCAGAACGGCGGGGTGTCGATGTTCAGTCCCAAGCCAGCTGTGGTGGCTGCTGGTGCATCGCCGGCCAACGGCGCCAGTGCCAATGCCAACCCGGTGGCTGCGGGTGTGGTTGCAGGCACGGCCGCCACCATTGCCGGCGGCCTGCCCACCGCCGCCGCCGTGGCCAGCGAGAAGGTGACGATCAACACCGATGTGTTGCGCGCCACGCTGGACAGCAAAGGCGGTGACTTGGTGCATCTGGAGTTGCTGAAACACTTTGAGCTGGTTGACCCCAAACAGCATGTGGTGCTGTTTGACCAAACCGCGCAGCGTATCTACCTGGCGCAGACAGGCTTGTTCCGCAGCGATGCCGGCCCTGCCCTGCCCAACCACCTGACCGTGATGAGCCTGGTGCCCGGTGAACGCAGCCTGAAAGACGGCGACAAGACCTTGAGCGTGCGCTTTGAGTCACCCGAGGTGGGCGGCATCAAGCTGGTCAAAACCTACACCTTCACCCGGGGTGACTACACCGTGGCGGTGAGCCACAGCATCAAAAACGTGTCGGCTGCAGCCGTGTCGCCAAAGCTGTATTTGCAGTTGGCGCGTGATGGCCGCGTCGAGAGCCAATCCAGCTTCTTGGCCGCGCCCACCGCGTACACCGGCCCGGCCATGTACACCGACAACGGCAAGTTCAAGAAGATCGAATTTACCGACATTGACAAGTCGATCAAGGACAAAAAGCCGTTGGACATCGACAAAACCGCCGACAACGGCTGGGTGGCGATGGTGCAGCACTACTTTGCGTCCACCTGGATCATCAACGCCAAGCAGCCGCGTGAATTCAGCTTTGAGCGCATTGACGCCGACCCCGCCAATTTTGGCCAGCAGCTCTACCGCACGGCCATGGTTTTGCCGCTGGGTGAGCTGGCCCCGGGTGTTGAGCGTGTGCAAGAGGCCACCCTGTTTGCCGGCCCACAAGAAGGCAAAAAGCTGGACGCCCTGGCGCCCGGGCTGGAGCTGGTCAAAGACTACGGCTGGCTCACCATCCTGGCCAAACCGCTGTACTGGCTGCTGGACCAACTGCACACACTGATTGGCAATTGGGGCTGGGCCATCGTCACGCTGGTGGTGTTGCTCAAGATTGCGTTTTACGCACTCAACGCCCACGCCTACAAGTCGATGGCGAAGATGAAGGCCATCAACCCCAAGGTGATGGACATGCGCGAGCGCTACAAAGACCAGCCGCAGCAGATGCAGCAAGAAATGATGCGCATCTACCGCGAAGAAAAGGTCAATCCACTGGGCGGTTGTTTGCCCATCCTGGTGCAGATGCCGTTTTTCATCGCGCTGTACTCGGTCTTGTTGTCCACCGTGGAGATGCGCAACGCACCGTGGATCGGCTGGATCCATGACCTGTCCACCCAAGATCCGCTGTACATCTTGCCGCTGCTGATGACGGCCAGCACCATGTTCCAGACCTGGCTCAACCCCACCCCACCTGACCCGGTGCAGGCCAAGATGATGTGGATCATGCCGCTGGTGTTCAGCGTGATGTTCTTTGTGTTCCCGGCCGGCCTGGTGTTGTACTGGTTGACCAACAACGTTCTGGGCATTGCGCAGCAGTGGTATATCAACAAAAAGCTGGGCGTGGCCTGACGGCCGTGCCAGCCCGCACTGGGCACGGGGCCGGGCGCTTGATGACGGTGTTGGCGTGAAGGCCTGCACAACCAGCCCGGACGCCTCCCCCGTCCGGGGATTGACGGCGCCAGAAGCCGGCCGATGATGGGTTGACCGGTGTCCGTCGCCACAAGCGTGCAGGGCCCGGCCACCGATCAATGCGGGGACCACCGGCGCAGCCCAGTGCCGGCTCTGGAGCGTGTCAAACGGGGGGCTCACGCGAGGCCCTCGGCGCTCCACCCCGCGCCATTCAGCGTGTGGTGTCCGGCCGGCCAAGGCCCGCCGCTCACCGACAATCCTGCTGGTGTCGCTACACCACCAACAAGACCCCATCACCGCCATTGCCACCGCCCCGGGGCGGGGTGCGGTGGGCATCGTGCGGGTGTCGGGCGTCGGCCTGGCGGCACTGGTTGAAGCCCTGTGCGGCCGCACGCTGCCACCACGCCAAGCCTGTTACCTGCCGTTCAAAGCGGCCGATGGCCAGGCCATTGACCAGGGCCTGGCGCTGTGGTTTCCAGCGCCGCACTCCTACACCGGTGAGGACGTGCTGGAGCTGCAAGCCCACGGTGGCACGGTGGTGCTGCAGTTGCTGCTGGCCCGCTGTCTGGAGGCTGCGGCCGAGCTGGACACCCGCACAGGCCAGGTCCGCTGCCCACACCTGCGCCTGGCCGGCCCGGGTGAGTTCACCCAACGCGCTTATCTGAACGACAAGCTGGACCTGGCCCAGGCCGAAGCCGTGGCCGACCTGATCGACGCCAGCACCGAGGCCGCAGCGCGC
>JAYVLI010000307.1:0-9872 GCA_043759535.1 Betaproteobacteria bacterium | reverse complement strand
TCGAAGCGGCCGATGTAGTCCAGGCTCACGTCGCAGAAGCTGCACTTCTTCCAGTAGCAGCCGTGCGCCACCGTCAGCTTGTTCCAGCGCCCGTCGCTCCACAGGCGATGCATGGGGTTGAGCATGTCCAGCAGCGACAGGTAGTCGTGCAGCGGCAGGCCGTCCCAGGTGGGCGTGCCGACGTCTTTAAAGGCGATGTCGGGTTCGACAAAGTTGCGGTAACGCACAGCGCCGTCTTCGCGCACAAAGGTGCGCACCAGGCGCTGCGCCGAGCGCTGGCCTTGCCAGTGCTCCAGCAGCGCCAGCAGTGGGCGTTCACCGGCGTCCAGCGTCACGAAGTCGAAGAAGTCAAAGACCTGCGGTTCGCTCAGTTCACGCAGTTCTGTGTTGACAAAACCGCCACCCAAGACGGTGGTTATGTTTGAGTGCGCCGCCTTGATAGTCTGGGCGATGCGAAAGGCGCCGTACACCGCGCCGGGGAAGGGCACGCTGATGAGCACCACGCTGGGTTGGTGGCGTTCAATGGCAGCCAGGGTCAAGTCGCGCAGCAGTGTGTCGACGAGGTTGGGCGGCGCGGCCAGCGCGGTGGCCAAGGGCTCAAAGGTGGGCTGGCTGGCGGCCAGGCTTTCGCCGTAGCGTACAAACTCGAAGCGCGTATCGACGGCGTCCTTGATGACATCGGCGATGTCGTTGAGGTAGAGCGTCGCCAGGTGGCGCGCGCGGTCTTGCACGCCCAGCGCGCCGAAGGCCCAGGCCATGGGGTCGGCGCCGTCAGCGGCTTCGAAAGCCTCCAGCGACAAAAAGCGCGGGCCTTCGGGCAGGAAGGTACGGCTGGCAATGCGGTGCGCCAAGGTGCTGTCACGGCCTTGCAAAAACCGCAGCGTGGGCGCCACGGTGTTCAAGTAGGCGGCTGCCCGGCTGTCCAAAGCCAGCACCCGGGCACTGCGTTGCCCGTGTCTCAGCGTGGCGATATGCGCCAGCAGCGCCCGCAAGCCGTCGGCCGACAAGAGCTTGAGCACCAGCGCCAGCGCCAGGTCTTGCTGCACAGCAGCCACGCCGCGCGAGCGCAAAAAACCAGTGAGGTAGGCGGTGGACGGGTAAGGCGTGTTGAGCTGCGTCATGGGCGGGATGACGGACAGCACGCGGTGGGGCGGCGGGTGCATTGGGTTGGTGGGGCGCTGAGATGAAATTTGAAGGTGTGGCGGTCCGCGCCGATCCAAATCTCGGCCCACCGCCGATCCAATGTTGCCCCGGGGATGGGCGCTGAATGGGTGCCGGCCAGCTATGGATAAGTGTAGGTCTATGCCCGGTTTCCTGATCTCCTGACTGCAGCGCCATTCGCGCGGGGGACGCTGCGAGGGGCTCAGCCCGTCGCGGATTTCCCCGCAAGAACAGCGGTCAGATCTCGGCGTCGGCTGGTGGCGGCTTGTTGGGCCAGGTGGCCCAGGCTGGTGGTGGTGGCCTTGAGCCTGTCGATCAGGAAATTCAGTGCCTCGGTGCGGGTCAATGCGGCGCTGCAGGCCGGCCAGAACGCTTGCTTGGTGTGGCCCTACATGGCCGAGATACATGCCGGCGGCAGGATCAGCGCACCGCCTCATCCGATGAGGGGGTGGTTGCCAGGTCAGGCCTATGCTCAGGGCGAACTTCAGGCCCAACAGTTGCAACCAGCCCATGACCAAGACGTCCATCAACCCGTCCATCAGCGTATCCCCCACCACCCACAGCCCCCGCCGCAAACCCCGCGCTGCCACCACCACAGCCACCACCCCGCCCACGCTGGACAACGACGACTGCATCCTGGTGCTGCAAGGCGGAGGTGCCTTGGGCGCTTACCAGGCGGGAGTGTTTGAGGCGCTGGACGCCGGCCTGCACCAGCCCAACTGGGTGGCCGGCATGTCCATCGGCGCCATCAACGCGGCGTTGATTGCCGGCAATGCGCCGGGCCAGCGGGTGGCCAGGCTGCGGGAGTTTTGGGACTTGGTGAGTGCCGCGCTGCCGGTGCCGCCAGCCTTGCCGTTTTCGTTGCTGTTCTCGCTGCCCTTCAGTTCACCCTTTGCACCTTGGGGCCTGCCCGCTGCGTCCCGCGTGGCGCTGAACGAGGCCAGCGCCAACCGGGCGGTGCTGTTGGGCGTGCCGGGCTTTTTTTCGCCCCGGGTGCCACCAGCACCATTCCAGCCGCCGGGCACCACCGGTGCCATCAGCTATTACGACAGCACCCCGCTGCGCGCCACACTGGAGCGCTTGGTGGACTTTGAGCGCCTCAACAGCGGCGCAGTGCGCTTGTCGGTGGGTGCTGTCAATGTGCGCAGCGGCAACTTTGCCTACTTTGACACCGCCCACCAGCGCATTGATGTGCGCCACATTCTGGCCAGCGGTGCGCTGCCGCCGGGTTTTGCGCCGGTGGAGATTGATGGTGAGCACTATTGGGACGGTGGCATCGTGTCCAACACGCCGCTGCAATATGTGCTGGACCAGCCCGGCAGCCGGCCGCGCACCGTGTTCCAGGTCGATTTGTTTGCTGCTGCGGGCGCGTTGCCGGCCACGCTGGACGAGGTGACTGAGCGCGAGAAGGACATCCGTTTTTCCAGCCGTACCCGGCTCAATACGGCGGTGGAGCTGGACTGGCAGGTCATCGCGCTGGCGGCCCAGCGCCTGGCCGCCAAGCTGCCGGCCGCGCTGCAAAACGACCCCGATCTGCAAAAGTTGGCCAGCCTGGGCTGCCACGGCGCGGTGGACGTGGTGCATTTGATCTACCGCAGCAAGCACTACGAAAGCCAGTCCAAAGACTATGAGTTTTCGCGCCTGTCCATGCGGGAGCACTGGGCCAGCGGACAAGCCGATATGGCCCACACCCTGCATGACCCCCGCTGGTTGCAGCGCCAGCCCAGCGCCACCGGCGTGCGGGTGTTTGACTTGACGGCGGACGTGGCAGCGGACCGGCGGGCACTGTTGTCACCGCAGCAGCGCTCGCCAGATTGACGGCCCGGCCAGGCGTGTAACGCGCGATTGCGCAGGCAGTCTGGCCTTCAAGAACTCAGGCCTGCAGGCGATCTTGCCTGCCGCCCCTCAAGCCCGCGGGTCGCCCTGGCCCACCATCGCCCCCCACTCCGCCATGGAGATCAAGCCGCCCACCGTGTCAGCCTGGTGCTGGTCGCGCTGCGGCAGCACGGCCTGGATGGCGTCGATGCGTTTCCAGCCGGGGATGGGCTGCTTGCCGGTCACCGCATCCGGCACGTGGCGCGAGCCCTGCAGCCGCTGCATGCGGGGGATGTAGCGCGGGCAGTTGGTGATCAGCGCGGTGATCTGCACCCGCACCGCAAACTGCGCGCCTGGCCACAGGCCCACGGTGGCCGGGTCATGGGTGAGCTGTGCATTGCCCTGCACCCGCAGCCGGCTGGGTGTGACAAAGTCCATGAACAGCAGGCCCACCTGGCTGGTGGCGGCGATGTTGCCCATCGAGAAAAACATGCCGTTGCCGTCAAAGCAGGGAAACAGCAGCGTCTGGTCATCAGGCATTTGCACAAAGCCCGGCGCATCGCCTTTGACGCTGACTGTGGGCGCACCCTGCGGGTCTACCGACGCCAGCCAGAACATCTCCATGCTGGCGATGAAAGCCCGGTCAGCCGGCGACAGCGCGGGATGCACGATGACCTGCAATTCGGTCGCCGCCAAAGCCTCGGTGTCAAAGCGTTTTTGCAGCGCCAGGGCTTGCGCCGTGTCGGCAAATTGGGCCATCACAGCACCTCGGCCTGGCGGCGCAGCGGGGCAGTGGCAGCGGCATCAGCCTCACCACGCTGCGTGGGCTCGGCACCGGCGGCGTCGCTGGTGGCGCGCTGGCGCACCACCATCCGGTCGCCCGGCGTTTTGTCCAGCAGCAGCCGTGTCACATCGGGCCGTGAATCGTGGCCCGCCGGGTCAGCCGCAGCTTTGGCCAGCGAGATCAAGCCCAAGTCGAGTTCGGCATAGACGATGCCCTCCTGCCCCTCGGCCAGCGGCTGTGAGATCAACTGGCCGTCGGGCGCGTAGATGCTGGTAAAGCCGCCGCCCTCCAGCAGCAACTGGCGCTTGGTGAGGTCGTCGCCGCACAGCACTTGCACCATCTCGGCCGACACGGTGGCGCAGGGCGCCACGACAAAACACTGGCCTTCGACTGCGTAGAGACGGCTGGCGGCGGTGTTGACCTCGGCACCCAGCGCGTAGGCGCCGCCCCGGTACAGCGAGAAGCTGGGCCAGGCGGCAATGTGGACCTGCTCGTTTTGGGCGTACATCGCGTATTTGGACAGCGGCTGCAAATGCTCCCAGCAGCACAGCGCGCCCACCCGGCCCAGCGCGGTATCAAACACCGACAAATCACTGCCGTCGCCCTCGCCGTGGATGGTGCGCTCGACATGCGTGGGCTTCAACTTGCGGCGGGTGGCCACGGTGTGGCCCTGCGCGTCGATGATCCACTGGCCCATGGACAGGCTGCCACCGGATTTTTCGCTCAAGCCCATCACCACCATGATCGCGTTGTCCCTGGCGGCCTGGGCCAGCCGGTCGGCCTGGGGTGAGCCGTAGACCAGCGAGTTGTCGCGGTAACGCTGGATGAACTGCATGCCCCAGGCCGGTAAGTCCAGCCAGATGAACCACGGGTAGCCTGGCAGCCAGGTCTCGGGTAAGGCGATCAGCTTGGCGCCCTCAGCGGCGGCCTGCTCGATCAACCTGATGGCCTTGCTGATGCTGGCCTCCAGATCGAGAAACACCGGTGCGGCCTGCACGGCAGCGGCGCGGAACTTGGGGTGCGAGACGGGCATGGCGAGGTCCTGGGTGTGTGTGTAGGTGTGGGTGTGGGTGTGGGTGTGGACGGCACTGCAGGGCGCAATGCCCAGACATGCTAGGCAAGCCACTGGACATGGGCTTGGCTGCTTGTGGCGCGGCTCTTGACCCGGTAACCCGGTGCGCCGCAAGAGGCCGGTGGCACTGGTTGCGGCCACATCTGCGCTGGCGTAATCTGGCGCCGATGCAGCAGCGCATCAACACCAACGTCAACACCACAAGCGTCGTGCCCAGCCAGCGCCTGGCGTTCTGGACCGACATGGTTTGCAACACCGACGTGCAGCTTGATTGCGATGCGGCGGCGGGCGCAGCCTCCATCGAAGGGGGCATCAGTGCCCACAGCCTGGCCAGCCTGCAGTTGTCCACCGTCACGGCCACGCCGCAGCGGGTGCGCCGCACGGCGGCCAAGACAGCGCAGGACAGTGAGGACTACTTTTTGGTCAGCATCCCGACCCAAGGCCAGGGCTTGATCCTGCAAGACGGCCGCTGCGCCCATCTGGCGCCAGGTGACTTTGCGCTGTACGACAGCACCCGCCCGTATGAGCTGCGCTTTGACACGCTGTTTCAGCAGTACGTGCTGCGCCTGCCTGGCCAGACCCTGCGCACCGCCCTGCGCAACACGCCGCTGTTGACGGCCAGCACCGTCAGCGGCCAGCGGGGTGCCGGCCATTTGATGATCGGCATGATCCAGACGCTGGCAGCTGACATCGAAACGCTGGCACCGGCATCGGCCGCAGCGGTGGCCGAGAGCGTGATGCAAATCTTGATCGCCGGACTCCCAGCACTGCCGGCAGCGCGGCAGCCGGCGGTGTCGCACCTCACTGCCTACCACCGGGCGCAGATCAAGGCCTGCGCCCAGGCGCGGCTGCGCGATCCGGGGCTGACGGTGGCCGGCATTGCCGCGCAATTGCGGCTGTCGCCCAGCACCTGGCACCGCGCCTGGGCCGGTGGTGAAGCCTGCTCCATTGCCGAATGGCTGTGGGCGCAGCGGCTGGACGCCGCCCGGCGCGACCTGTGCAACCCCAGTCAAAACACCCGCAGCGTCAGCAAGATTGCGTTTTCTTGGGGCTTCAACGACGCAGCGCATTTCAGCCGGGCATTTCGGGCGCGCTTTGGCTGCGCAGCACGGGATTTGCGGGCCGGCAAGGCGCCGGTTTGAGGTGTGACGCTGCGGCAGCAGCTTGTCTGCATGCAGCCAACCGCATGCAGCCAACCGCATGCAGCCCACCGCATGCAGCCCACCGCAGTCAGCCCATCGCAGTCAGCCCACCGCAGTCAGCCCGGTACGGGCAGCCCGCAAATCACCCCGCCCCCAAGCGCCGCGCGGCGCTGCGGATGGCCGCCCGGATGCGCGGGTAGGTGCCGCAGCGGCACAGGTTGCCGTTCATCGCCGCGTCAATGTCGGCATTGCTGGGTTGGGGCTTGGCTTTGAGCAAGGCCGCTGCGCTGACCAGTTGGCCGCTTTGGCAGTAGCCGCACTGCACCACGTCGATTTCGGTCCAGGCGGCGCGCAGGGCGGTGATCTCGCGGCCTTGCAGGCCTTCGATGGTGGTCACTGGCCGCGCGCCCACGGTGGCCAGCGGGGTGACGCAAGACCGCACCGGCTGGCCGTCCACCTGCACGGTGCAGGCGCCGCACTGGGCCATGCCGCAGCCGAATTTGGTGCCGGTCAGTTGCAGTTCACCACGCAGCACCCACAGCAGCGGGGTGTCGGGCTCGGCCTGCACCTGGCGGATTTGGGTGTTGACAGTGATGGCGGTGGTCATGTGCGGCGGGTGTCAGGTTGATCAGGCCAAGGTCAGCGGCAGGCTGCGCAGGCGCTGGCCGGTCAGCGCAAACAGCGCGTTGGCCACGGCCGGGGCAATGGGCGGTGTGCCGGGCTCACCCACACCCTCGGGTGGCTCGGTGCTGGGCAGGATTTCGGTGTCGATGGTGGGGCAGTCGGCCAGCCGCAGCAGTGCCTGCTGGTGGAAGTTGGTCTGCTGCACCTGGCCCTTGTCCAGCGTGATCTCGCCGTACAGCGCGGCCGTCAGGCCAAACACCACCGCGCTGTCCATCTGCTGGCGGATGCCGTTGGGGTTCACGGCGGTGCCGCAGTCAATCGCCGCCACCACCCGGTGGACGCGGATGCGTTTTGGGTCTGCCGGGTCCAGCGACACCTCGGCCACCTGCGCCACGATGCTGCCAAAGCTTTGGTGCAGGGCGATGCCGCGTGCCTTTTTGGCGCCGTCGCTGTGCGGCGCCAGCGGCTGGCCCCAGCCGGCCTTGGCC
Source organism: Betaproteobacteria bacterium (assembly GCA_043759535.1). Lineage (GTDB taxonomy): Bacteria > Pseudomonadota > Gammaproteobacteria > Burkholderiales > Burkholderiaceae_C > Pseudaquabacterium. The sequence goes on along the minus strand of JAYVLI010000307.1, from coordinate 2,786 downwards.
GCTGCACGCCGCAGCACGGCGGCATGGCGTGGGTGTTTGCGCAGCAGCGCCAGGCGGAAATCCAGCGGGTCTCGCCCGGCGGTGTAGGCCGCTTCATCGACAAAACTCTCTTTGAAAAACGCCTGGTGTGAATGGCCGACAGACCGCCAAAACCCCACCGGCACCGGCAGCGCCACGATCTGGTGGCTGATGCGGGCACTGGGCCATTCATAGGGTTGGTCAAACGCACCTTCGGCGGTGGTTTTGTCCGGCCCGGCACCGGGCAGGCCAAACTGGCGCTGCAAAAACTGCTGGATGATGGACGGCCCGGCCGATGTGGCTTGCCAGGCAATCAGCTTGCCTTGGGCGTCAAAACCCGCCCGGTAACGCGCCACGCACGGTGGGCGGTAAAAATCGTGCGTGCTGTCCTGCTCACGGGTCCAGCAGGTTTGCACCGGCACACCGGGCAGGGCTTTGGCGATGGCTGCAGCCTGGGCAATGAAATCCACCTCCAGCCGGCGGCCAAATCCGCCACCCAGCAGGGTCACGTTCAGTTGCACCTGGTCGCTGTCCACGCCCAACGCCTGTGCTGCCACCCAGCGCGCATGGCCGGGCACCTGGGTGGGTGCCCACACTTGCGCCTTGAAACCACCCGGCGCGTCCGGCCCATTCGCCACCAGCACGGTGCAGTTTTGCGGCTCCAGCGTGGCGTGGGCCAGCAGTGGGGCGTGGTAGTCGGCGGTCAGGCTGCGGCTGGCGGTGTTGAGCGCAGCGGCCACATCGCCTTGTTTGAAGTAGGCAAAGCCGTCGTCTTTGGCCAGAGCTGCAGTGAGCTGGGCCTGGATGCCGGCACTGCTGAGCGTGGCGGCCGGGCCGTGGTCCCAGGTCACTTGCACGGCTTTCACGGCTTGCATGGCGTGCCAGGGTGTGTCGGCCACTGCAGCAACTGCGCCGCTGCCACCGCGTTGGCCAGGCACCGCCAGCACTTGTTTGACGCCCGGCAGGGCCAGTGCGGCCTTGGCGTCAAATGTGGCCACGCTGCCACCCAGGGTGGGGCACATCACCACGCTGGCGTACAGCATGCCGGGCAGCACCGTGTCGATGCCAAAACGGGCACTGCCGTCGTGTTTGGCCGCAGCCTCAACCCGCGGCATGGGCTTGCCGATCAACGTCCACTGGGCGGCAGTTTTGAGGGTGGCTTGGTCGGGCACGGGTTGCTTGGCGGCGGCTTGCGCCAAATCACCAAACCGCGCACTGCGGCCTGAGCCGGCATGCGTCACCACACCCTTGCTGGCCCGGCATTCGGCCACCGGCACACCCCAACCCTGGGCTGCAGCGGCCACCAGCATGGCGCGGGCGCTGGCGCCGGCCTGGCGCATGGGCAGCCAACTGTCTTTGATGCTGGACGAGCCACCGGTCACCATCAGGCCAATCTCGCGCATGGTCTTGGCCGTCATCCACGCTGCACCACGCTGCAGCGTGCCGTGGTCATCGGGGTGGAAGGGCAGGCCGTCCACCACGGTGGACAGGTTGTTGTAGATGGCATCAACCGGCGGATGCTCAACCCGCACGTTGGCCCAGTCGGCGTCCAGCTCATCGGCCAGCACCATGGCCAGGCTGGTGTGGACACCCTGGCCCATTTCGCTCTTGGGCACCATCACTGTCACGCTGTTGTCCGTGGCCACTTTGACCCAGCCGTTGAAGGCGTGCTGGCCGGTGCTGGTGGGCAGTGGGGTGCTGCCACGCAGGCGTTGGCGGGTTGGCAGCAGGCCCCAGCCCAGCACCAGCGCGCTGCCGGCGGCAACCACACCGGCGCTGGCCAGCAAAAAAGTACGGCGGCGGCTCATCGGCCACCCCAGCGAGCTGGTGGCGGGGCTGGCGGCTGGTGTGGGCGGGCGCTGGTCATGGGCTTGAGGTTAACCGTGGTCCCGCTGCAGCCGCAGCCGGCATCAATCCAGCTTGAGGCCCAGCTTGCGGATCACACCACCCCAGCGCTCGTACTGCTCTTTCACTGACGCGGCATGTTCAGCAGCACTGGACGACACGATCTCACTGGCGCCGTCGGCGTAGACCTTGGCCACCTCCGGGTCTTTGAGCGCAGTGGCCAGTGCGGCATTGATCCTGGCCAGCACCTCGGGCGGCAGGTTGCGTGGGCCAAAAAACTGCATGCCGCCGGTCACGTCCACACCCGGCACACCGGCTTGCGCCATGTTGGGCAGGTTGCCCAATGCGGCATAGGGTTTGGGGTCAGTGAAGGCCAGCATCTTGACCTTGCCGGCGCGGGCGTTGGCCAGCGCGGTGGTGGGGCCGTCAAACAAAAAATCCACCTGGCCGCCCATCAGCGCCATGCCGGCATCGGCCGAGCCTTTGAACGGGATGTGCGTCATTTGCGTGCCGGTGGCCTGCTGCATCAGCTCGGCCACCAGGTGCGATGTGCTGCCCAGCGAATACGACGCGTAGTTCAGCTTGCCCGGGTTGGCCTTGGCAAACTTGACCAAGTCCGCCACGCTGTTGAAAGGCGACGCTGCCGGCACCGTGAGCACGGTGGACGAGCGGGCGGCAAACATCACCGGCGTCAAATCCTTCATCGGGTCATACGGCAGCTTGCTGAACAGATGCGGGTTTTGCGCAGCGGTATTGCTGATGGTGTAGAGCAGCGTGTGGCCGTCGGCCGGTGCGCGCACCACCTCCATCGTGCCCAGGATGCTGGACGCGCCGGGCTTGTTGTCCACCAGCACCGTGACGCCCAGCGCCGGTTGCAGCTTGGCTGCCAGCAGGCGCGCCTGGATATCCGTCTGACCACCGGC
>JAYVLI010000306.1:0-3612 GCA_043759535.1 Betaproteobacteria bacterium | reverse complement strand
GGCGATGTTTTGCAGGCTGCCGGGCGGCGCGCCGTGCAGCGGCCCGCTGGCCTGCACTGCCTGGCCCAGCAGGCTGTCGATCTGCGCTTGTGCCGGCCGCTGCGCCGGCAACCAGGGGCTGCCCAGCAGCACCCGCCGGCCGTCCAGCAAGTGCAGCGCCGGCCAATCCACTTGGGGCCTGCCGGCGTGGCCAAACGGCTCCAGCACCAGCCGGCCTTGCACCGTGACGGCCAGGCCGATGTGGGCCGGCAGGTCAGCGCCGGTGCGGCAAAGGGGCTGGGTGGGGTCGGTGCTGATCATGCGGATGGCCTTGCTTTTGGTGGCTGGGCGTTGCGGCATCACGGCACAGGCCGCACATGCAGGGTGGTCGGGTGGTCACCGTACTCGGGCGTGACACCGTCGGCCTTGGTGCGGCTGGCCTGCTGCTCGTGGAAGGTCTGGCCGGGCTTGGCTGCAGGGCCGTACATCTGGAAATCCCAAGCGGTGGCGCCTGAGCCGGCAAAGTTTTCCAGCGTCACGGTGTCGCCGCCGCTTTTCATCACCACCCCGCCCCAGTGGAAGTTCCACACACCCTGGTCGATCACCTCGTCCTTGTTGGCCACGATGCTGTAGGCCTCACCCACATCAGGCGTGGCGTATTGGTTGAGGCCCACGCTGCGGTCAAAGCCGTCTTTGTCCGCCGCGCTCAAGGCTTGGTAGGCGGCCCAGGCCGCTTTGGGGCCCATCTGCAGCGCGTCGGCCAGCACATCGTCCAGCATCTTGTGCGGACTGTAAAAGTCCACCCCGCGGTGGGTGTCGTAGACGGTGCCGTAATCCACCGTGGGGGTTTCTTTGATGCCCGCAATCGTGCGCCGCTTGAGCGCTTTCAGCTTGGTCCAGAACCAGGCGCTGCCCTTGGCCTCGGGCAATTGGTACACCGCTTTGGTGTTGCGGCCGCCGCCCTGCATCACCGTGTTGGCGGCAAAACCGCAGTCTTGCTGCCATTGCATGCCGCTGGCGCGCTCATTGCCGGTGCTGCCGTCAATGCGGTTGGTGGGCACCACCCGGATCAGGTGGAATTCGGCGCCGGTGGCGGGTGAGTTGAATGCCAGCGTGCCACCAGCCGTGAGCTGCAACGCTGATTTTTGCGATTTGAGCACCGCGTCTGACGCGCTGATCAGGCTGCTGTTGGCATAAAAGTAGCGCCCTCCATAGACCGGGCTGTCCTGCCGCACGGCCATGCTGCTGTCGTCGGCAAGACGCCAATCCCGCGTCTTGCGCACGGTGGGGGTGAAGCGTTGCACCGTGCCGTGGGCTGGCAGGGCCGGTGGGGCCGTGTGCGCTGGCGCGGTGTGGGCTGGCGGCGCGCTGCGCGCCGCCAGCAATGCCCGCTGGCCCATCACATCGGCCTCAGCCTCCAGCGCCGCATCGTCATTGACCGGCGCCAGCCCGGCGCGTGCCGGCAGCGTGGCGGCCACCCGGCCCTGGCGCTGCTGCACCACATGCCAGGCCTCATGCGCCAGGTGCTGTGCTTGCCCCGGGCCCAAGTGGATGGCGTTGCCTTGGGTGATGGCCAGCGCCCCGTAACGCGCCGGCAGGCTGGACCCCGAATGCACCTGCACATCACCCAAGGCCAGGCCGGACAACGCCTGCAAGTTCGACTGCAGCGCCGCCGGCAGCGCGGCCGTGCCTGCCGCGGCGTCACCGCTGCTGCTGCGGCGCGGCACCGGTGCCGCGTTGGACAACTGCGCAGCGCGGGTGGACAGGGTAGATGACGTGCGGGCCATGGGACACCTCGAATCGGTCACTGGTCGGTCGCTCAAGCAATCAGATGCTAGCGCCTGAGCGGTGCGGGCGGTCACCGGGCTGCAGAGAGTGCTGAACATGGGGATACGGCCCCAATGCGGCCTGGACCAGGCAGCGACGCTGCGCGGGCGCTGGGTGCGGCAAGCGCGCTGTGGCGTGTCAGCAGTTGCCGTGCTTCGGGTTGGTGAAAGTCCCCCAGACCTTGATGCAAATGCCGTCGACCTGGTAGTTCGCGCCGTTGTTGTGCAGCCACGGGGGCAGGTCACCGTCGCCACCGGGCCCGTCGTGGAATATCTTGACCCAGGTGAAACTGGAGACATCGCCGATCAGTGCGATGTCGCGCGCATCACCCGGCACGTCGAACTCGTGGGTGATGCCCACCGATGCGCTTGTCTCCTGCCAGTTCATCGGACCGGTGCGTATCCGGTAACCCCAGCTTGAAGCGCGCCACAGACCCGCCCTGGTTGAAGAACCTGACCTTGAGCGGCATCACCCGGGTGGCATCCCGCGCTCTGCAGCCATCCGACGCTCTGCGTCCTGACGCTGCTGTCGCTCCATGTCTTGGCGCTGTTGCTGGTCAGCGGCCGGGCGCTGTTGCTGCGCTACCGCCAGGCGCTGTTGGCGCACCGTCGCCTGGCGTTGTTGGTCTTCGGCGTCCATGCGCTGCTGCCGCCCGGCATCCTGGCGCAATTGGCGCGCCTGGCGCGCCTGGCGCTCAGCGTCAACACCTTGTGGCGTCTGGGGTTGCGGGTCGGCTTGTGGGTCAAGCTGCGCGCGCTGCTGGCGCTCAGCAGCACTGCGTGTGCGCACCCCTTGGCGCTCAAAGGGTTCATCGCCAGGGCCGTAGATTGCTGCGACCAGGTTGCCGCACCAAATGACCCTGGCGGTCTTGTAGCCTTGAGAAAAATAAGGGTTGTCATTGCCCACCAGCAGCACGTTTTTGTCCGGCGTCAGGGTGAGGGTCCAACTGACGTACGCCCGGTTGGTCCAGCGCAACACGGTATCGCTGACCTTGGTCACCGTTGCAGCGTGCCAATCGTTTTTGCCGCCCTTGTCATGCAGGGTGTTTTCGCAGTGGCCGACCAAATCCTCGGCCGGCCCGGCCACGCGCACGGCACACGACTCGGCAGCGTCGCACGGCGCGACGACGATCGGATTGCCGTTGGCAAAGCCGGGATATCGGGCCACCCGAGTTCGACACCAAACCGCCATTTCGCGCCATTTTCGGCAGCCGACTCCAACGAAATCAATGACTTAGCGGCTTTGTAGAGAATTTTGTGTAGTGGCACGTTTTGCAGTCAAATGTGTTGGCATCCTCCTGGAGCGGCGGCTACACTCTCGCCATGTTCATCAAGCTCACCCGGTCCGGTGCGCGCACCTATGCGCAGCTGGTCGAGTCCTTCCGCGATGGACACGGCATACCCCGGCAGCGCACCCTCGCCACGCTGGGCCGCATCGACGAGCAGGATGGCCAGGTCGATGCCTTGCTCAACGGCCTGCTGCGGGCCAAGGGCCGTCCCGCTGCCTCCAGCGACACCCCGCAGCTGCGCTTCGAGTCAGCACTGTCTCTGGGCGACGTCTGGGCGCTGGATGCGCTGTGGCACGAGTTGGGCTTCGACAGCCTGGGCGCGGTCTTCCGGCGCGCGCGCTTCACGACTGCTGTCGAACACGCGGTCCGGGTGATGGTCTTCAACCGCCTGTGCGACCCGCAGTCCAAGCTGGGCGTGTTGCGCTGGCTGCAGACGGTGAGCATGCCCGGGGTTGAGGCGGCGAAGCTGACGCACCAGCACCTGCTGCGCAGCATGGACGCGCTGATGGACCACCAGC
>JAYVLI010000305.1:0-17589 GCA_043759535.1 Betaproteobacteria bacterium | reverse complement strand
TCACCATCACGCTGGCCGTGTTGGTGGCGGTGCCGCTGGGGGTGTTGGCAGCCTGGCGGTTTGGGGGTTGGCTGGACCGGCTGTTGATGGGCTTCTCGGTGCTGGGTTTTTCGGTGCCGGTGTTTGTGCTGGCCTATTGCCTGATCTGGTTGGTCTCACTCCAGTTGGGCTGGCTGCCGGTGCAGGGTTATCGGCGTTTTGCGGATGGTGTGGGGCTGTGGCTTTACCACCTCACGCTGCCGGCCATCACCTTGTCGGTGGTTTACATCGCGTTGATCGCCCGCGTCACCCGTGCGGCTGTGCTGGAGACGCTGGGGGAGGACTACATCCGCACCGCCCGCGCCAAAGGATTGCCCGAGGCCAAAGTGCTGCTGCGCCACGCGCTGGCCAATGCCGCAGTGCCGATCATCACAGTCATCGGCATTGGCGTGGCGCTGCTGATTGGCGGCGTGGTGGTCACTGAATCGGTGTACGCCATCCCCGGCCTGGGCCGGCTGACGGTGGACGCAGTGCTGGCGCGGGACTTCCCCACCATCCAGGGCGTGATCCTGTTGTTTTCATTCATCTATGTGGGGGTCAATCTGCTGGTCGATCTGTCGTATGTTTTCTTTGATCCGCGCATCAGATATTGAACCCATCCCCGCAGCGCCTGCGGCGCTCCCCCTCAAGGGGGCGCCGCCAGCGGCCCGGCAAAGCCGGTTCCACGGCGTCTGCTTGCTCAAGCCTTGACCTGCCGACATGGACGCGAAAACTCTAGAGGCCCTCTCCGTCGAAAGCGCCACCGTGGTCATCCAGCCCAGCGCCTGGGCGCGGGTGCGCAAAAACGGCGCGGTGCGCATCGGCGGCACTGTCATGCTGCTGTTGCTGCTGATCGCCCTGGCCGCACCCTGGCTGGGCACAGTGGACCCATCGCTGTTTGACCCCGCCAGCCGTGACCTGCTGCCCGGCAAGACCGGCGAGATCACCACGCTGGAGGGTGAGGTGCTGAAGCACCGCTTTGTGATGGGCAGCGACAGCTTTGGCCGCGACATTTACAGCCGGGTTATTTTTGGCACCCAGGTGTCGCTGATCGTGGGCCTGGCCACCGCGCTGGTGGCGTTGGTGGTGGGCATCACGTTTGGCCTGACGGCCGGTTATCTGCGCTGGCTGGACGGGCCACTGATGCGGGTGATGGACGGCGTGATGGCCATCCCCGCCATCCTGATTGCCATCTCGCTGGTGGCGATGTGGCGCGGCAGCTTGAGCACCGTGGTGGTGGCCATCGCCATCCCCGAGATCCCGCGGGTCACACGGCTGGTGCGCTCTCTGGTGCTCACCATCCGTGAAGAGCCGTATGTGGAGGCCGCCATCTCGCTGGGCACACCCACCTGGCGCATCATGGCCCGCCACATCCTGCCCAACTGCGTGGCGCCGCTGGTGGTGCAGGGCACCTTCATCTGCGCGTCGGGCATCCTCACTGAGGCCATCTTGTCGTTTCTGGGTGTGGGTCTGCCGCCTGACATCCCCACCTGGGGCAATGTGATGGCTGAAGGGCGGGCCCAGTTCAACGAGTACCCGCACAACATCTTTTTCCCCGGCATCTTTTTGGCGCTGACGGTGCTGGCAGTCAACATTCTGGGCGACGGGCTGCGTGACACGCTGGACCCCAAAATGGCAAAACGCGGATGAGCGCCGTGACGGACAGCACCCCAATTCTTGAAGTGCGCGACCTCAGCATCGCGCTGCCCCCGGGGGGTGACCGCAGCACTGCCGTGCGCAATGTGTCCTTCACCGTGGGCAAGGGCGAAATCCTGTGCCTGGTGGGTGAATCGGGCTCGGGCAAATCGGTGATTGCGCAAAGCGTGATGGGCTTGTTGCCCAAATCATTGCCGGTCACCAGCGGGCAGATTTTGTTGCAGGGTGAGGACATCACCCACGCGCCGCTGCACCGCCTGCGCGCCTTGCGCGCTACCCGCATGGCCATGATTTTTCAAGAGCCGATGACGGCCTTGAACCCGGTGATGACCTGCGGTGACCAGATCGACGAAGTGCTGCAGCAGCACAGCAGCTTGTCTGCCGAGCAGCGCCGCGCCAAGGTGCTGGCGATCGTGCGTGAGGTGCTGCTGCCTGACCCCGAGCGCATGGTGGCCAGCTACCCGCACCAGCTGTCGGGTGGCCAGCGCCAGCGCATCATGATTGCGATGGCGCTGGTGCTGGACCCGGTGCTGCTGATTGCCGACGAGCCCACCACCGCGCTGGACGTGACCACCCAAGCGCAGATTTTGAAGCTGGTGCTGGACCTGCAACACCGCCACGGCGCCGGGGTGTTGTTCATCACCCATGACTTTGGTGTGGTGGCTGAGGTGGCGCACCGGGTAGCAGTGCTGCGCCTGGGCGACATGGTGGAGGTGGGCAGCAAACACGAGGTGCTGCAGCGGCCGCAGCAGGCTTACACCCGCATGCTGATCCAGGCCGTGCCCACGCTGCACCTCAAAGAACGGCCGGTGGATGCCAACGCGCCTGTGGTGCTGCAGGTGCGTGGCCTGCAGAAGACCTACCTCGACAAACGCTGGTTTGGCCCGGCCCGCACGGTGCAGGCGGCGCAGGATGTCAACTTCGAGATCCGGCGCGGCCAGACGCTGGGCATCGTGGGGGAGTCGGGCTCGGGCAAAAGCACGGTGGCGCGCTGCATCGTGCGGCTGATCGACCCGAGTGGTGGCAGCGTGCTGCTGGGGGGTGGCAAACAAGGTGACGCGGTGGAGGACATCGCGCTGATGCCCGCAGCCCGGCTGCGCCCGCTGCGGCGCCGGGTGCAAATCGTGTTTCAAGACCCTTACCGGTCGCTCAACCCGCGCCGCACCGTGGCCCAGGCGCTGGTGGAAGGCCCGGTCAACTACGGCTTGGGCCAGGCCGAGGCCTTGCAGCGTGCCCGTGAGCTGCTGGCCCTGGTGCGGCTGGACGGCAGCGCGCTGGCCCGCTACCCGCACCAGTTCTCGGGTGGCCAGCGCCAACGCATCTGCATTGCCCGGGCGCTGATGATGGAGCCCGAGCTGCTGGTGGCCGATGAAGCGGTGTCGGCCCTGGATGTGTCGGTGCAAGCCCAGGTGCTGGACTTGTTGGAGGAGATCCGCAGCCGGCTGAATTTGGCGATGTTGTTCATCACCCACGACCTGCGGGTGGCCAGCCAGATCTGCGACCAGTTGGCGGTGATGAGCCAGGGCCGGGTGGTGGAATACGGCCCGGCGCACCAGGTGTTTGGCGCGCCGCAACATGCCTACACCCAAGCCTTGTTTGCAGCGGCGCCGGGGCGGGGTTTTGCGTTTGGTACCTGAGGCGCTTGCCGCGCCGCATCTTTGAAAGCACCTCCGTGACCCGTGTCCTGATTGCCGGCTTCCAGCACGAAACCAACACCTTTGCCCCCAGCCTGGCCGACTGGGCAGCGTTCAACCGGGGGGATTCATTCCCGGCCTTTGTGCGTGGCCAGGCCATGCAAGACCAGCTCACCGGCATCAACATCCCCGTCGGTGGCTTTATTGATGCGGCCAAGGCCAAGGGCTGGACGCTCATCCCGTCGGTTTGGGCTGGCGCCATTCCCTCCAGCTTTGTCACCCAGGACGCGTTTGAGCGCATCACCGGCGCCATCTGCGACGACGTGAAAACCGCGCTGCAAACAGGACTGGACGCCATCTACCTGGACCTGCACGGCGCCGCCGTGGCCCAGCACGCGCCCGACAGCGAGGGTGAGCTGATCGCCAGGCTGCGCGCCATCGTCGGCCCGGTTCTGCCCATCGTCGCCAGCCTGGACCTGCATGCCAATGTCACCCGCCGCATGCTGCGAGAAGCCGACGCGCTGGTGGCCTACCGCACCTACCCGCATGTGGACATGGCCGACACCGGCGCGCTGGCGGCTGAGCTGCTGGCGCGGCGCTTCAAGGCCGGCCAGCGTGAGCCGTTGCACAGCCGGCGCCTGCCGTTTTTGATCCCGCTCAACGCACAAAGCACCTGGCTGCAGCCGGCGCAGGCGCTGTACGAGCAACTGATCGCACTGGACCGCACACACGGCACCGTGCTGAGTTTCTGCATGGGTTTTCCGGCGGCGGATTTTGATGAATGTGCGCCCATGGTCTGGGGCCACGGCGCGGCCGCTGAAGCTGCGGTAGAAGCGCTGTATGCCCTGGTGGCCGAGCCCCGCCAGTGGGCGCTGCACATCCTGCCGGCGCGTGAGGCGGTGGTGCAGGCGATGGCCTTGGCGGAGACGGCAGCCAAACCGGTGGTCATTGCCGACACGCAAGACAACCCCGGCGCCGGCGGTGACAGCAACACCACCGGCCTGCTGCATGCCCTGCTGGCTCAGGGGGCCGGCCGCAAATACCCAGGCCAGGTTGCGCTGGGCCTGCTGTTTGACGCCCCCGCAGCCGCTGCCGCCTGCGCCGCCGGCGTGGGTGCCGAAATTGAGCTGGCGCTGGGCACGGCAGTGCCCACCTTCACCGGCCAGCCCAGTGACCCGCCGGTGCAGGGCCGCTTCAAAGTGCTGGCGGTGAGCGAAGGCCACTGCACCCTGACCGGACCGATGATGCGCGGCCTGACGGTGCACCTGGGCCGCAGCGCTTGCCTGGAGATTGACGGCGTGCGGGTGGCGGTGGTCAGCGGCAAAAAGCAGTTGCTGGACCGTGAGCTGCTGCGCATGGTGGGCATCCAGCCGGAGCAAATGCGCATCGTGGTGGTCAAGAGCAGCAACCACTTTCGGGCTGACTTTTCGCCGATTGCCAGCCAGGTGCTGGTGGCCAAGGCCGCTGGGCCGATGGCGGCTGACCCGGCTGATTTGCCTTGGCAACACCTGACGCCGGGTGTGCGGCTGCGGCCGTGAAGGGCCGGTCCGGGCCGCCCTCAAACCGGCGCAGCAGCCGCTGCAGGCAAGTGCAGCAACGCCCGCACCGGCGAGTTGAAGATCAGCAGCGCCTGCACACAAAACCCCAGCAGCGCCAACACCAGGCAGGCCGCTGCGCCCCAGGCATCACCGCCCACTGCCCCTACCACACCACCCAGTGCCGCGCCCAGTGGCCTGGCGCCCATGTTGACGGTCAAGAAAATGGCCGACACCCGGCCCAGCATGGCCTGCGGTGTGACCGCCTGGCGCAAGGTGGTGGAACTGATGGTCCACAAAATCGGCCCCACGCCGAACAAGAAAAACGACAGACCGGCCAGCCAGCCGCTGGGCTGCAGCAGCGTGGCCACCATCACCGCGCAGGCCAGCACCGAGCAGGCCGGCCCCACCACCACCACCGTGCCAAACGGCAGCGCGGCCAGCACCCGCGGCGCCAGCAGCGCGCCAATCACCATGCCGGCGCCGTAGCTGGCCAGCGTCAAGCCCACGCCGCTGGCGTCCAGCCCCAGCGTGCGCATGGCGTAGGGCACATACGCCGCCTGCAAGACAAACCAGGCCAGGTTCCAGGCCACAGCCGTCAACAGCACCGGGCGCAGCAGCGCATGGCCCCACACCAGCCGGGCGCCGTCTTGCAGCTCCAGCATCGGGTGGCGGGCGGGCGCGGGTGTGCGTGCCGGCTCTTGCAGTTGCAGCAGCAACAGCACCGCCAGCACCGACAGCACGGTGGCCAGCAAAAACGCCGCGCTGCCGCCTGCCCAGGCCACCAGCGCACCAGCCAGCGCCGGCCCGGCGGCAAACGCCGCGCTGCGGGCCAGTTCCAGCCGGCCATTGGCGGCAGCCAGCAGGCTGCGGGGGACGAGGGCAGGCACCAGAGCCGGTGCCGCCACGCTGAAACCCACCGTGCCGGCCGCGCCGATGAAGCCCAACACCGCCAGCAGCGGGATCGACAAGCGCCCGCTGGTGATGGCCAGCAACAAGCCCAACAGCGACAGCGCGCGCAAGCTCTCGGCGGCGGCCATCAGCACACGGCGCGATTGCCGGTCGGCCAGCAGGCCCAGCGGCATGGCCAGCAGCAAAAACGGCAGGCTCTGCGCTGTTGTCAGCAGGCCAATCTGGCCAGGCCCGGCTTGCAGCAACAACACCGCCACGATGGGCACCGCAGCCAGGCTGATCTGCTCGGCCGACTGGGCTGCCAGGTTGGCGCCAGACAGCGCGATGAAGGGGCGGGGCAGGGCGCTGTTGGGCATGGGTGGGTGCGTGGCTGGGGGCATGCCGGCGGTGTTGGTGATGTTGCGAGCGGCGGTGTTGCGAGCGGCGGTGTTGCGCGCTGCAGTGTTGCGAGCTGCGGTGTTGCAGGCGACAAGGTGCCGGATGCAGTGGACCATGCCCACCATCCTGCCCGCGTCACCCGGTTGCCCGCTGGCCGCTTTCGGACCCGTGGTGCGCTGGCCGCAGCGGGCAAGCCATGCGCCTGAACTGGATCCCACTCGCCCTGGCCTTGGCCTGGGGTTTGAACTGGCCGGCCGTCAAGATTTTGTTGTCGGTGCTGCCCCCTTTCACCCTGCGCTGGTTGGGCATGGGCCTGGCGGCCTTGCTGCTGACCGGCGTGGCGCTGGCCCAGGGCCGGCGCCTGCGGCCGGCGCTGGCCGATCTGCCGGCCATCAGCATCGGCGGTGGTTTGACGGTGGCCGCGTTTGGTGCCTGCACCGCCCTGGCCCAGCTCAGCACCAGCACGTCACGCGCGGCGGTGCTGACCTTCACCATGCCCCTGCTGGCCGCGCTGCTGGCCTGGGCCTGGCTGGGTGAGCGGCCTGGCCGGCGCGGTGCGCTGGCGCTGGTGATGGGCGCGCTGGGCATTGCCGTGCTGGCCGCACCGGTGCTGCAGGGCCGGGCTGGTGTTGGTGGCACCTCCGCCGGCACGCTGCCCACTGGCCTGCTGTGGCCGCTGCTGGCTGCCCTCTGCTGGGCCACCGGCACCGTGGCGGCCAAGCGTTGGCCGGCTGTGGGTGACCGCATCGCCATCACCGCCTGGCAACTGGCGCTGGGCGCGGCCTGCACCGGCCTGGGTGCTTGGGGCCTGGGCGAGCACTGGCCCGGCGGCTGGACGGCCCCCGTGCTGGCGGTGCTGGCCTTCCACGTGTTGATCTCCACCGCGCTGGGGTATGTGTTGTGGTGGCGGCTGCTGGCCAGCACCACCGCCACGGTGGCCTCACTCACCACGCTGGCGGTGCCGGTGGTGGGGGTGCTGGGCGCCATGGCCCTGGTGGGTGACCGGCCGAGTGGCGCGGACTGGCTGGGCTTTGTGCTGGTGCTGGCCGGTGCCGGCCTGGTGTTGGCGCCGGCTGAGAAAATCAAGCCCAGCCCACCCCCCGGAGACCAACGGTGATCAACAAGATCGCGGCCACAGTGGCCGATGCACTGGCCGATACACCCGACGGCGCCACCGTGATGATTGGTGGCTTTGGCACTGCCGGCATCCCGAATGAATTGATTGACGGCCTGCTGCTGCAAGGCGCGCGGGACTTGGTCATCATCAACAACAACGCCGGCAATGGCGAGACCGGCCTGGCCGCGTTGCTGCAAGCCGGCCGGGTGCGCAAGATCATCTGCGGCTTTCCGCGCCAGGCCGACAGCCAGGTGTTTGATGCGCTGTACCGCGCCGGCAAGATCGAGCTGGCGCTGGTGCCTCAAGGCAACCTGGCCGAGCGCATCCGCGCCGCCGGGGTCGGCGGTTTTGCCACATCAACCGCACAGGTGGCCTGACATGGACGGCCAGAAACACGGCCAGAAACACGACCAGAAACGCTACCAAGCACGCAGCAAAAGCCAACTCGCCGCCCGCGTGGCGCAAGACATTTTTGAAGGCGAGGTGGTCAACCTGGGCATCGGCATGCCCACGGCGGTGGCCAACCACATTCCACCCAACCGCGAGGTGTTGTTGCACAGTCAAAACGGCATCCTCGGCATGGGCCCGGCGCCGGCGGCAGGGCAGGAGGACGACGACCTGATCAACGCCGGCAAACAACCGGTCACGCTGCTGGCCGGTGGCAGCTTTTTTCACCATGCCGACAGCTTTGCGCTGATGCGTGGTGGCCATCTGGACATTTGCGTGCTGGGCGCGTTTCAGGTTTCAGCCACTGGTGATTTAGCCAACTGGAGCACCGGCGCAGCCGGCGCCATCCCCGCTGTGGGCGGCGCCATGGACTTGGCGGTGGGCGCCAAGCAAACCCGGGTGATGATGGATTTGTTGAGCAAACAAGGCGTGCCCAAAGTGGTGGCGGCCTGCAGTTATCCGCTGACGGGTATGGCCTGCGTCAAACGCGTCTACACCGACCTGGCCACGCTGGCCTGCACCCCACAAGGCCTGCAGTTGATCGACCTGGTGGACGGGTTGGACCTTGCCACGCTGCGGGCTTTGCTGGGGCTGCCGGTGTTGCCGGTGTCGCGTTGATTGGGCGTTGACTTTCAGTCTGCTACGACGCCATCAGCGCCACACCCTTGATCTGCGCAAACAAGGCATCGCCGGCTTGCAAGGCCAGCGCATCGGCGCTGCGGCGGGTGATGCGGGCCAGCAGGTAGACAGGCGCTGCGTGCAGGTCAGCGCCGCTGCTTGTGCCGCTGTCGGGGCCACCCACCTGCAGGCGCAGCAGCACCGTGTGCGCTTCGGCCTGCAGCGCCAGCAGGCGCACCGGCAGCACGTTGAGCACACTGGTTTGTTGCGGCAATTGGCGGGTGACGCTGACATCACGCGCCAGCACCCGGGCGCGCACCATCTGGCCCGGCGCTGCGGTTGCCGCGCCCACCCACAGCGCGCCACCCGCAAACTGCACGCGGGACAGGCCATACGCCGGGTCATGCTGATCCAGCGTGGCGCTGATCACCACACCGGCGTCGTCTTGCCTGGCCAGCGGCAGGTCACTGCGGGCCAGCACCTCAGCCAGCGGGCCGGCGGCCAGCACCCGGCCGGCTTGCAGCAGCACCAGGTGGTCGGCCAGTCGGGCCACCTCGTCCAGCGCATGCGTCACATAAACGATGGGCAGCGCCAGGTGGCGCTGCAGGCGCTCCAGATAGGGCAGGATTTCGGCCTTGCGGGCGGCGTCCAACGCGGCCAGCGGCTCGTCCATCAGCAGCAGCCGGGGTGCGCTGGCCAGGGCGCGGGCAATGGCCACACGCTGGCGCTCACCACCGGACAGGGTGGCCGGGCGGCGGTCCATCAACTGGCCGATGCCCAGCAGGTCGATCACGGTGTCCAGCGCCAGGCTGGGGTCGGTGGTGGGTGCGGTGGTGGGTGCGGTGGTGTGTGCGGTGGTGTGTGCGGTGGTGTGTGCGCTGATGGCTGTGGCACGAGGTGCTGCGTGTTTGCCTGCTGCCGCGCTGCGGCGCCGGCCGTAGTCCAGGTTGGCGCGCACGCTGAGGTGGGGAAACAACACCGCCTCCTGGATCACATAGCCCAGCGGCCGCTGGTGGGTGGGCAGCCAGTGGCCGGTGGCGTCGTCTTGCCACACGTCGGCGGGGGCATCCCCCAGCGCCACCCGGCCGGCGGCGCGGTCCAGCCCGGCCAGGGCGCGCAGCACGCTGGTTTTGCCGCAGCCCGATGGGCCAAACAGCGCGGTGATGCCGCTGGGCGGCAGTTGCAGTGCCACGTCCAGCGTGAACTCACCCCGCTCCAGGGCCAGGTTGGCTTGCAGCATCAGGTGTGCGACATCAAACCGGGCCGCTGATGGCGGGCCGGGCGCGGTTGGCGGTGTGCAGGGCCAGCAGCACCAGCAGCGCAAACACCACCATGCCGGCGGCCAATTGGTGGGCCTGGGCAAACTCGGCGGCCTCTGCATGCTCGTACAAGGCCACTGACAGCACACGCGTCTGGCCCGGGATGTTGCCGCCCACCATCAACACCACGCCAAACTCGCCCACGGTGTGGGCAAAACCCAGCACGCTGGCCGTCACAAAGCCGGGCCTGGCCAGCGGCACGGCGATGCTGAAAAACCGGTCCAGCGGTGCGGCGCGCAAGGTGGCGGCGGCCTCCAGCAGGCGCTCGGGGATGGCCTCAAACGCCTGCTGCAGTGGCTGCACCACAAACGGCAAGCTGTACAACACCGACGCCACCACCAGCCCAGCAAAGGTAAAAGGCAACCGGCCCAGCCCCAACCACTGGGTGAACTGGCCCACCATGCCCTGCGGCCCCATCAGCAGCAGCAGGTAAAAACCAATCACCGTGGGCGGCAGCACCAGCGGCATGGCCACCAGCGCTGCGGCCAGTGGTTTGAGCGGTGAGCGGGTGCGCGCCAGCCACCAGGCCAGCGGTGTGCCCAGCAGCAGCAGCAGCAGGGTGCTCAAACCCGCCAGTTGGACGGTCAGGCGCACCAGGGTCCAGGTGCTGTCGGTCATTGGCGGCGGCAGCTCAAAGCCGGCGGCAGCTCACGGCCGGTACCCGTGTTGCTGGATCAGGGTTTTGGCCGCTGCGGTTTTCAGGTAGGCCAGCAGCGCGGCAGCGGCGGGTTGTTGCGCAGCGGGCTGCAGCAGCACCGCATCCTGGCGGATGACCTCATACAGGTTGGCCGGCACCCGCCAGTGCGAGCCCGCCATCGGCTGGCCGGGTTGTTGCACTTGCGACATGGCCACAAATCCCAGCTCGGCATTGCCGGTGACGATGAACTGGTAAGCCTGCGCAATGCTGTCGCCCGTCACCAGCTTGAGTGCCAGCGTGCTGCCCAGCCCCTTGGCCTGCAGCACCTGCAGGGCCGCCTGGCCATACGGCGCCAGCTTGGGGTTGGCAATGGCCAGCTTGTTGAAACGGCCACTGGCCAGCACCGCGCCTTGGGCGTCCACCAGCCCGGGCTGGGCGCTCCACAACACCAACTCACCGGTGGCGTAGGTGAAGTTGCTGCCCGCCACCGCATGGCCGCTGGCAATCAGTTTTTGCGGTGTTTCATCATCGGCAGCCAGCAGCACGTCAAACGGCGCACCGGCCACGATCTGGCTGGCCAGCTTGCCGGTGGACCCGGCAGACACCCGCAGCGTGTGGCCGGTGGCAGCGGTAAACCCCGGCGCCAGTGCGGCCAGCGTGGTGCTGAAGTTGGCGGCAACGGCCACCGCCACCACAGCGGCATGGGCGCTGGTGGGCTGCAGCAGGCACATGGCGGGTAACAGGGTCAGCAGGAGGGCAAGTGTCGGTTTCATGGGTTGGATGGGTTTCAGTCCAGCAGGGCCAGGATCACGCTGGACGGTGCAAACGTGGCGCAGGCGGCCTGGCCCGGCTTCAGGCCTTTCATGCCCTCCAGGCCAGCGTTGGTGGGCGTGGCGAGGGTGGCCAAGTTGGCGTTCTGCAGCACGGCGGTGGCGCGGTGGCCGCCGCCCAGGTCCAGCGTCACTTCAGTGCTGCTGGCGCCGCGCACCAGGTGCTGCACCGTGCCGCGCAGTTGGTTGGGGTGGGTGCCGGACGCGGTGCTGGCCGGCAACAACTGCAGCGCAGGCGCCTTGACCAGCAACACCACCGCGCTGCCCACGGACAGCGCCAACTGGCTGGCCGAGTTGCGGGTGATGGTGGCCTGCAGCGGCTGGTGTGTGGGCAGGCCGTCCACCACGACATGCACCACCACCTCCGCCGACCCGGCGTCCAGCGCCGTGACCATGCCGCTGAACTGGTTGCGTGCGCTGGTGCGCAGCGTGCTGCGTCGCAGCAGGCGCTGGTAGGCCTGCACATCACCCACCGGCGTGCTGCCAAATTGGCCGGCCAGGTGGTCTAGCGCAGCCTGGTACTGGGCATGCACCGCCCGGTACATGGCCACCAGGCGGCGGCCATGCTCGGTCAAGACCGTGCCGCCCCCGGCCCGGCCACCGGCGCTGCGCTGCACCAGCGGCTGGTCGGCCAGGCTGTTCATTGCGTCCACCGCGTCCCAGGCCGCCTTGTACGACAAGGGCACTTGCGGCGCGGCTTGCGAGATCGAGCCGCGCGCCTCGATCGCCTCCAGCAGCCGCACCCGGGTGTGGCCCAAAAACGCGCCTTGGTCGGTGCTGATCTCCAGCCGGCCGGTCAGCCGGTTGCCGGCGGGGATGCCGATGGACATGCTGGGGGTTCTGGGTAGCGCCATATTGCAGCCAATATAGCGCATGCACTGTGGACTGCCGGCGCTGCAGCGCCTTCAAACTCAGGCCACCTCGCGCCCAGCCCCTGCGATCCAGATGCGCCACCAGGTCTGCGCATCCAGCACCAGCCCCAGCGCGGCCAGCGCGTCTTGCGCCACGCTGATGCGGCGTGAGCCCAGGATGGGCAGTGGTGCGCTGGGGTGGCGCAGCACCCAGGCCACGGCCAGGGTGATGGTGGAGACGCCCAACTCGGCGGCCACCGCGTCCAGCGTCTGGCGCACCCGTTGCGCCACATCGTCCTGGCCGGTGAACAAGCGGCCACCCGCCAGCGGTGACCAGACCATGGGCCGCAGGCCCAGGTCCTGGCACTGGTCCAGCACACCGTCGTGCAGCGGGTCCAGGTGCAGCGGCGACAACTCGATCTGGTGGGTGGCCAGGGGGATGCGCCGGTGCAGCGGCGCCAATTGCGCCGGGCTGAAATTGCTGACGCCAAACTGCCGCACCTTGCCGGCGCGGCGCAGGCCCTCAAACGTGTCGGCCAGCGCGTCAAAGTCCATCAGCGCGTCGGGCCGGTGGATCAGCAGCAGGTCAAGATGGTCAGTGCGCAAGGCTTGCAGTGAGGCGTCCACCGACGCCTGCACATGGGCCGCCGAGGTGTCGTAGTGCTTGACGTGCGTTGGTGTCATGCCCCCGAGACGCGCCGCGCTGTGCAGGCGGATGCCGCATTTGCTGACCAGCTGCATGCGGCTGCGCAAAGCCGGCCGCAGTGCCAGGGCCTCACCAAACAGCGCCTCCACCCGGTAGTCGCCGTAAATGTCGGCATGGTCAAAGCTGGTGACGCCGAGGTCCAGGTTGGCCTCCACCCAGGCCAGGCGCTGCTGCGTTGTCCAGCCCCAGTCGGCCAAGCGCCAGGCGCCCGCCACGATGGCTGACAGCCCAGCCGGGTTGTGCATCAAAGCCACTGGCTCAGGCCTTGACCTTGGGCACCCGGCCCATCAGATAAAACTCATCGTTGGGTCGCATGCCGGTCAGGTTGGCCATGCGGTTACTGAGACCAAAAAACGCGGTGATGGCGCCAATGTCCCAGATGTCCTCGTCATCAAACCCGTGGCTGCGCAAGGCGGCGTAATCAGCCTCGTCCACCTCGTGGGACCGCAAGCAGACCTTCATCGCAAAGTCCAGCATGGCACGCTGGCGCGGGGTGATGTCGGCCTTGCGGTAGTTCACGGCCACCTGGTCGGCCACCAGTGGCTTTTTCTCGTAAATCCGCAGGATGGCACCATGCGCCACCACGCAGTACAGGCAATTATTGGTGGCGCTGGTGGTGGTGACGATCATCTCGCGGTCGCCCTTGGACAGGTTGCTGGTGCGGCCCACGGATTCAGGCGCCATCAAGGCATCGTGATACGCAAAAAAGGCCCGCCATTCAGCCGGTCGGCGCGCAAAGGCGAGGAAGACATTGGGTACGAAACCGGCCTTTTCCTGGACTTCGAGCACTTTGGCGCGAATATCCTCAGGCAGGTCTTTGAGCTCGGGGGCGGGGTAGCGGGTAGGGGATGAGGGCATATCTTGAGTTTAAGAATCAGGTTTCACGTTAGCAGCTTTGGCAACCATTGTCCATTTTTGCTGTTCTGCCTTGATGAAGTCTGCAAATTTTTGGATGCTGCCACCGCCATCTTTCGCACCGTACAGTTCCATTTTTTCCTGTACATCAGGCATGGCCAGTACTTTGTTGACGTCGTCGTTCATGCGTTGCGCCATGGCTAGGGGCATTTTCCCGGGCCCCATCAAGCCGTACCAGACGGTGGCTTCAAATCCCTTGAAGCCGGATTCGTCCATGGTGGGCACGTTCGGGTAGCCTTTGGCGCGCTTGAGTCGGGTTTGGGCAATGGCGATGGCTTTGCCGCCTTTGACGTGTGGTGTCGCCGAAGTCATGGTTTCAAAGCAGTAGTTGACCTGTCCGCCGATCAAATCGACCAGCGCGGGGCCGGAGCCACGGTAAGGAATGTGCAGCGCGAATACCTTGGCTTGCAGCTTGAACATTTCAAGTGCGAAGTGCTGCGCCGAGCCGCCGCCAGCGCTGGCAAAGCTGATTTGGCCGGGCTTGGCTTTGCACAGTGCGACCACCTCCTGCACGGTGCGCGCTGATTGGTTGGTGTTGCAAATCAGTAAATTAGGTGTGATGCCCACCATGCTGATGGGGGCAAAGTCTTTAATGGCGTCGTAATTCAACTTCGTGCCTGCGCCTACGCTGTTGAGTGCCGGTGCCAAGGCGTGGCTGTTGATGTGCGCCATCAACAAGGTGTTGCCGTCAGGCGCTTGCTTGCTGACGAAGTCGGCCGCAATCACGCCTGCTGCGCCAGCTTTGTTTTCAATGACCACCGGATTGCCCCACATCACTTGTAATTTTTGGCCGATGACGCGGGCCAAAGCATCGGTGCCGCCGCCCGGCGGAAAGCCGACGATGATCTTAATGGGGCCGGTGGGCAGGGTTTGGGCTCGCAGCATGGGCGCACCCAGGGTGGCTGCGCCGGTTGCGAGTGAGGTGATCAAGGTTCTGCGTTGCATGGCATGTCTCCGGATTAATTATTAAAATAATGATGAAATATGACGCTAGCTAGCGTATTTATTGATCTATACGCTCTTAAAAAAATAGCATTTATAGGATGGTGCGTGTTAAGCTGCTTTGGCTAAAGCATGGGGTGCGCTGTGCGCGCTGAAATAGTCCATCGCCGCCTGCACGCCGCTGCCGGCGAGCTTCACGCCCGCCAGTTTTAGCCCCATTTCGCAGCCGCTCAAGGCCGCCATCAGGGTCAGGTCGTTGCAGTCGCCCAGGTGGCCAATGCGGAACATGCGACCTTTGAGCTTGCCCAAACCGGTGCCCAGCGAGCAGTCAAAGCGCTCATAGATGATCTTGCGCACCGCGTCAGCATCGACGCCGACGGGCATGACCACGCCCGTCAAGATGGGGGAGTAGACGCTGGCATCCAGGCACAAGACCTCCAAATCCCAGGCGCGTACCGCGGCACGCACGCCTTCCGCCCAGCGCAGGTGGCGCGCGAACGTCGTCGCCAGGCCACCGTGGCGCGTATCCAGCAGCATGTCGCAGGCTTCATCCAGGCCATAAATCAGGTTGGTATTGGGGGTGGACGGCCAAAAACCGGTTTTATTCATCTCAATAATCTCATCCCACGCCCAGTAGGCCTTGGGGAGCGTGGCTGATTTACTGGCCTCAATGGCTTTGCTGGATAAGGCGTTGAAGCTGATGCCCGGTGGCAGCATCAGCCCTTTTTGGCTGCCGCTGATGGTCACGTCCACGCCCCAGGCATCGTGCTCGTAATTGGCGGAGCCCAAGCCGCTGATGGTGTCAACCAGCAAAAGAGCCGGGTGTTTGGCGGCGTCGATGGCCTTGCGCACCGCAGCGATGTTGCTGGTGACGCCAGTGGACGTTTCGTTGTGCACGACGCACACCGCCTTGATGCTGTGTGCGGTGTCGGCTTTGAGCCTGGCTTCAATCAGATCCGCCTGTACGCCGTTGCGCCAGGCTGCGGGCAAGCCGGTTGACGCATCGGTTCCCGGCAGGGTGATGATTTCGGCATTGAGCCCCAGGCGTGCCGCCAGTTTTTGCCACAGCCACGCGAAATGACCGGTTTCGTACATCAGGACATGGTCGCCCGGGCTGCACACGTTGACGAGTGCGCCTTCCCAGGCCCCCGTGCCCGAGGCGGGGTAGATGATCACGGGTTGCTGGGTTTTGAAGATCTGTTTGACCTTGCCCAGCACCTGCAAGCCCAGCGCGCCAAACTCGGGGCCACGGTGGTCGATGGTTGGGTAGCTCATGGCCCGCAAAATGCGGTCGGGCACGGGTGAGGGGCCGGGGATTTGCAAAAAATGGCGGCCTGTGGGGTGAAAGTCCAGCGTCAACATGCAGTGGTTCCTTGATTCATGGGTTGATTGATTTTTCGGTCGATTTCATTTATTTTTGCATACAAAATAGTTTTGTCAAGATGATGCTACCTGATGTTTATACCTATAAAATCACTTATCAACCAATTTGACGCTTTAAATTTTTGCATACAAAATACAAACCATGACTGCACAAATCATCACCATTCCGCGCGCAGCGCTTCATGAGCAGGTGGCCTACCGCCTTCGGGAGCTGCTGGTGGAGGGGGTCATTGCACCGGGTGCCAAGCTGAATGAGCGGGAGTTGTCCGAGCATTTGAATGTCTCACGAACACCCTTGCGTGAGGCGATCAAAATGCTGGCGGCTGAGGGTTTGGTCGAATTGCTGCCCAATCGGGGCGCGGTGGCTGTCAATTTGAGCGAGCAAGACGTGCGCAACACCTTTGAGGTGATGGCCGGTTTGGAGGGTATGTCGGGTGAACTGGCGGCGCAACGCATCACGGATGCCGAACTGGCCGAGATCAAAGCCCTGCACTTTGAGATGTTGGCGGCTCACGCACGGCGTGATTTGTCTCTGTACTACCGCTTAAACGCGCAAATACACCAAGCGATTAATGTTGCCGCTAAAAACCCGGTGTTGCAGGTGACCTACACGCAGGTCAACGCACGGCTCCAGGCGCTGCGTTTTCGGTCCAACCAGGATGAAGTCAAGTGGGAGGCCGCAGTCAAGGAGCATGGCCAGATGATTGACGCTTTAACGATGCGCGACGGTGTTTTGCTGCGAAACATTCTGTTGCAGCACTTGAACCATAAACGTGACGTCGTGGTAGAGCAGCTGCACGCCGCCACCCAAGAAAATCTCAGGAAAACCGCCGAATGAACGCTCCGTTACCCCTAAAAGTCACCCGAGAAGTGGCCGTGCAGGCCAGTGAGGCGGTGGCGCGTGCCTCCAACGAGGTGGCCGGCTTGTTGGCCAAACGCCTGGCGCAAGAGACACAAGGTGAAGTCCTGTTCAGCGCTGCCGATAAAGGCCGCTACGCTACCGACGCGTCGATTTACCAGGTCATCCCCGTCGGAGCTTTTGTGCCCAAGACGGCGGCTGACGTTGAACAAGCGCTTGATATTTGCCGGGACATGCGCGTCCCCATCGTGCCGCGCGGTGGCGGCACCAGCCAGTGCGGGCAAACCGTGGGCGCGGGGCTGGTGATCGACCACAGCAAGTACATGCGCCGCGTGCTTGATTTGAATGTGGCTGAGCGCAGCGTGACGGTGGAGCCCGGCATCGTGCTGGACCATCTCAATGCGCAGCTCAAGCCGCACGGTCTGTGGTATCCGGTGGATGTGTCGACCAGCGCCCAGGCGACGCTGGGCGGCATGGCCGGCAACAATTCCTGCGGCAGCCGCAGCATCGCCTACGGCAACATGGTGCACAACGTGCTGGGGGCAGAGGTTTTGCTATCCAGC
The DNA here is from genome assembly GCA_043759535.1 of Betaproteobacteria bacterium. Taxonomy (GTDB): domain Bacteria; phylum Pseudomonadota; class Gammaproteobacteria; order Burkholderiales; family Burkholderiaceae_C; genus Pseudaquabacterium. The sequence continues at coordinate 269 of JAYVLI010000305.1, read as the reverse complement.
CGGCGTAAAATAAGCTTGGACAGCTATCAAAATAGCAGCGGATTGGCACGCCAGCTGGGTGATTATGTCAAAACGCTGGCAGACCAACTGCGCCCCGAGCTGGACGCCCATTGGCCCAAAGTCATGCGCCGTGTGGGGGGCTACAACCTCGATATTTTCAACAATCAAAATGAAAAGCCCTATACCCGCGATGGCTCCGTGAATCTGGCTCACCTGTTTGTGGGCAGTGAAGGCACGCTGGGCATCACGCAATCACTCACCTTGCGGCT
>JAYVLI010000304.1:0-25477 GCA_043759535.1 Betaproteobacteria bacterium | reverse complement strand
ATGCGCGTGTGCAGGCCGGTGAAAGGTTTGCCGTGCGAAGGCAGCACCAGCGTGTCAGTGGGCAGGCTCTTCATGCGCGTGAGTGAATCCAGAAACAGCGGCAGCGGGTCGCCTTCGGGTTCCAGGTCAATGACGCTCACATTGGTGGAAATGCGCGGCAGCACCATGTCGCCCGAGATCAGCACCTGCAGTGCGGGGCAGTGCAGCGCGATGTGCTCAGGCGCGTGGCCGTAGCCGACGATGCAATGCCAGTCGTGGCTGCCCACGCGCACGGCCATGCCGTCCATCAGCCGCCGGTACTGGCGCGGCACGGCAGGCACCATGCTGGCGTAGTAGTTGGTGCGCTGGCGCACCTTGTCCAGCGATTCGGAGTCGGTGAGGCCATGGCGGGCGTAAAAGCGCGCCGCGCCTTCGCCGCCAAAGGCCGTGTCGGCCTGGCTGGCGGTGCGCGCGGCGTTCCAATCCGTTGCGCTGATCCACAAACGGCAGTCACGCGACGGCGTGGTCCAGCGTTCACACAACCAATGCGCCAGCCCGATGTGGTCGGGGTGCATGTGCGTCACCACCACGCGCAGCACCGGCAGGCCTTGCAGCTGGGTGGCGAAGACCTGCTCCCAGTTCTGCCGCGTGGCGCTGTCGTCAATGCCGCAGTCCACCACCGTCCAGCCTTCAACGCCGCCCAGCACATCGCGCAGCAGCCACAGGTTGATGTGGTTCAGCGCAAAGGGCAGCCCCATGCGCAGCCAGCGCACACCGGGTGCCACTTCAATGCTGCTGCCCGGCGCCGGCAGTGTGTCGCCCAGTGGGTAGCGCAGGGCGTCTTCCTGGGCGGCGCGGAAAGCGCGGCCTTCTTCGTCAGTCATGGGGGTGGGCATGGGGCGGTCATCGGGTTTGTATATTCGCGGTTTACGTTGACGTCAACGTCAGTCTAACCATGCCATCCACCGCGCGATCTGCACCCCCGGTCTTCACCATCACCGCGTTGGCGCTGGAGTTCGACATCACCGCGCGCGCCATCCCTTTTCATGCAGACCTGGGCCTGCTCAAGCCAGGCCGCGCCGGCCGCAACTTCGTCTTCAACCCGCGTGGCCGCACGCGGCTGAAGCTGACGCTGCACGGCGACCGCCTGGGCCAGATCACCCAGCACAAACAGCGCTGCTGCAACGTGTTGGGGGCTGCGAAGGCGACTGCCGCCGAAAAACCTGAAGCAAACCCGCACCGGGCAAACGGCGCACCGCGCGCCCAACGACGTCAAGGAGACACCGCATGAACCTGCCAGGCCTGAACTTCCAGCTCGGTGAAGACGTCGACGCACTGCGCGACGCCGTGCAATCTTTCGCGCAGGCCGAGATCGCGCCGCGCGCCGCACAAATCGACCAGAGCGACCAGTTCCCGATGGACCTGTGGCGCAAGATGGGCGAACTTGGCGTGCTGGGCATCACCGTGCCGGAAGAGTACGGTGGCGCCGGCATGGGTTACCTGGCGCACATGATCGCGATGGAAGAGATCAGCCGGGCCAGCGCGTCGGTGGGGCTGAGTTACGGCGCACACAGCAACCTGTGCGTCAACCAGATCAAGCGCAACGGCAGTGCTGCTCAGCGCGCCAGATACCTGCCCCAACTCATCAGCGGTGAGCATGTGGGCGCGCTGGCGATGAGCGAGCCGGGCGCCGGCTCGGACGTCATCAGCATGAAGCTGAAGGCCGAGGACAAAGGCGGGTATTACCTGCTCAACGGCAACAAGATGTGGATCACCAACGGGCCGGACGCGCACACGCTGGTGGTCTATGCCAAGACCGAGCCCGAGCCCGACGACCCCCACGCTTCGCTGCCCCCCGAGGGGGCGCGCCGGCCTTCGGGCGGCCGGGCGGCCGGCGGGGGTGCGCGCGCCATCACCGCCTTCATCATCGAGAAATCGATGCCGGGCTTCAGCGTGGCGCAAAAGCTCAACAAGCTGGGCATGCGCGGCAGCCACACCGGGGAGCTGGTGTTCAACAACGTGCAGGTGCCGGCCGAGAACGTGCTGGGCACGGTGGGCGGCGGCGCCCGGGTGCTGATGAGCGGGCTGGACTACGAGCGCGCGGTGCTGGCCGCCGGCCCCATCGGCATCATGCAAAGCGTGATGGACAACGTGGTGCCCTACATCCACGACCGCAAGCAGTTTGGCCAGAGCATTGGCGAGTTTCAACTGATCCAGGGCAAGGTGGCTGACATGTACACCGTGCTGCAGGCTGGCCGGGCGTTTTGCTACACCGTGGGCAAAAACTTGGACAGACTTGGCACCGACCATGTACGCCAGGTGCGCAAAGACTGCGCGTCGGTGATTCTGTGGTGCGCCGAGAAAGCCACCTGGATGGCCGGTGAAGGGGTGCAGATTTTTGGCGGCAACGGCTACATCAACGACTACCCGCTGGGCCGCTTGTGGCGCGATGCCAAGCTGTACGAAATTGGCGCCGGCACCAGCGAAATCCGCCGCATGCTGATTGGCCGTGAGCTCTTCGCAGAAACGATGTGATGGCCCCACCGCAAGCCTGATGGCAAACGTGTCACCCTAAACTGTGCGCCGCAGCATGGCGCCGCCATGCGCGCCTGGAGTGGTCCCCCGATGAGCACCGATCTGCAAGAGCTTTTTGACAGCAACCGCCAGTGGGCGGCCAACACCGAGCAGCGTGAGCCCGGGTTTTTCACCCGCCTGCTCAACCAGCAGACACCGCAGTATTTGTGGATAGGCTGCGCCGACAGCCGGGTGCCGGCCAATGATCTGGTGGGCCTGCTGCCGGGTGAGCTGTTTGTCCACCGCAACGTGGCCAACCTGCTGGTGCATTCCGACCTAAACGCCTTGAGCGTGATCCAGTACGCGGTGGACGTGCTGCAGGTCAGCCACATCATCGTGGTGGGCCACAGCAACTGCGGCGGCGTGCGTGCCGCCATGACCAACCAGCGCGCCGGCCTGGTGGACAACTGGCTGCGCCATGTGCAAGACGTGCGCGACACCCACGAGGGCTTTTTGGCCGAGCTGCACGACAGCCTGCAGGTGGACGCGCTGGTGGAGTTGAACGTGCTGGAGCAGGCGCGCAACGTCTGCCGCACCACCGTGGTGACAGACGCCTGGCACCGCGGGCAGACCGTGGTGGTGCATGGCTGGGTGTACGGCCTGCACAACGGCCTGCTGGAGGATTTGAAGATCACCGCCACATCGGCCACCGAGGTGGGCCTGGCCTACGACACCGCGCTGGCACGGGTCAAGCAGCGCTACCGGCAGGCGCAGGTGCAGGCCTTGATCCAGCCCGCCGCCTGAGCGTTTAACGCACCGTGGTTGAGCCCACCCGCCGATGTTTCCGCACCGCCTGACCGACAGCCGGGCCTACGACATCGCCCAGGCGATGCTGGACGGCTTTAACCGCCACTACCGGCTGTTCAGCGAGACCAACCGCGCCGCCAAGCAGCGCTTTGAGCAAGCGGACTGGCATGGCCAGCAGCGCGCCCAGCGCGAGCGCATTGAGTTTTATGACACCCGGGTGGAAGAAGCGGTATTGCGGCTGCAAAGTGAGTTTGATACCGCCAAGCTGTCAGACGACACCTGGCAGCAGGTCAAGCTGCATTACATCGGTTTGTTGACCAACCACCACCAGCCCGAATTGGCCGAGACGTTTTTCAACTCAGTCACCACCAAAATCCTGCACCACAGCTACTTTCGAAACGACTTTATTTTTGTGCGGCCGGCGGTCAGCACCGAATACATCGAGAACGACGAGCCCGCGTCACTGCCCACGTACCGCGCGTATTACCCCACGCGGGACAGCTTGCGTGACACGTTGCTGCGCATTGTCGATAACTTCAATTTGCAGCGGCCATTTGAAGACCTGGGCCGCGACATTGACGCGGTGCTGGCCGCCTTGCGCCGCCATGTCAGTGACCGCTTGGGTGAGCCGGTGCGGCTGCGCGCCAACTTTCAGATCCAGGTGTTGTCCAGCCTGTTTTTGCGCAACAAAGGCGCTTACATCATTGGCAAGATCGTCAATGGTTTTGCAGAAACACCATTTGCGCTGCCATTGCTGCATGGTGAAAGCGGCGGCCTGGTGATTGACGCCGCATTGTTCAGCGAAGACGACTTGTTGATGCTGTTCAGCTTTGCGCGCGCCTACTTCATGGTGGATATGGAGATCCCCAGCGCCTATGTGCAGTTTTTGCGCAGCCTGATGCCGCGCAAACCGCGCAATGAACTCTATTCAGCGCTGGGCCTGCAAAAGCAGGGCAAAAACCATTTTTACCGCGATTTTTTATACCACCTGCGGCACAGCAGTGACATGTTTGGCATTGCCCCCGGCATCAAAGGCATGGTGATGCTGGTGTTTGACCTGCCATCATTTCCCTATGTGTTCAAGGTGATCAAAGACTTTTATCCGCCGCAAAAAGACACCACCCGCGAGTTGATCAAACGCAAATACCTGCTGGTCAAAACCCATGACCGGGTGGGCCGCATGGCCGATACGCTGGAATACACCAGCGTGGCATTCCCCCGTGCCCGCATCAGTGATGCACTGCTGGCCGAGCTGCAGCATTTTTGCCCCAGCCAAATTGAGCACGACGGGGAAGCGCTGGTCATCAAGCATGTCTACATTGAGCGCCGCATGATCCCGCTCAACATCTACCTGCAAGACGCCACACCCGAGCAACTGGCGCATGCGGTGGTTGAATATGGCAATGCCATCAAGGATTTGGTGGCAGCCAACATCTTTCCCGGTGACATGCTGTGGAAGAACTTTGGTGTCACCCGCCACGGCAAAGTGGTGTTTTATGACTACGACGAGATTGAATACATCACCGACTGCAACTTCCGCCGTGTGCCCACACCACGCAATGAGGAAGAAGAGATGTCGGGTGAAATCTGGTATTCGGTTGGCCCGAAAGACGTGTTCCCTGAAACCTTTGAGCCGTTCTTGTTGGGCAACCCCGCAGTGCGCCTGGCCTTCATGGCGCACCACGCCGATTTGCTGGACGCGGCCTTCTGGCAGGGGCACAAGGCGCGCATCCAGGCGGGCCATGTCCATGATGTGTTTCCCTACGAACCCAGCAAGCGCTTCTCACACCATTTGACGGCGGCCCCGTGAGCGCTTTTGTCACCCCGCGCCCCACCACCGGAGCCCAACATGCCTGAATCCATCGTCATCGTCTCTGCCGCCCGCACGCCCATCGGCGGTTTGTTGGGTGAGTTGTCGTCACTCGCCGCGTGGGAGCTGGGCGCGGTGGCCATCCAGGCAGCAATCGCGCGGGCCGGTGTGCGGGGTGACGCCATTGATGAAGTATTGATGGGCAACTGCCTGATGGCAGGGCAAGGCCAGGCGCCCGCGCGCCAGGCCATGCGCCGCGCCGGCCTGCCCGACAGCGCCGGCGCAGTGACGCTCAGCAAAATGTGCGGCAGCGGCATGCGCGCCATGATGTTTGGCCATGACATGCTGGCCGCTGGCAGCGCGCAAGTGGTGGTGGCCGGTGGCATGGAAAGCATGAGCAACGCGCCGCACCTGATGTTTGCGCGCAAGGGTGTGAAGTACGGCGCCGCGCAGTTGTTTGACCACATGGCGCTGGACGGCCTGGAAGATGCCTACGAGCGCCTACCCAACGGCGGTGGCAAAGCCATGGGCGTGTTTGCCGAGCAGTGTGTGGACAAATACCGCTTCACCCGTGAGGCGCAAGACCAATTTGCCATCACCTCCACCAGCCGCGCCAGGCTGGCCAACGAGGACGGCAGCTTTGATTGGGAGATGGCGCCCGTCACCCTGCCCGGCAAAGCGGGCGACGTGGTGGTGCGCATGGACGAGCAGCCGCGCAAGGCCAAGCTGGACAAGATCCCCGGCCTGAAACCGGCGTTCAAAAAAGACGGCACCATCACTGCCGCCAATGCCAGCAGCATTTCTGATGGCGCTGCCGCACTGGTGCTGATGCGTGAGTCCACCGCCCGGGCGATGGGCGCCACGCCCATCGCCCGCATTGCCGCCCACGCCGTGTTTGCGCAAGAACCGCAATGGTTTGCCACTGCCCCGGCCGGCGCCATCCACAAAGCCTTGCAGCGTGCCGGCTGGGACGCCAAAAGTGTGAACCTGTGGGAGGTGAACGAGGCCTTCGCCGCCGTCACCATGGCCGCCATGCACGACTTTGGCCTGCCGCACGAGATCGTCAATGTGCATGGTGGCGCCTGCGCGCTGGGCCACCCGATTGGTGCGTCGGGGGCGCGCATTGTGGTCACGCTGCTGGGCGCCTTGCGCAAACAAGGCCTGAAGCGGGGTGTGGCCGCGCTGTGCATTGGCGGCGGTGAGGCCACCGCGTTGGCCGTGGAGTTGTTGTCATGATCCTCAGTGACGACCACCTGGCCGTGCAAGATGCGGTGCGCAACTATGTGCAGGCCGAGATCGCCCCCCACGCCGCCGCCTGGGACAAAAGCCACCAGTTCCCCCGCGCCCAGTTGCGTGGCCTGGCCGCGCTGGGCTGTTACGGCGTGGCCGTGCCGGTAGAGCACGGCGGCGCCGGGCTGGACTACCTGGCGCTGGCCGTGATGCTGGAGGAAATTGCCGCCGGTTGCGGCGCCACCAGCACCATCGTCAGTGTCAACAACTGCCCCGTCTGCTCCATCCTGATGGCCTACGGCACGGCAGACCAACAGCAGCGCTTTCTCACGCCGCTGGCGCGCGGCGACATGCTGGGCGCGTTTTGCCTGACTGAGCCGCATGTGGGCAGCGAGGCCGGTGGGCTCAAGACCACCGCCGTGCTGCAGGGTGACCAGTACGTGCTGAACGGCGTCAAGCAGTTCATCACCAGTGGCAAAAACGGCGATGTGGCCATCGTGATGGCGGTGACCGACAAAGCCGCCGGCAAACGCGGCATCAGCGCGTTTTTGGTGCCCACCAACACGCTTGGCTACACGGTGGCGCGTGTGGAGGACAAGATGGGCCAGCACGCCAGTGACACCGCGCAAATCCTGTTTGAGGGCTGCCGTGTGCCGGTGGAAAACCGCATTGGTGATGAAGGTCAGGGCCTGAAGATTGCGCTCTCAGGCCTGGAGGGTGGCCGTATCGGCATTGCCAGCCAGGCACTGGGCATGGCACGCGCCGCGTTTGATTGCGCATTGGCCTACAGCAAAGAGCGCAAGGCCTTTGGTGTGCCAATTTTTGAACACCAGGCCGTGCAGTTCAAGCTGGCCGACATGGCGACAAAAATAGAGGCCGCCCGCCAGTTGATCTGGCATGCCGCCTGCCTGAAAGACGCCGGCCGGCCATGCCTGAAACAAGCCGCCATGGCCAAGCTGCTGGCCAGCGAGATGGCCGAAGCCGTGTGCTCAGGCGCCATCCAGGTGCTGGGCGGTTACGGCTATGTGAGTGACTTTCCGGTGGAACGCATCTACCGCGATGTGCGGGTGTGCCAGATTTACGAAGGCACATCGGAGGTGCAAAAAATCCTGATCGGGCGGGCCTTGGCATAAACGTCAGGCGGCAGGCGCCGCCCGCCGCCAACCCATCAAGCCGCACCCAGGCCGCTCAATTCACCGGCATCCAGCGCAGCCAGCAGGCTGCCCAAAGCGGCGGTGTTGTGGGCATCGGTGGCGTTGTCCAGCGCGTCCAGCAGCACGTCGCGGATGTCGGTGGTGGTCACCAGCTCCATGTCCCAGGTGGGAAACAAGCGCTCCCGCACCTCCTCCACCACGCTCAGTTGCACCACGGTGTTGTGCCGGGTGTCGGCCCGCAGCATGGTCATCAGCTCGATCACGTTGTCGCGTGGGCCCTCCAACCACTGGAAGAAGATGCCGCTGCCAAACACCAGCAGCCCGGTGATGCCGCGCTCGGGGTTCCAGCGCCGTGACGTGGCAATGATGCGGGCCACCTCGGCATCGTCCACCCCAGCAGCGGCGCGGCTGCAATACACCACGTTGTAGAGCAGCGGCAGGATGTAGCCCGGGCCGGGCTCATCGCCGTGCGGGATCAGGGGTGTGCTCATAGGCCGGGGGTCTCCAAAAAAACGCTTGTGCTGATCAACGCTTGCTGATCAACCCTGCAAGCCGGCAAAGACATGTTGCACGTCTTCGTTGGCGTCCAGCGCGGCCAAAAACGTCTCCACCTCGTCCAACTGCTCAGCGCTCAGGCTGGCGGGATCAATCGGGGTCTTGGGCTTGTAGCCCAACTTGGCCGACAACACGGTAAAGCCCTGCGCTGGCAGCGCCCGGCTGACCAAATCAAGGTCAGTGGGGGCGGTTAAAAACACGGTGACACCGTGCTCATCGGCCGGCTCAAAATCTTGCGCGCCGGCTTCAATGGCTGCCAGCTCGGGGTCGGCACCGGCGCTGGTGGGCTCACCCTCGATCAGGCCCACATGCTCAAAATCCCAGGACACCGAGCCTGCGCTGCCCAGCTGGCCCTTGCGGAACAGCACCCGCATTTCAGACGCGGCACGGTTCACGTTGTCAGTCAGGCATTCCACCATCACCGGCACCCGGTGCGGCGCAAAACCCTCGTACACCGTGTGCTCAAAATGCACTGCCTCACCGCTCAGGCCAGCGCCTTTTTTGATGGCGCGGTCGAGTGTTTCTTTGGGCATGGACACCTTGCGCGCCTGCTCCACCACCATGCGCAGGCGCGAGTTGGCGGCCGGGTCAGCGCCGTGGCGCGCCGCGATCATGATGTCTTTGGCCAATTTGCCAAACAGCCGGCCCTTGGCGTTGGCGGCCACATCCTTGTGCTTGGCTTTCCATTGCGCGCCCATGTTTGAAGCTCTCTGCGGTGAGGAGCATTGATTCTCGCAAAGCCCGGCGGCGCCGGCACTGCATCAGACACCAGACGGCAGCGGTGGCACGTTGAACACCTGGCGCAAATAGGCCAAAAAGGTCTGGTCGTCACACAAAATCTTGCCCGGGCTGTCAGACAGCTTGGCCACCGGCTGGCCGTTGCAGTGGGTCAGCTTCATCACGATGTGCAGGGTGTGCAGGCCCACATCGTTGGTCAAATTGGTGCCAATGCCAAAGCCCAGCTGGGTGCGGTCAGCAAAGTGGCGGTACAGCTCAAACGCACGCGGCAGGTTGAGCCCGTCACTGAACACCAGACGCTTGGTGTGGGTGTCGATGCGCAGGCGGGCGTAGTGGGCGAGTGCCTTTTCACCCCACACCACCGGGTCACCCGAGTCATGCCGCAGGCCGTCAAACAGCTTGGTGAAGTAGAGGTCAAAGTCAGCCAGAAAGGCGTCCATGCCCACCACGTCGGTCAGGGCCACGCCCAGGTCACCGCGGTACTCCTGCACCCAACTTTCGAGTGCGGCTTTTTGAAAATCCCGCAACCGCACACCCAGGGCCTGGTAGGTTTGCAAAAACTCATGCGCCATGGTGCCGATGGGCACCAGGCCCAAATCCCGCGCCAGCAGCACACAGGATGTGCCACGAAAGTACTCGGGCACCTCACGCGCCAGTGTGGCCACCACCTCACGGTGCCAGGCGCCCGAGAAACGGCGGCGGACGCCAAAGTCAAAAAACTCGAAAGGGTTGCGGCGTTTGGGCTCGGCGCTGAAGGTGCGCAGCATCTGCACTTTTTCATCCAGCCGGCGGCGGCCTTCAGCCAGCGCAGCGGTTTGGTCAAAGCGGCGGAAGTACAGCTCATTGACGATGGCCAGCACATGGATTTCAAACGCCATCACATGCACTTGCGGCCCGCGCGCCACGATCTCCAGCGTGCCCTGGTTGTCACGCACCTCAATGAAATCACGCTGGAACTGGAAGATGCGCAAGAAGTCGACAAAGTCGCTCTTGATGAAACGCAGGCCGGCCAGGTAACGCAGCTCATCGGGCTGGTAGCGCAGACTGCACAGGTGATCCAACTGCTCATTGATCTCGCCGATCAGGTGGGTGAGCGGGTAATCACGCGCATTGCGGCAGATGAAGATGTACTCGGCCTGCGTCTGCGGGTGGCGGTGCAGCATGGCCTGCCACATCGTGAACTTGTAGAGGTCAGTCTCCAGCAGGCTGTGGATCACGGGTTGCATGGGCGGCGCGAGAAATAAGGCATCGGTGGGCTGGCAGCGGATGGGCGGCCTAAACGCCCACCAAACCAGTATAGAAGCGGGGCTACCATGGCCGACAGGCGCGCAAGCACGCTGCGCGCTGCACGCCGCAAGCCAAACGCCGCTTGCATCCGTCACTGACCGCGCAACCCGCCATGACCAACTGCTTGCATCAATTGCGTCAACTGTGTCACCAGTTTCCTGCCCTGGCCAGCACCGCCGTGCTGTGCAGCGCACTCGCTGCCCAACACGCTGGCGCCGTCACCCTGTACGACCCGGGCCTGGCCACATTGCCGGCCGCCCAAGCCTGGCAAACCTTGACGGCCGGCGCTGCAGCAACGCAAGGCCTGGCCGGTGGCACCTACACCCTGGACACCACCGGCACCGGTGTGGCGCTGTGGGGCAACAGCCGGCTCAGCCCGCTGCTGCTGGACACCGATGCCGGCTTTGTGCTCACCTTCAGCCTGCAACTGCGCAGCGAAAGCCACAGCAGCACCAACCGCGCCGGTTACAGCGTGGTGCTGGTGGGCAATGACCCCAGCTTGGCACTGGAGCTGGCGTTTTGGTCTGACCACGTTTGGGCCCAAACCTATGACGCCGCGCAGGCCGACCGCTTTGTGCATGGCCAGGATGCGGCCTGGGACACCACCAGCGCACTGCGCAGCTACACGGTGGCGGTGCAGCACCAGCAGTTCAGCCTCAGCAGTGAAGGCACGGTGTTGTTGCGTGGTGCCCTGGTGGACTACAGCGCCGCCGGCCTGCCCTACAACGTGCCCAACTTTGTATTTTTTGGCGACAACAGCAGCCGAGGCAGCGCGGTGAGCGCGCTGGGGCTGGTGGCAATCACGGCCGTGCCGGAGCCGGCGGCGGGGTGGTTGTTGGTGGCGGGGCTGGTGGGGTTGGGGTGGTGGTTTGGCCGCTCACGATTTGTGTTGGGTTCTGGATTGATCAGATGAGGGCGAAAACTATTTATGGCGTGGTGCGCATCCGCCAATCATGCAACATACCCGGATGGCATACCTGGATAGATGGGCGAGGGCGAAGCTAAATGCGACAAGCATTGTGCGCAGCATATGCATGGCCAGTCTGATCGAGATTGAGAGGGCACATGGCCGGGATTCGAGAAATTTTGCTTGGCGTAAGCCCCCAGAAGATTGCATTGGTGCTGAAGCGAGCAAGCATTGAACGAGATGAAGGCGTCGAAGTTGATCGCAAAGCGGCAATCTGGAAGACGTTCGCCGCGCTGCAGGCTTTGCCGGAAATTCTGATTGCGGCGAACGCCCATGGCGGAAGACTCATGGAAGTGGTGCTGAATGGGGATCTCATTCAAGCTGCAGACGGCTCCGGCTTCCGTGCTTTCGCCATGGGTGACGACGGCATACTGGCACAAGCAAAACTCTTCGACCCCGGGCATCTGACCAGTCTGATGAATGGCGCTGTTCTTTGGAGGCTCGCCTCGATCGCAGTCGCGCAGAAACATCTCGCGGACATTTCTTGGGCTCTCTCAAACATCGAAAAGGGCGTGTCGGCGATCGCTGTGTTCCAGCGAAGCGCACAGGCTTCCAAAATTGAAGCAGCCTTTGGCTACTTGAAGCAGGCTTCAGCGGCCCTTGCGGACGGCGACAGAAATCAAGCCGTCAGGATGAAGCTGGAACATGTCGAGGCAGTTATGGATGCAATACAACGGACGATTGAGAAGCTTTTTGAGCATTGCCTGCGTGGGTCAATCAAAGATCCTGATCTATTTGGCTACGACAAGCTGGTGTCCGGATTTGATGGAAAACTCGGCGAGTTGGAGGGTCTACTCAAAGAGCATAGGCTGGCTTACTTAACGCGGATTGCGGCGCTAAGAGTCCTCGCTGCGTATCCCGGCGAGCGGGCGATAAAAGCGGCGCGGGCGTCGGCAATTCGGGACTCGCTCATTCGCTATGAGGCAATGGGCCTTGGAATTGGTGGTGAATTGAGTGAGCAACCAGGACGTTGGACCGGTCAAGCCGAAGCAATACGCGGCACGGTCATCGAATACGGCAAAGACGCGGTGAACCTCATCAATCGGGCTCTTGGAAAAAATGTGATCTCGGTCGGCGGATCGAGCCCCGGGGTGACGCCCTACCTCGATGCAGTCAAGGCGGCTTCGAGAACCAAAGCGCTGGAGCTGGCCAGCCGTGAGCGAGGCATTGCCGAGCGGCTCGCGAAGGCTTGCACGACGACTGACCGAATCGTCATGGCGGCTGGCACGCCTGACCGCTACTTGGTCGAGTGGGGGCATGGGCAACCGTTGTCAATCCGGAGCTTGCGGGCCTAAGTGATCTGCTGTCTATGGCCACCGAAGTCAGCATTTCGATTGTGAAGCCGAAGTCGATTCCGGTTGCCCTCAAATAGGACTCAGATCACCCAAGCCGCGCCGCTCATTCAGCTCTGCGCACGCCAAGTAGGCGCTCTACCTTCACGCGCCATGCAGCCAACCCAGTCGCGAAGCACAACGCCACTGCCGGTCCGCGTCCGTTGCGCCTCCCGCGCTCAAACTGCCTCCCCTGGCGGTGAGAATCCCCAAATGACCCCCCCCACCCCGCAGATCACCTGGCCCGACGACAACGACGTGCCGCAGCGCGCGGATTGGCGCTCACTGGCTGGCCACCCGGCACCACAAAAGGTGGTGGTGGCCGACGACACCATGAGCGCCGATGCCGCTTACCGCTTGGCCGACCAGGGTTGTGGCCTGCTCTGGCGGGGGGACTACCAAAACGCCAAACACCTGCTGCAGGCGCTGGGCCGGCGGCTGGACGCACGCGGCAAGCAGCCAGAAAAGCGCCACGGCAAACGCCCTGACAAGCGCCCCGGCGATGAACACGACACACCTGCTGCCACGCCCCCCAACAAACCCACCCAAGACCTGACCGCCGCCTTCCACGCCCAGCGCCTGCAGCAAGCCCACCGCGCGCGCATCCTGGGCCAGTTGCTGCTGCCCTTCAACGCCGACCACAGCCTGCCGCTGCGCCGCGCGCCTGATGTACGGGTCGCCGGCCAGCAGGCGCATGGCCAGGTGGACGCGCATTACGTGGCCTCGCTGCGGGAGCTGATGGGCGTGGTGGGGGCGTTTGAGTGGCGCAAAAAAGGCGTGCCGGTGCCTGCGCTGGGTGAGCCCATTCACCCGCACCACGGGGTGTTCTCGCCGGTGCGGGGTGAATACGTGGGCCTGGTGGCCGATGCGCCGCTGCCTGCTGCCGCGTTCAACAACGGCGTGGTGGACGTGGGCACCGGCACCGGCGTGCTGGCCGCCGTGCTGGCGCGGCGCGGCTTGCAGGTGGTGGGCACCGACACCTCAGCCGCCGCCCTGGCCTGCGCGGCCGACAACCTGCGCCGGCTGGGCCTGCAGCGGCAGGTCACGCTGCAGATGGTGGACCTGTTCCCACCCGGCCAGGCCGGGCTGATCGTCTGCAACCCACCCTGGGTGCCAGCGCCTGCCGCGTCGGTGCTGGAGGCTGCGGTTTATGACCCCGACAGCCGCATGTTGCGCGGTTACCTGGCCGGCCTGGCGGCGCATCTGGCACCGGGTGGTGAGGGTTGGCTGATCTTGTCTGACCTGGCCGAGCACCTGGGCCTGCGCCCGCGCACCAGCCTGCTGGCCTGGATCAGCGCGGCAGGGCTGCAGGTGGCCGGCCGTTTGGATACCAAGCCCCTGCATGCCCGCGCAGCGGATGCCACTGACCCACTGCATGCGGCGCGGGCGGCAGAGACCACATCGCTGTGGCGGCTGGTGGTGGCCTGAGGCCGATCCGTTGCCAAGTTAGATGCGGGCGCTGCTGTCAGCTGCGCTGGCCTGGGCTTGCTGCGCTGCCGCCGCGCGGGCCAGCACCGTGCCGGCATGTTGCGCGGTGGCCAGGTGGTCCAGGCTGAGCAGGGTGACCAGGGTCAGCGACAAGGCCAGGCCCAGTGCGGCCAGGCTGGATTGGGCGGCATGACCGGCAGCTTGGTAGGTGGTGGTGTTGGCAGTGGTGGTCATGGTGGGCTCCGGTGCGGTGTGGGGTGGCGGGGTTTGCTGGGGTGTTTGGTCTCAACGCGGTGTTGATGCCCTGCACTCTAGGCAGCCGCTGGCCGCGTCACCACGCCGTTGCGACCATGCGTCCGCAGCGGCCGACAGGCCGCAAAAACCACCGATCAACCGCGCCCACCTGCAGCAACAAACCCTGCCACCAGCCCCGGGGTTGGATACTGGCAACGCGGGCATCACCGCACACCGCAACACCGGAGGCAAGCATGCGCAAAACTGTCAAATCCATGATGGCCGAGGCCATGGCCAACATCACCACCTACAGCGTGGGCGACGCCCTCAGCCTGCACGGCCGCGACGACGTGCAATTCATCGACCTGCGCGATGTGCGCGAGCTGGAGCGTGAGGGCGTGATCCCCGGCGCCTTCCACGCGCCACGCGGCATGCTGGAGTTTTGGGTAGACCCCGAGTCGCCCTACCACAAGCCGGTGTTCAGCGCGCCGGGCAAGCGTTATGTGCTGTTCTGCGCCGCTGGCTGGCGCTCAGCCCTGGCCACCCAAACCCTGCAGCAGATGGGGCTGGATGCTGTGGGCCACATTGACGGCGGTTTTGCCGCGTGGAAGGACGCAGGCGCACCCGTGGGTGCGCCTGCGTCAAGCCACAAAAGCAGCAAGCCTGGCTGAGCCGGGCTTGGCCGCACCAAGCCGGGCTTCAAGCCGCGAACTTGGCCACCGTGGCGGCCAGCCGCTCACCAAACACCTTGGCGGTGGCGATGTCGCCGGGCACCATCTCGTCGGTGGACGCATCGGAGGGTGTGGCCGTCATCAACCCGGCCGACGAGGCCACATAGTTGATGTCATTGCGGGTGGCGGCCTTGCTGTTGGACGGCATCATGCCGGTGCCCACCCACAGCATGCTGTGCTGCATGGCCAGGGTGACAAAGTAATGCAGTGTGGAATGTTTGTCACCGTTCAGCGACGCCGAGTTGGTGAAGCCGGCGGACAGCTTGTCTTTCCACTTGCCGGTGAACCAGGCTTTGCTGGACGCGTCCGCAAACTTCTTGAACTGCCAGCTCACGCTGCCCATGTAGGTGGGTGATCCAAACACAATCATCTTGGCCGCGTCCAGCGCGTCCCAGCCGCCCTCGGGCAAGTTGCCTTCGGCGTCAATGGCCAGCAGCTGGCCACCGCTGGTGGCGGCCACGGCTTCTGCGATCTTGGCGGTGTGGCCGTAGCCGCTGTGGTAGACGATGACGATGGCGCTCATGGGGTGGTTTCCTTGGGGTGTTGTGGGTTGGTGGGTTGGTGGGTTGGTGGGTGTCGCTGGGTGTCGCTGGGTGTCGCTGGGTGTTGGCTTGACGGGCCGTGGTCTCGGCGGACTGGACTGATTTTGGGTCCCCGCCCCCAGCCCGTTGGTTCGTGGGGTTTGATGGCAACGTTCGAATCGGCAGGGCGCGCTGTCTTGCACGTGACCTGGCTGCAGCCCGGCTGGCCTCAGGATGCGCCGTCGCGTGGAACAGCCAGAGGAGATGGGGTGATGGACTTTGAAACCGTTGTGCAGGGCCGCCGCAGCATCCGCGGTTATTTGAACAAGCCGGTGCCCGTGGCGTTGTTGCGGGAGGTGCTGGCCCTGGCCATGCGGGCGCCCACATCGCTCAACACCCAGCCGTGGAATTTTTATGTCGTCACCGGCGCGGTGCTGGACCGCATCCGCAAAGGCAATGTCGAGCGCAACCTGGCCGGCGTGCCAGACTCGCGTGAATTCCGCATGGGCCCGGGTTATGCCGGCGCGCACCGTGAGCGGCAAATCGGGGTGGCCAAGCAACTGTTCACGGCCATGGGCATCGAGCGTGACAACAAGGACAAGCGGCAAGACTGGGTGTTGCGGGGCTTCCGCCAGTTTGACGCGCCGGTGTCCATCGTCGTCACCTACGACCGCAGCATCCAGGGCAGTGACATCGCGCCGTTTGACTGCGGCGGCGTGGTCAATTGCCTTGTCAATGCGGCCTGGGCGCGTGGGCTGGGCTGCGTCATCAACAGCCAGGGCATCATGCAGTCGCCGGTGGTGCGGGCCGAGGCTGGCATCCCCGATGACCAGGTGATCCAGACCTGTGTTGCGATAGGCTGGCCGGACGACAGCTTCCCGGCCAATGCGGTGGTGTCGCAGCGCAAATCCGTGAATGAGGCTGCGGTGTTTGTGGGTTTTGACGACTGAGCGCCTGAGCGCTGCCGTGGTGTGACCAGACTGCGATTCAAAGCGCCATCCTTCAAAGCGCCAACCAGACGCCTGCCGCGCCGGCCACCACCAGGCTGGCACCCCAGGCGGTATCCAGGTTCAGCCAGGCGCTGCGCAGCACCCGCAAGCCCAGCCAGCGGTAGACCATCCACGCCATGCACAAGCCCGCCAGCAGCATCGCCAGCGTGTGGACTACCGACACCGCCAGCGCCGTGACCAGGGTGGAGCGGGCCAGTGTGGCCATCAATGCCGCATGGCCGGCCGCCGGCCACGGCGCTGCGGCATCAGCCAGCGCCGGGCGCGGCGTGGCGCACAAGCCCAGCATCACTGGCAGCAGCATCAAGCCTGCACCATGCGCGGTGGCCATCAGAAAGGACCACCAGGCGAGCTGCGTCGGACGGATGCGCGCTAGTGCGCGCGGGTGGCGCGGCTGCACCAGCTTGTAGACCCCGAACAGCAACACCAGCAGGCCCGCGCCGGCGCGGATCGCCACCGTCCACTGCCCAACCCAACTGAGCGCCGCAAACGGCAGCAGCACGGTGGCCATCGCCAGAAAATGGCCGCATGCCAGCGGCAGCAGCGTGGCAAATACCGCCGCTGCACGGCGCTGCTCCATGCCGTGCGCCACCGCCAGCGGCCAGCCCATGGCCGGGTTGAGCCCGTGGTAGGCGCCAACCACAATCACCGTCAGCCAGAGCGATGCGGCAGTGCTCACCGCAGGGTGCGCCAGGGCCGGCGTGTGGGCGGTTCAGGCAAGTGGGGCAAGCCAGGCCAGTCCGGCCAAGTCAGGCCGATGTGTAGCAATACGAGTCGGTGGAGCAGTCGCCGCCTTGCAGGCGGATTTGGTGGGCGCCGTAGCCGGCGCCAAAGTCGACATAAAAGTCCGGGTCCAGCGTGATGCCGCCGCCATCGCCCACATGGCACATCACTTGCACACCGGGCACGCCGTCAGGATAAAACTGGGCATCCCAGGTGCTGTAGAGCGAGTTGGTGAAGTACACCCGCTTGCCGTCGCGGCTGATCTCGGTCATTTGCGGGCCGCCGCCATAAGCCCGCCCGCTGGGGTGTTTGGCATGCTGGGCAATGCCGCCGATGCGCACGCTGCCGGCCAGCGTGGGGTGCATGGGGTCGGTCACGTCGTACTGGCGCAACTCACCGGTGCCCCAGCAGGCCACGTAGAGAAAACGGTCGTCCAGCGACAGGTCGATGTCGCTGATCAGCGGCGGCACCGCACCAAAGCCCTTGAGCAGCGTGGGCAGTTGGTCAGCGTGGGCCGGCTCGGCCGGAATGGTGGCGGTCTTCTTGATGTGGAAGGTGCCGTTTTCGCGGTACCAGGTCCAGATCGAGCCCTCCAGGTTGGTGGTGTCCACCACCACGCCCAGAAAGCCGTATTCACGTGTCGGGTCGTGCGCCGGGCGCACCTCCAGCGCCATCTGGTGGTTGGCGCCCAGGTCGATGGCCTGCACATGGCGGCGGCTGCGCAAATCCCAGAAATGCACGCTGTGGCCATACTTGTTGGCCAGCAGATCCTCGGCAACGATACCGTTCTCAAACTGCGGTGGCAGGCCCCATTCACTGCTCACCATGTAGTCGCGCGGCAGGTTCCACCAGAAGTCGTAGTGCAGTTTTTGCGGGCCACGGTCGATCTCCCATTGGCCGCGTATCTCAAAGGTTTCGCAGTCCATGATGAACACGCCGGGTGGGCCTTGTGTGCCGTCCGCGCCGCCACCGCCCAGTGTGCTGATGTAAATGCCCTCGGGGCCGCAATGCACGGTGTGCGGGCGCGAATAGCCGGTCTTGCGCAGCAATTCATCGGGCTCAATCGTCTTGATCAACCTGGGTTTGCGCGGGTCGGGTTGGGTGTCGACCACATAAATGCGCGACGAGCGGATGCCCGGGATGATGAGGTAACGGCGCTGCAAAAAGGCGTGGCCCGACAGCGGTGACAACGCCGAACTGCAGGCGTTCCAGCCGAAGTGGTGGAACTCATCACCAAGGTTTGGGAAATCAAGACGGTGCAGCACCGCGCCGTAGGTCTTGGACTTGGGGTCCAGATCCACCACCGCCAGCGCATCGGGCTTTGCGCGGTCCGGCGACAGCAGCGCGGTGTAGGCGATGCGCTCTGGCTCAGCCTCCATCGCCATGCGTGGCGACGGGTAGAAGGTGGGATCGGGACGCAGGGACTCCAACATGGTCGGCTCCTTTGCAGCACAGGGGCGCCACGCGGTGCAAGGGGTGCGCAGATGCAGCGGCGGGCCAGTAACTATCGCGCCTGGGGCAAGGCTGTCAAGCGGCCGGCAGCATGTGTGGGGGGTCTGCAGCCGCAGCCCATCCAGCACGGATCCAGACGCGCCCTAAGCCAGCAGCGCTGCCACCCGCTCGGCAATCGCCAGACTGGCCGTCAAGCCCGGTGACTCGATGCCAAACAGGTTGACCAGCCCCGGCACGCCGTGCAGGGCCGGCCCGTCGATGCGGAAATCCGCCGCCGGCTCACCCGGGCCGCTGATCTTGGGCCGCAGGCCGGCATAACCGGGCTGCAACGCGTTGTCGGGCAGGGCTGGCCAATAACGCCGCACTGCAGCGTAAAAGACGTCGGCGCCGGCCGGGTCCACCGTGTAGTCGATCTGGTCCACCCATTCAAAACTGGGCCCAAAACGGGCCTGGCCGCCCAGGTCCAGCGTGAGGTGGACGCCCAGATGGCTGCTCTGGCCTGGCGCGGGGTAGACCAGGCGCGAGAACGGTGAGCCGCCGCTCAAGCTGAAGTAACAGCCTTTGGCCAGGTGGTCTTGCGGGATGTGTGCTGCGGCCAAACCCACCAGCTTGCGCGCCAGCGCCGGCGCGTGCAGGCCGGCGCTGTTGACCACGCTGCGGGCTTGCAGGGTCATGGCCTGGCCGTCTGCGGCCACATCCAGCTCAAACCCCTGGGGCGTGCTGCGCCAGGCCAACACGCTGGACTGCACCGCCAGCACCGCGCCATGCCGCTCAGCGTCGCCCAGCAGCGCCAGCATCAGGCCGTGGCTGTCGATGATGCCGGTGGACGGCGACAACAACGCGCCCACGCTGCGCAGGGCGGGCTCCAGCGCTTGCGCCTCTGCCGCGCTGAGGCGCTGCAGGTCCGTCACCCCATTCGCCAGCGCGGTGGCTTGCAGCCGGTCCAGCGCGGGCAGCTCGTCCAACGCACTGGCGTTGATCAACTTGCCGCAACGGCGGTGCGCCACGCCGCGCTGGGCGCAATAGGCATACAGCAGCGTTTTGCCACGCACACACAGCGCCGCGCGTTGTGAGCCGGTGGGGTAGTAGATGCCGGCGTGGATGACCTCGCTGTTGCGGGCGCTGGTGACGCTGCCAAAGGTGGGCTCGACCTCCAGCACAATCACCTCGCGCCCTACCAGCGCCAGCGCGCGGGCCACGCCCAAGCCCACCACACCGGCACCAATCACCACTGCGTCGGCTTGCTCCATCTGCGTGTCAGGTTTGCGGGCCGGGTCAGGCGCCGCCTGCTACCAGTGCCGCCAGCGCCTCACCCACTTGCGTGGTGTTGGCGCTGCCACCCAAGTCGGGTGTGCGTGGGCCATCACGCAGCACGGTCTCAATGGCGCGCAGGATGGCGTCATGCGCGTCGCGGTGGCCCAAAAAGTCCAGCATCATCGCCACGCTCCACACCATGGCCACCGGGTTGGCAATGTTCTGGCCGTAGATGTCAGGCGCTGAACCATGCACCGGCTCAAACAGGCTGGGGAATGTGCGCTCAGGATTCAAGTTAGCACTCGGCGCAATGCCGATGGTGCCGGTGCAGGCTGGCCCCAAGTCACTCAGGATGTCGCCAAACAGATTGGTGGCGGCCACCACATCAAACTTTTGCGGCGACAACACAAACCGCGCCGCCAGGATGTCGATGTGCTGCTTGTCCCAGGTGATGTCGGGGTGGCGGGCAGCGGCCTCGGCCGCACGCTCATCCCACCACGGCATGCTGATGGCAATGCCGTTGCTTTTGGTGGCCACCGTCACATGTTTGCGGGCACGGGTGCGGGCCAGGTTGAAGGCGTAATTCAGCAGGCGCTCACTCCCCAAACGGGTGAACACGCTTTCTTGCAGCACAAACTCGCGTGCCGTGCCGCCAAACATCACACCACCCACAGCGCTGTATTCACCCTCGGTGTTTTCGCGCACGATCAGCATGTCAATCTCGCCGGGTTTTCTGTTCGCCAACGGGCACGGCACACCCTCAAACAAGCGTGCCGGGCGCAGGTTGATGTACTGGTCAAACTCACGGCGGAACTTGAGCAGGCTGCCCCACAGTGAGATGTGGTCCGGCACCGTGGCCGGCCAACCCACCGCGCCAAACAGGATGGCGTGCATGCCGCCAATCTGCGCTTTCCAGTCGTCCGGCATCATCTGGCCGTGTTGGGCAAAGTAGTCGCAACTGGCCCAGTCAATCGGCGTCAAGTCCAGCGCCAGGTCAAAGCGCTTGTCGGCAGCGGCCAGCACCCGCTGGCCCTCGGGCATCACCTCGCGGCCGATGCCGTCACCGGGGATCAGGGCAATGCGTTGGGGTGTGCTCATGGCGTGTCTCGGTTGGGGTTGGGCCAGGCTGTTGACCGTGGTTGGCGATGCTAGCGCCCACCCGCCACGTCAATGATGGCGCCGGTGGTGTAGCTGGCCTCGGTTGAAAGCAACCAGACGATGGCGCTGGCAACCTCAATCGCTGTGCCCGGCCGCTGCATCGGGATGCTGCTGGCGGCAGCCTGCGGCCGGCCCCGGTCGCCGCTGGTGGTGTGGATGTCGGTGTCAATGATGCCGGGCCGCACCGCATTCACCCGCACCCCCTCGCCCGCCAGCTCAATGGCCAGGCCGTGGGTGAAGCTGTCGATGGCGCCTTTGCTGGCGGCGTAATCCACATACATGGCCGGTGAGCCCAGCCGCGCCGCCGCACTGCTGAGGTTGACGATGGATCCCCCCGCGCCGCCGTGGCGGGTGCTGATGCGGCGCACCGCCTCACGCGCGCACAGCAGGCTGCCGGTGATGTTGACGGCGAACATGCGCTGCCAGCGCGCTGTCTCCATCTCGTCCAGCCGGGCCTGCAGGGCCACGATACCGGCGTTGTTGACCAGGCCGGTCAAGCGGCCCAGCTCGGTATCCACCCGGGCAAACATGGCCAGCACGGCGGGTTCGTCGGCCACATCGGCCGCCACGGTGATGGCGCGGCGGCCAGCGGCACGCACATCGGCGGCCACGCTTTCAGCAGCGGCGCTGTCGTGGTTGAAGTTGATGGCCACATCCCAACCCCGCTGCGCCGCCAGCCTGGCGGTGGCCGCGCCAATGCCCCGGCTGGCGCCGGTGATCAGCAGGATTTGCGAGGCGTGCTGGGCTTGCGGCATGTGGGTCTCCGGGCGGGGGTGGGCAGGGATGGTAGGCGGGGCCTGGCGGGCAGTGCAGTCGCGGCAGTGTCAATCACGGGCTGGCCACCCGCCCCGGCCCGGGTATGCAAGGCTGGTGGCCGGGCCGGCTTTCACCGAGACTGGCCGCCAGACCGACCCCACCGCTGGACGCCAACATGCCCGACAACACCCCCCTTTCTGCCCACCAGCGCCAGGCCCGCGACGATGCGTTTGCCATGCCGCTAGACCAAATTGACGTGACCAAACCGCGCCTGTTCCAGGATGACACCATTGGCCACTACTTTGAGCGGCTGCGCCGCGATGACCCGGTGCATTGGCACAGCAACGGCTATTACGGCGGCTTTTGGTCGGTCACCAAGTTCAACGACATCATGGCGGTGGACAGCAACCACGCGGTGTACTCGTCTGACTGGACCCACGGCGGCATCAGCCTGTTTGACGGTCCGATGGACGCGCGGCTGCAGATGTTCATTGCGATGGACCCGCCAAAACACGATGTGCAGCGCAAAAGTGTGTCGGCCATCGTGGCGCCGGGCAACCTGGCGGCGCTAGAGGCCACCATCCGCCAGCGCACGATTGCCGTGCTGGACAGCCTGCCGCGTGATGAGCCCTTCAACTGGGTGCAGCGGGTGTCGATCGAGCTGACCACCCAGATGCTGGCCACGCTGTTTGACTTTCCGTTTGAAGACCGACACTTGTTGACACGCTGGTCTGACGTGGCCACCTCGGTGCCCGGCACCGACGAGATCACTGAATCCCCCGCTGCCCGCCTGGCCGAGCTGGGCCAGTGCATGGCCCACTTCACCAAGCTGTGGAACCAGCGTGTCAACAGCCCCGGCGGCAGTGATTTGATCTCGATGATGGCGCATGCGCCGGACACGCGAAACATGTCGCCGCAAGAGTTCTTCGGCAACCTGCTGCTGTTGATCGTGGGCGGCAATGACACCACCCGCAACAGCATGACCGGTGGTGTGCTGGCGCTGCACCAGCACCCGGTTGAATGGGCCAAACTGCGTGCCAACCCGGCCCTGGTGGACAGCCTGGTGCCCGAGATCATCCGCTGGCAAACCCCGCTGCCGCACATGCGCCGCACCGCACTGGCTGATGCTGAATTGGGTGGCAAACAGATCAAAAAAGGCGACAAGGTGGTGATGTGGTATTTGTCGGGCAACCGCGACGAGACGGTGATCGACCGCGCGGGCGAGTTCATCATTGACCGCGCTCGGCCGCGCCAGCACCTGAGTTTTGGCTTTGGCATCCACCGCTGCGTGGGCAACCGGCTGGCCGAGCTGCAGCTCAAGATCTTGTGGCAAGAGCTGTTGCTGCGCTTTCCGGTGATCGAGGTGGTGGGCCCGCCGCAGCGCGCCTTGTCCAACTTTGTGCGCGGCTTCACTGAGCTGCCGGTGCGCCTGCCGCGCTGAGCGTTTTGAACGCAAAACCGATGCGCTGGCGTGGTTACAGTGCCAGCCCTGTTGGATGCCCTGCCTGAATCAGCTTGACCCAAGCCCGAGAACACCATGACCCTGCACCGCCGCGCCTTGATCCTCACCGCCACCAGCAGCGCGCTGCTGGCCACCCGCACTGGCGTGCTGGCCCAGCCCGCTGCCGCAGGCAAGCCCGAAAAACCGCAGCTCACGCTGGCCGTGGGTGGCAAAAACCTGTTGTATTACCTGCCGCTCACCATTGCCGAGCAACTGGGCTACTTCAAGGCCGAGGGCCTGGACCTGAAGATTGTTGACTTTGCTGGTGGCAGCCAGGCCTTGCGCGCGCTGGTGGGTGGCAGTGCCGATGTGGTGAGCGGCGCGTTTGAACACACGGTGAACATGCAGCCCAAAGGCCAGAAGTTGCGCGCCGTGGTGTTGATGGGCCGGGCGCCACAAATCGTGCTGGGCATCAACCCGAAGTCCATGCCCAACTTCAAGACCGTGGCCGACCTGAAAGGCAAGAAGATCGGCGTCACCGCGCCGGGCAGCAGCACCAATGTGATGACCAATTTTGTGCTGGCCAAAGCGGGCTTGAAGCCCGGTGATGTCAGCATCATCGGCGTGGGCGCCGGGGCCGGCGCGGTGGCCGCCATGCGCAGTGGCCAGATTGACGCCATGGCCAATCTGGACCCGGTGATCTCACTGCTGACGCGCAGCAATGACCTCAAGATCGTCAGCGACACCCGCATCGTGGCCGAGGCCGACAAGGTGTTTGGTGGCCCCATGCCGGCCGGCTGCCTGTACCTGGCACAAAGCTTCATCGACAAAAACCCCAACACCGTGCAGGCCCTGACAACTGCCATCGTGCGGGCCAACCAGTGGATTCAAAAAGCCGGGCCAGGCGACATCATCAAGGCCGTGCCCGAGACGTATCTGCTGGGTGACCGGGCGGTCTACATCGACGCATTTCTGGCCGCCAAAGGTGCGTTGTCACCCGACGGGCTGTTCCCCGCCGCCGGGCCGGAGACCGCGCGCCGCGCGCTGGCCAGTATCGACCCCGAGATTGCGAAGGCCAGCATTGATTTGAAGGCGGTGTACACGGATGAGTTTGTGCGTGCGGCGCTGCTGCGCTATCCGGCAAAGTGAGCGGCAAAGTGAGCGGCAAAGTGAGTGGCCAAGTGCGCGGGCAAGTCAGCGCAGCGCCCGCACTGCACCTGCAGGACGTGTCCTGCACCTTCGCCGCACCCGACAAGCACAGCGCCGGATACACCGCCGTGGCCGGTGTGTCGCTCAGCGTGGGTGCTGGGGAGTTTGTGTCGGTGGTGGGCCCCACCGGCTGCGGCAAGAGCACGCTGCTCAACATGGGTGCCGGCCTGCTGGCGCCCAGCAGTGGCACGGTGCAGGTGTTTGGCCAGCCGCTGCTGGGCATCAACCGGCGCGCGGGTTACATGTTCCAAGCCGAAAGCCTGCTGCCCTGGCGCACCGCGCTGGGTAACGTGATGGCCGGGCTGGAGTTTGCCGGTGTGGCGCCGGCGCAGGCCAAGGCGCAAGCCGAAGACTGGCTGCGCCGGGTGGGCCTGGGCGCCTTTGGCGACCGCTATCCGCACCAGATGAGTGGCGGCATGCGCAAGCGGGCGTCGCTGGCGCAAACCCTGGTGCTGGACCCCGACATCATCCTGATGGACGAGCCGTTTTCGGCACTCGACATCCAGACCCGGCAGTTGATGGAAAACGAGTTGCTGGACTTGTGGCAATCCAAGAAAAAAGCGGTGCTGTTCATCACCCACGACCTGGATGAAGCCATTGCCATGAGCGACCGGGTGGTGGTGCTGAGCGCCGGGCCGGCGTCGCACCCGATGGGTGAGTTTGTGGTGGACCTGCCGCGCCCGCGCGATGTGGCCGAGGTGCGCAGCACACCGCGTTTTGTGGAGCTGCACCAGGCCATCTGGGCGGTGCTGCGGGATGAAGTGCTGAAGGGTTACCAGCAGCAACTGGTGGTGAAAGCGGCATGAGCGGCATGTGGACTGCCATCAAACCCAACCCCCGCAACCTGCGTGTTTGGCAGCTTGGCCTGCTGCTGCTGATCTTTGTGCTGTGGCATGTGCTTACCGTGCCGGGCCTGATGCGCCCGTTCATGTTTGAGAACGACCAGCAAGCCGCGTTTTTCTTTGGTGAACCGCTCAAGGTGCTAGGTCGGGTGTGGCACTGGTTTGTGCTGGACGCCGACATCTACAGCCATCTGTGGGTGACGCTGATCGAAACGGTGCTGGCGTTTGCGATTGGCGCATTGGCCGGCCTGGGCGGTGGGCTGTGGCTGGCGCTCAGCCCCATGGCCAGCGCGCTGCTGGAGCCTTACGTCAAAGCCATGAACGCGATGCCCCGCATCATTCTGGCGCC
>JAYVLI010000303.1:0-3668 GCA_043759535.1 Betaproteobacteria bacterium | reverse complement strand
GTGGACCAGGAGTCGTTCAACTCCATCTACATGATGGCCGACTCGGGTGCGCGTGGATCTGCAGCGCAGATTCGCCAGCTGGCCGGCATGCGCGGCCTGATGGCCAAGCCTGACGGCTCGATCATCGAGACGCCGATCACCGCGAACTTCCGCGAAGGCCTGAACGTTCTGCAGTACTTCATCTCCACCCACGGTGCTCGCAAGGGCCTGGCGGACACGGCGTTGAAGACGGCGAACTCGGGCTACCTGACGCGTCGTCTGGTCGATGTCACGCAGGATCTGGTCGTCATCGAAGACGACTGCGGCACCCTCAACGGCATGAACATGCGCGCGCTGGTCGAAGGCGGTGAAGTCATCGAGTCGCTGCGCGACCGCATCCTGGGCCGCGTTGCTGCGGTGGAGATTGTTCACCCCGAGACACAGGCCCTGCTGCTGCCGGCCGGCACCATGCTGGACGAAGACTCACTCGACATGCTGGAAGCTGCCGGCGTCGACGAGGTCAAGGTCCGCACACCGCTGACCTGCGCCACCCGCTTTGGCATCTGTGCCCGTTGTTACGGCCGAGACCTGGGCCGTGGTGGCCTGGTCAATACCGGTGAGGCGGTGGGCGTGATTGCCGCGCAGTCCATCGGCGAGCCGGGCACGCAGCTGACGATGCGCACCTTCCACATCGGTGGTGCGGCGTCGCGTGCCGCCATTGCCAACAGCGTGGACGCCAAATCGGACGGCATCATCGGTTTCAACCCGACGATGCGTTATGTGACCAACGGCAAAAATGAGCTGGTGGTCATCTCACGCTCGGGTGAAATCATCATCTCCGACCAGCACGGTCGCGAGCGTGAACGCCACAAAGTGCCTTACGGCGCCACGCTCAACATCCGTGCCGACCAGCAAGTCAAGGCCGGTGTGGTGCTGGCCAACTGGGACCCACTCACCCGCCCCATCATCACCGAGTTTGCCGGCAAGGCCCGCTTCGAGAATGTCGAAGAGGGCATGACGGTGGCCAAGCAGGTGGACGAGGTCACCGGCCTGTCCACTCTGGTGGTGATCGACAGCAAGCGGCGTGGCGTGGCCAAGGTCATCCGGCCGCAGGTCAAGCTGCTGGACGCGCAAGGCCATGAGGTCAAGATCCCCGGCACTGACCACTCGGTGACCATCGGCTTCCCGGTGGGCGCGCTGATCCAGATCCGTGACGGCCAAGACCTGGCGCCTGGTGAGGTGCTGGCGCGTATCCCAGTCGAAGGCCAGAAGACACGCGACATCACCGGCGGTTTGCCGCGGGTGGCCGAGCTGTTTGAGGCCCGCTCACCCAAGGATGTTGGCATCCTGGCCGAGCAGACCGGCACCATCTCCTTCGGCAAGGAGACCAAGGGTAAAAACCGGCTGGAGATCACCGACCCCGATGGCCACAAGCATGAAGAGCTGGTGCCCAAGGAGAAAAACATCCTGGTACACGAAGGCCAAGTGGTCAACAAGGGCGAGTTGATTGTTGACGGCTCGGCCGACCCGCAGGACATCCTGCGGCTGCTGGGGGTGGAAGAGCTGGCGCGCTACATCGTCGATGAAGTGCAGGATGTGTACCGCCTGCAGGGCGTGAAGATCAACGACAAGCACATCGAGGTGATCGTGCGCCAGATGCTGCGCCGGGTGCAGATCTCCAACAGTGGCGACAGCAGCTACATCCTGGGCGAGCAGGTGGAGCGCTCCGAGCTGTTTGACACCAACGACCGCTTGCGGTCCGAGGGCAAGCTGCCGGCCACCTATGTGGACGTGCTGCTGGGCATCACCAAGGCGTCCTTGTCCACCGACTCGTTCATCTCGGCGGCGTCCTTCCAGGAAACCACCCGGGTGCTGACCGAAGCCGCGATCATGGGCAAGCGCGACGAGTTGCGTGGCCTCAAGGAAAACGTCATCGTCGGCCGTTTGATCCCAGCCGGCACCGGCATGGCCTACCACCAGGCGCGCAAGGTCAAGGAAGAGATGGACGACACCGAGCGCCGGGCGATTGCACTGCAAGAAGCCGAAGAGCTGGCTGCCGTGCAGATGGCCGCCGTTGACGCCCGGCCTGAAGTGGGCGCGGTGGGCGCTGGCAGCGGATTGGCGGACTGATCACCGCAGCGGCTGCTTTGGGCGGCCGCTGCTGATCAACTCCAAAAGGCGGCTTCGGCCGCCTTTTTCATGGGCTGGTCACTTGCCCGTATGCTTGTCTGTGTGACGTGTTGTGCGCCAACCCAGCCATCCAGCACGCCACACGCACGGGCTCTTTCTGCGCCATTGGATGACATGCACGACCAAATGAGCTTGCCGGGGCTGGACACCGCGCCAACACTGTTTCAGCCGGAGGTTCTTCACGGCAATCCAGGAAAACTGTTGGGCTACAAGCTGTTCCTGGCGATCTTCCCGCAGCCTGCGGATGCGCAGCGTTTCTCCCTGGTCGAGGCAACACTGCGCAGGCAGCATGGCCTGACAGGGCCCTGCCTGCGCATTGAGCGCTTGCACATGACCTTGCACGAAGTTGCAGATTACGCCCACGATGTCCCCCAGCAGGACATTGATGCCGCCAAAGCGGCGGCCGCCAGCGTGGTCTGCCCGCCCTTGCCCATCGTCTTCGACAGTGCAAACAGCTTCATCAACCACGGCAAGCCCGACAACAACGCCTTTGTCCTGCGCTGTGATGCGCGCAGCGACGCCGCCGTGGCCAAGCTGCGGTTGGCGTTGGGGTCGGCGCTGCGGCGATCGGGGCTTCATCCAAAGCCGACCGGCACGCCGCACATGACGATGCTTTACGACCTGCGCCTGGTCCCCGCGCATCCCATCCGACCCCTCGGTTGGACGGCCACCCGTTTCGCATTGATCCTCAGCCACCAAGGCCTCACGCATCACGAATGGATAGACGAATGGCAACTCGCCTGATCAGCCTGGCATCACCCAATTGTCCGGGGTGACGATGGCCAGGCCGCGCGGCCTGACCCGCCGGGCCAGCGCAAGCAGTGCCCGGTCTCGGCTGAACAGCCAGCGTGTACGCAACTGCCAGGCCAGGTCAATGAAGGGCTGGTCGTCCGGGTCGCGGCATGTCGGCACCCTGTCGGTGGACGGCGAGGGTGTTGGCAGCAAGCGGCACCGGGCACGCAGCGCCACCAGCGCGGCTGCCGGGTCGTCACACCACGGCTGCAGAAACGTCTGCAAAAACGGCCGCTGCAGCACATGTCCCAGTTCGGTCAGCATGCGCTCGGTGGCCACCCAGTCCAGTTGCCTGGCATCCAGTGCGGTGCGCAGCGCGTCAGCGCGGCCATCAGCAAACAGCCACAAATCCAGCACCACGTTGGTGTCCAGGACCACGGGCTCGGGGGGCAATAGTGTATTGGCTGTCGTCACAACAGCCACGCCGGGTAGAACTTGCAGCAGCAGCTTGTGAGCAAAGAGTCTTCTTGCATATAATCGCGGGCTTTTCGGCAGTTTATGCGCCCGCATCGTCGGGTGCCCAGCAAGCAGGATCCACAGACAGGCGTCGTGCCTCGCAATTTGGCGAGACCCGGCGCCGTTCGTGTTTTCTTAAACGCAGGGCGCCAGCCGTGCCGGCAGTGGTCCGAAAACGCGTGACTTCAAACGGGAACAAGTTACTTATGCCAACCATCAACCAGCTCGTGCGCCACGGCCGTCAGGTCGAG
>JAYVLI010000302.1:0-25602 GCA_043759535.1 Betaproteobacteria bacterium | reverse complement strand
GAGGCCATCGTCACCATCGGCAGCAAAGAGGGCCTGGCCCACCTGATGCTGGCCACGCTGGACCGCGGCGACACCGTGCTGGTGCCCGACCCCAGCTACCCCATTCACATTTACGGCGCGGTGATTGCCGGCGCCGACATCCGGTCCATCCCGCTGGTGCCGGGTGTGGACTTTTTTACCGAGCTGGAAAAGGCCATTCGCGGCAGTTACCCCAAGCCCAAGATGATGGTGCTGGGCTTTCCCAGCAACCCGACCGCGCAGTGTGTTGGGCTGGATTTTTTTGAGCGGGTGGTGGCGCTGGCCCGCAAACACGACATCCTGGTGGTGCATGACCTGGCCTATGCCGACATCGTGTTTGATGGCTGGAAAGCGCCCTCCATCATGCAAGTGCCCGGTGCCAAAGATGTGGCGGTGGAGTTTTTTACCCTCAGCAAAAGCTACAACATGGCCGGCTGGCGCATTGGCTTCATGGTGGGCAACGCGGACCTGGTGCATGCGCTGGCGCGCATCAAGAGCTACCACGACTACGGCAGCTTCACGCCGGTGCAGGTGGCGGCCATCGCCGCGCTGGAGGGCGACCAGCAGTGTGTGCAAGACATTGCCGCCACCTACCAAAAGCGGCGTGATGTGCTGGTGAAAGGCCTGGCCGAAGCCAGTTGGGTGGTGGGTTGCCCCAAGGCCAGCATGTACATCTGGGCGCCGATTCCGCCCGCCTACCGCGCGCTGGGCTCGTTGGAGTTTGCCAAGCAGTTGCTGGCCAAGGCCAAGCTCAGCGTGTCGCCCGGCATCGGTTTTGGGGACCACGGTGACGACCATGTGCGCTTTGCGCTGATCGAAAACGAGGCCCGCATCCGCCAGGCGGTGCGGGGCATCAAGGCGATGTTCAAGGCGGATGGCGTGTTGGGCTAAAGGCCACGCAAGGCGGGTCGTGTCGGGCGCTGCAGTCGGCAGAATCGGTGCCATGCCTGTGGCCCCGTCTGATGCCCCCACTGTTGCGCCCGCTGCGCCTGCAGCCCGTGCCAGCACGGTTGCCGCGCCCAAATCGGCGCCGCAGCGGGCGATGGACAAACTGGGCCTGCACCGCGACATCGACCTGGCGCTGCACCTGCCGCTGCGCTATGAGGACGAGACCCGCATCACCCCAATCGCCGAGACACCCGATGGCGAGCCGGTGCAGGTGCAGGGCACGGTGGTGCAGGCGCACATCGAGCAACGCATGCGGCGCCAGTTGCTGGTGCGCATCAGCGATGCCGGCCCCGCTGGTGGCGGTGATGTGGCAGCGGCTGGCGGTGTTGACAACGACCCGCACAGCCTGCTGCTGCGCTTCATCCACTTTTATCCCAGCCACCAAAAAACTTTGGCGGTGGGCGCGCAAGTGCGGGTGCGGGGTGAGGCCCGGATAGGCTTTTTTGGCCGCGAGATGGTGCATCCGCAGTTCAAGGTGGCTGACGCTTCCACCCCACTCTCCAGTGCGCTCACGCCCGTCTACCCCACCAGCGCCCAACTGCCGCAGGCCTATTTGCGCAAGGCGGTGGCGGCAGCGCTGAAACGGGCGCCTCTGGATGAGCTGCTACCACCCGGCACCGTGCCGGCCGGCCTGCCCACACTGCGCGCCGCGCTGCAGCGCTTGCACCAGCCACCGGCCGGAGAATCGCTGGAAGCGCAGGGCGACCGCAGCCACCCGGCCTGGCAGCGCCTCAAGTTTGAGGAGTTGCTGGCCCAGCAGCTCTCACAACTCAGTTCCCAGCGTGAGCGCGCCCTGCTGCGGGCGCCGCTGCTGCGCGCGGTGCGCGGGGGCTTGCAGGATCAATTGCTGGGCGTGTTGCCGTTTCAACTGACCGAAGCACAGCGGCGTGTGTGCAGTGAGATTGCGGGTGACCTGGGCCGGCGGCGCGACAGCGCCTTGCCGGATCACGCGGGCAACGGCGCCAGCGCCGTGTTGGATCCCGCAGGCCACGGCGCCAGCGCCGTGCCGATGCACCGCCTGCTGCAAGGCGACGTGGGCTCGGGCAAGACGGTGGTGGCCGCGCTGGCCGCCACCATCGCCATCGACAGCGGCTGGCAATGCGCGCTGATGGCCCCCACCGAGCTGTTGGCCGAGCAGCATTTCCGCAAGCTGGTGCAGTGGCTGCAGCCGCTGCTGGCCGCCCGTGGCCAGTCCATTGCCTGGCTCACCGGCAGCCGCAAGGGCAAAGCGCGCCAGTTGATGGTGGACAGCGTGGCCAGTGGTGAGGCCGCGCTGGTGGTGGGCACCCAGGCCGTCATCCAGGAGGCGGTGCAGTTCAAATGCCTGGGCCTGGCCATCATCGATGAGCAGCACCGCTTTGGCGTGGCGCAGCGGCTGGCGTTGCGCAACAAGTTGGCCAGTCAACAGCTTGAACCCCATCTGCTGATGATGAGCGCCACACCCATCCCCCGCACCCTGGCCATGACCTACTTTGCCGACCTGGACGTGAGCACCATCGACGAACTGCCACCCGGCCGCACGCCGGTGCTGACCAAGGTGTTTGCCGACCACCGGCGGGCCGAGGTGATCCAGCGCATCACCGAAGAAGTGGCCAACGGCCGCCAGGTGTATTGGGTCTGCCCGCTGATAGAAGAATCAGAGACGCTGGACCTGCAAAACGCCACCGAGGCCCATGCCCAACTGGCCGCAGCGCTGCCCAGCGCCCAGGTCGGCCTGCTGCACGGCCGCCTGCCCAGCGCCGAGAAGGCAGCGGTGATGGCGCAGTTTGTGGCCGGCCAGACGCAACTGCTGGTGGCCACCACGGTGATTGAGGTGGGGGTGGACGTGCCCAATGCCAGCCTGATGGTGATTGAACACGCCGAGCGCTTTGGTCTCAGCCAGTTGCACCAGTTGCGTGGTCGGGTGGGGCGGGGTGCGGTGGCCAGTGTGTGTGTGCTGCTGTACCAGGGGCCACTCTCGCCCACCGGGCGGGACCGGCTGCGCGCCATGGCCGAGACCAACGACGGTTTTGAGATTGCCCGCCGGGACCTGGAGATCCGCGGCCCGGGGGAGTTCATGGGCGCCCGCCAAAGTGGTGATGCCTTGCTGCGTTTTGCCGACCTGGCCGACGACGCCCCGCTGTTGCAGCAAGCCCGCCGCCTGGCCCCGTTGCTGCTGGACCAGCACCCCGCCGCCGCACGCGCCCACGTGGCGCGCTGGCTGGACACACGGGCGGATTACCTCAACGCTTGAGCGGTGAGCCCATGAAAAAAAGGCTGCAAGCCTGGGGCTTGTAGCCTTTGATGGGCCACCCGGCCACCGCTTGGTGGCTGGGTGGTGAGTTGCTTACTTGGCGAGTTGCTTGGTGGACACCGCCCGCTCTGGGCTGGACAGTGGCGCCAGGCCACCCACACCAACCTGCAGCACCGTGGTGGCCTGCACTGCGCCGGCCGGGTCAAGAAACTGCACACCACCCATGTAGCGCCCGGTGGCCGTTGCACCCGACCAGGTGATGCCCACCGTGGCGGTGCTGCCCGCGTACACCTGCCCAGGCAACAGCACATTCATGCTGGTGCTGGCATCGGCCGCTGTGACCACCCAGCTGGACAGCCGGTGGGTCATGGATGCAGCGCCGCCGTAGGCCGTCACGCAGACCTTGTAAGCGCCGGCCGCCGGGCTGGACACCTGCACCGACTCGTCTGACCCGTCATTGCCCGAGTAGATGGCCGCGCCGCTGGGTGACAACAACATCATGTCGTTGTCGTCGCCGGCCGTGCCCACGTCGGCATTGCGCAACGCAAAACGCGCCACGATGGTGCCGGCCGGGATGGTGACCGGGTAGACCTTGACGGACGCGGTGTCCACACCCGCCGCACACGTGGTTTTGAGTGCTGCCGAGCCGATGGCGCCTGGCGTCAAGGCCGTCAGCGCGCCCATCGTCACATCCTTGATGCCGCCCTTGTTGGCGCTGATGCGGCCGCTGATGCCGGTCTTGATGGTCAGCAGGCGGGTACCCGACGCGGTGGTGCCGGTCACCAGCTCAGGCGCCGCGATCGGGTTGCCGGTCTTGGCGGTGACGGGGCTCTTGACCACGTGTGTGCCGTCGGTCCAGGTCAGCGAGCCGTAGTTCCACACATTGGTCACCGCTGTGGTGGCGGTGAGCTTGAGGGTGAAGGTTTTGGTTTCACCTGGCGCCAGTGCCAGCGATGTGGGCGTCACCAAGGCGGTGAAGCCAGGCACGGTGGCGGTGGACGTGTAGGTGGCGGCAGATGAACCGACGTTGGTGACCTTGCGGGTGATGGTGACGTTGCCCGTGACCGACCCGACCGTGATGCTGGGCAGGTTGAAGTTGTAGGTCTGGTCCAGCGTGCCGTAGGTGGTGCAGTCGGATGCAGGCACCACCGCCGGCTTGTTCACATTGCACTGGTAACGGATGTAGTCAACGCGGCCAGCGTCATACACCAAGCCCGGATCAATGGCTTTGTTGGGCACCACATGGCCAGCACCCTGTGCCCACGGCAGCAAACCGTTTTGCTCACCCGCCAGGCCGTCGGTCAGGGTGGGCATGGCGGTGGTCATCAGCGCTGATTTGATGGCAGCGGGTGACCAGCGCGGATGGGCTTGCCGCAGCAGTGCGGCCAAGCCAGCCACGTGTGGGCTGGACATGGACGTGCCCTGGTACGACGCCCAGGCTGCTGATGGCACCAGCGTGCCGGCGGCCACCGCGTCACGCTGTGCCTGGGTGAGATCGGCCGTCACGGTGGCAATCACGTCCACACCCGGCGCCGTCAGGTCGGGCTTGAGCATGTTGGCGTCGCCCTGGTTGGGGCCGCGTGACGAGAAGCCGGCCATGACGGGCGCCGGCTTGCTGCCGTTGTAGAACGCGCCGATTGCAGTGGTGCCACCTGCGATGGTGTAAGCCTGGATGGCCGCACCATCTGCCGCGCTGACATGCACTGACGGCACCGAATGCACATCGGCCACCAGGCCACCACCGGTGTCCACCAGCACCATGCCCACGCCACCGGCGTTGAGCACAGCCAGGCTCTTGTCGACCCGGGCGTTGGTGCCGCGGGTGCAGACCACCACCTTGCCGGCCACCTTGGCCGGGTCCAGCACGGCCGGGCTGGAGAAGCACAGCTTCAGGTTGGTGGCGTTGGCGCCAGCCAGGCCGGCGTCCTCAGCGCGGATCAGCGCGGTCTGGGCCAGCGGCACCGTGTTGATGGACGCGCCGGTGTACACCGTGCCGTTGCCCAGGGTGGCGTTGGCCACCAGGGAGCGGTCATGGGTGGACGCCGCCACCGTGGTCAACCACGGGCTGAGGTGGGCCACGGCCACGCCCGGGCCGCTGTTGCCGGCCGATGCGGCCACAAACACCCCGGCGTTGGCGGCACGCAAAAAGGCCTGCTCCACCGGGTCATTGACGCTGGTCTGGCTGCCGCTGATGGAGTAGTTGATGACATGCACGCCGTCTGCCACCGCGCGGTCAATGGCCGACACACTGTCCGAGGTGTAGCAGGTGTTCTGGCTGCCGGTGCCGTCAGTTGCTGCGGCGTTGACAAAGGTCCAGCAGACCTTGTAGGCCGCAATGCGCGCCCGCGGCGCCATGCCGGACGCCGGGCCCATGTTGATACCCGCCAGCGTGACAGGCGCCCCGCTGTTGCCGCCCGCCGTGGACGAGGTGTGGCTGCCGTGGCCGCCGTGGCCGGTGGCGCCGCCCACCGAGTCACGCGGTGAGTAGAACTCGGTCCAATGTTTGGGGCTGCCCGAGGCAATGAAGCCGGCATTGAAAAAACGCGCACCGATCAGCTTGTTGTTGCAGTGCTTGGACGGGGTGAAGCCTTCACCCGTTTCGCACACGCCCAGCCAGTTGCCGGTGGGCGGGCCGTAGGCCAGGCTGCCGCCGGTGAACACCGGTACGCCGGCATTCACGCGGTCGGCATACGACGGGCTTTCCGGCCAGACACCACCGTCCACCACGCCGATGATGATGTCCTCACCCTTGATGGCGATGCCGTCCAGTGTTTGTGACCAGACACCGCCCGTGGCGCTCAGGCCCAGAAAGGCCGAGGTGGAGATGGTCTCCAGCTTGCGGGCTTCGTCCACCTGCACGTCCACCACCAACGGGTTGGCGCGCAGGGTGGCCACTTCGGCATCGGTCAGGCGGGCGGCAAAGCCGTTGTAAACAGTGGAGTAGCGGGCCACGATGGGCGCACCACGCACCAGTGCGACCACGCTGTTGTGCTGCTTGTCCAAAAAGCCTTTGTAGGCCAGCGCGGCGGATGAGCGTGCGTTGAAGCGGGCACCCAGCGCCGGCTGGGTGGCGGCATAACCGGCCACAGTGCCTTGGTAGGTGGCGGCCGGCTCAGCCGCCAGTTGCACGATGTAGGTGCGGCGCGCTTGCGCCAGCACGTCGGTGGACAAGCCACCCATCAAGGCCAACACGGCCAAGGATGCAGGGAGTAGTTTCATCAGGATTCCTTGTGGTTTGCAGCGTCCGGACGGCGTTAAACGGCGGTGCGGCGGCGCACCTGCACAACAACGCCAACCAGGCCCAGGCCGAGCATCAGCCACTCTGATGGCTCGGGCACGGCCACCACAGCATCAAAGTTGTCCAACGCAAACTGCGCCTTGTCCAGCGTGCGTGAGCAGGTGGTGGGCGTGGTGCAGGCGTAAGCGCGGAATGCAAATTCAACCACCGAGGTGGCGGCATTGGCTGCGCTCAAGGTGTAGCTGGCAAAGCTGTATGCACCATTCACCGGGCCGGGCAGGCTGAACTGTTGCGAGTACAGCATTGCAGTGGCCGAGTAACCCTCCACCACCAGCGACAGCGCGGTGGACAACACCACATCACCCGACGCGGCAACAAAGCTGGCGTCAAAGCCGGTCACTTTGAATTCGCCGTCGCCCACGCGGCTGATGTCGGGCAGGCCGTCGTTCAGGCCAACCAAGAACTTGGTGGCATTGCCGGTGGGGCAGACCAGGCCGGTACAGGTGTTGGCCACATCGGTGCCGTCTACCAGCGCGGCCACAAGATCACCGGCACCAGCGCCGCCTTTGGTGGAGTAACCGGCGACATAAAAACCCTGGGTGACGATGGCATCACCATGGCCAAACAGCGGCGCGAAGGGCGCCAGGGTGGTGTCGATGGTGTTGTCAAACGTCAGCACCAGTGCTTGTGCGCTGCCCATGCAAGCCAGCGCGGCGGCAACAACCGCCAGTTTCGGCAAAAACTTCTTCATGAAAAACCCCGTCGTCAGTGTGAAAGCCGAGGCGTTGTGGGCCCCTGCTCGGGTCAAGGTGAAATGGCTTTGTGCAGTGCGGTGGTCACCGCGCCTGCACCAAGCAACCAACGGCACCGCAACGTGGTGTCGGGCGCGCATCAGGCGGTGGGCTGCCGATACACATGCTCAGCTACACGATGCACTTTACGTGCCATAAGTCGCACAGGCTAACCCCTCAGAGCCGGGGGACTGCCCGAACTTACCCCAGCCCCCCGCAACACAGGGGGATGGCGCGAGAGCGGCGGTTACGCTCTTGCCTGCACAGGCCATCGGGCAGGCCCCGCAAATGGGGGGTACTGCCGAGGGGTACTGCCGTCAAGCTGCCGGTGCCGGCTTGCGGTGAATTGTGATGAACTCCGAGACCAGGTTCCCCTAACGTCCAAAGTGAGATGGATCACCGCATGAAGTGCAAGCGTTTGTTCAAACCCGCCACGCTGGCGGCAGCTCTGGGTGTGGCCGTGCTGGCGCTGCCGGCGCAGGCCTTGCAAATCACGTTCCGTGATGTGTCGGCCAACGGCAGCATGACGGCGGCCCAGCTGGGCGCTTTCCAGGCGGCTGCCAGGTATTGGTCCGGGGTACTCGCCGACCCGGTGACGGTCTACATCGACATCGCCTTCAACAACCTGCCGTCGCATGTGTTGGGCAGTACTGACGCCAGCGTGCTGGACGCCAGCTACACGGATGTGCGCAGCCGGCTGGTGGCCGGCGCCACGTCGGCGCTGGACAACAGCGCGGTGGCCAATCTGCAGGCCGGCACGGCGCTGCGTTTTCTGGCCACCCAGGGTGACTTGAGCAGCCGGTTTGATGCAGACGGGTCGGCCAACAACAGCCGGCTGAGCATGACCACAGCCAACGCCCGTGTGCTGGGCCTGGCCACCAATACCAGCGCCACCCAGCCCGATGCGGTGATCGAGTTCGCCACCTACTTCGACCAGCAAGGCGCGTTCAGCTACAGCCGCACTGGTGGCGTGCCGGCTGGCCAGTACGACTTCATCGCCATCGCCGAGCATGAGATTGGTCACGCGCTGGGTTTTGTATCGGGTGTGGACGACATTGACTATTGCGGCGGCGCTGCCAACCGCTGCGCTGCCGATGGTGTGGGCACGGGAATCAACCGCTTTGAGGGTGACGCCTGGTATGCCCCGCTGGATTTGTTCCGCTATTCGGCCAGCGGCGTGCTGGATTTGCGGGTGGGTGGCACGCCGTATTTCTCGGTCGATGGGGGGCTGACCAGCATCGAAAGCTTCTCCACCGGTGAATACAACGGCAATGGCAACCAGGCCAGCCACTTTGGCCCGGCGTCGGCGGCGCTGATGCGGCCCGGCCTGGCCACCGGTGCCGGAGGTGATACCACCAGTGCTGACCTGGCCGCGCTGGACGCCATCGGCTGGACCCTGACGGCCGCTGTGCCCGAGCCGGGCAGCTGGGCGCTGCTGCTGGCCGGCTTGCTGACCACGGGCGTTGCTGCACGCCGCCGCAGCGTAGCGCCGGCTTGATTGTTGGGTTGCCGGATTGCCGGATTGCCGGTCCGGTGAGGCGCGGCCACCGGGCTGCTGGCTACGGTCACAATCCCGGTGGGGCTGCTGACCCCTCACCCGCCGCCCCACCGCCCCGCCACCATGACCCTGACCGAGTTGCGCTACATCGTCGCGGTATCCCGCGAGCGCCATTTTGGCCGGGCGGCCGAGGCCTGTTTTGTCTCGCAGCCCACGCTCAGCGTGGCGATCAAGAAGCTGGAAGAAGAGCTGGAGGTCAAGCTGTTTGAGCGCGGCACGGCCGAGGTCAGCGTCACGCCACTGGGCGAGGCCATCGTGCGGCAGGCGCAAGCGGTGCTGGAGCAGGCCGCCGCCATCAAGGAGATTGCCAAGCGCGGCCAAGACCCGCTGCAAGGCCAGCTGCGGCTGGGCATCATCTACACCATCGGGCCCTACCTGCTGCCCGAGCTGGTGCGCCAGGTCATCGCCCAGACGCCGCAGATGCCGCTGATGCTGCAAGAGAACTTCACCGCCCGGCTGCTGGACATGCTGCGCAGCGGTGAGCTGGACTGCGCCATCATGGCCGAGCCTTTTCCCGATACTGGGCTGGCCGTGGCGCCGCTGTACGACGAGCCTTTCATGGTGGCCGTGCCCACCAACCATCCGCTGGCGCGGCGGGCGTCCATCAGCGCAGACGAATTGAAGAAGGAGACCATGCTGCTGCTGGGCACCGGCCACTGCTTCCGGGACCATGTGCTGGAGGTGTGCCCCGAATTTGCCCGCTTCGCCAGTGACGCCGAAGGCATCCGCAAGAGCTTTGAGGGCTCGTCGCTGGAGACCATCCGTTACATGGTGGCCTCGGGCATGGGCATCACCGTGGTGCCCCAGCTCAGCGTGCGCAGTTTTGAGCGGTCCAGTGGCACCGACCATGTGCGTTATGTGCCGTTTGAGGCGCCGGTGCCCACCCGCCGGGTGGTGCTGGCCTGGCGCCGCAGCTTCACCCGCTACGAAGCCGTGGCCGCACTGCGCAACGCGGTGTATGCCTGCCAGCTGGACGGTGTGACGCGGCTGTCTTGACCGGCGTGGCGGGTGACTGCGTTGGTGGCTATCGGTTCAATAGCCTGACCCGCTATTGCAACGCTACAGCCATTCAAATGGCCAATCGGTTGGCGCGCCGCTAAATTCTCGCCATCCCGGCGTGGCCGGGACCCAGCAGGAACTCAGCGATGACCGAATCCACTCTCACCACGGCCGCCGGCATTCCGGTGCCGGACAACCAGAACTCCATCAGCGCCGGCCCGCGTGGCCCGCTGCTGCTGCAAGATTTCCATCTGATCGAGAAGCTGCAGCACTTCAACCGCGAGCGCATCCCCGAGCGGGTGGTGCATGCCAAAGGCAGCGGTGCTCACGGCAGCTTCACCGTCACCCACGACATCAGCCGCTTCACCAAGGCCAAGCTGTTTGCGGCGGTGGGCAAAACCACCGAGACCTTTGTGCGCTTCTCCACCGTGGGCGGTGAAAAAGGCAGCGCCGATACCGAGCGTGACCCGCGCGGATTTGCCATGCGCTTTTATACCGAAGAAGGCAACTGGGACCTGGTGGGCAACAACACGCCAATGTTCTTCATCA
This sequence comes from Betaproteobacteria bacterium, assembly GCA_043759535.1. Classification (GTDB taxonomy): domain Bacteria; phylum Pseudomonadota; class Gammaproteobacteria; order Burkholderiales; family Burkholderiaceae_C; genus Pseudaquabacterium. The sequence goes on along the minus strand of JAYVLI010000302.1, from coordinate 15,268 downwards.
AGGATCCGATCAAGTTCCCTGATTTTGTGCACACGCAAAAGCGCGACCCGCAGACCAACCTCAAGTCGCCAACCATGATGTTTGACTTCTGGAGCAAGGCGCCCGAGAGCCTGCACCAGGTGACGATGCTGTTCAGCAGCCGGGGCACGCCCGACGGCTACCGCCATATGCACGGTTTTGGCAGCCACACCTTCAGCCTGATCAACGAAGCGGGTGAGCGGGTGTTTGTCAAATGGCACCTGTACACCTTGCAAGGTGTCAAAAACCTGAGCGCGGCCGATGCAGTGCGGCTGGCCGGCGAGGACCCGGACTACGCCCAGCGTGACCTGTTTGGCGCGATTGCCAGCGGCGACTTCCCCAAGTGGGAGGTGCGGCTGCAGGTGGCGACTGAGGCGGAATTGGTGGCCTGGGAGCAGCGCACCGGCTGGAACCCGTTTGACTTGACCAAGGTCTGGCCGCATGCGGATTTTCCGCGCATTCCGGTGGGCATCCTGGAGTTGAACCGCAACCCCGACAACTACCACGCCGAGGTGGAGCAAGTGGCCTTCAGCCCCGCCAACGTGGTGCCGGGCATGGGGTACTCACCCGACAAGATGCTGCAAGGCCGGCTGTTTGGCTACCACGACGCGCAGTTGTACCGGGTGGGTACCAACCACCAGCACCTGCCGGTCAACGCGCCGCGTTGCCCCATGCACAACCAGCAGCGGGATGGGCAGATGGCGGGCGCCGGCAAGGGCAACAACGGTGGAGCGGCACCCAACTACGCCACGGTGGTGGCGGCCGGCACCGGGGCGTCTGGTCTGGGCCACGGGGACGCTGGCTGGGCCTTGTCCGGCAACACCGGGCGGTTTGACGGGCGCGGCCAGGAGGATGATTTCACCCAAGCCGGCAACCTGTTCCGCATCCTGCCGGCGGCCGAGCAGCAGGCCTTGTTTGACAATCTGTCCGGGCCCTTGAGCCAGGTGCCTGCCGACATCCAGCAGCGCCAGTTGGGCCACTTTGACAAAGCCGATGCGGCTTACGGCGCGGGGGTGCGTGCCGCCTTGGTGGCACGGGGTGCGCTGAAGGCTTGACGCAGTGAAAGCAGCCGCCGGCCGGCGGCTGCGGGGTTGTCGGCTGTGACAACCCGCGCCCCCGCCCATCCCGGGCGTGGGCGCCCGTCGCTTACTTGGCGTCAGCCATGCACTTCTTGGTGAAGCTGGTCTTGGCGGCGCCGTGCAGCTTTTTCTCGGCCGATGCCTTGTCACAGGCTTCAGCGGCCGGCGATGCGGCCATGGCGCCACCACCCGAGCACTTCTTGACAAAGCTGTTCTTGGCGGCACCAGCCAGCTTTTTGTCAGCGGCTTGTTTCTCGCAGTCGGCTGCAGGCATCTTGGGCGCCTCTTTGTGGCTGTTGGCATGGGCCACGCCAGCACACAGAAACATTGCAACAACAACGGTGGAAAGCTGTTTGATCATGGGTTGTGTCCTCGTTTTCAGGGGTGGATGGCCGGCAGCATCAACAGGCCGGGGCTGATTGGAGCAGACCTGCACCGCATCGGCAATGTCTGACATCACGGCTGCCTGCCATTGGTGGCCAGCGCAGTGACTGCGCGCCAGGCCGCGCACTGCGGTGCCGTTGCTGGACAGCGTGCGGCGACAGACTCAGTCGTGCTTGTGCGCAGCGCGCCAGCCCAGGCGAATGTCAAGCGCCTCTGATTTTTTGACCACCGTTTCGTAGTCCATGTCACCAAAATCCGCAGCGTCTATCCGCAGGTCGTTGGCTGACCGATCACCTGGCCGTGGCCACGTGGTGGGTGCAGCAGCCGCGTGCTGCTGCAACTCAATCCGTGTCACGGCGCCGCTTTTGCCGGTGCGGATGAGCTTGGCGGGCAGTTGCAGCGCGGGCAGCCACTCGACGGTCAGCGTTTCACCACCGGCTGCACCACGCAAGTACACCCGCTCGTCAGCGCCACGCCCGCGAACAGAGACCAACTTGAGTGGCAGCAGCTCACGCTGGTCAATACTTGCTGGGCATCCCGGATGAAATACCAGGTGGCCCGGCGCAGTGTCGGCGGTTGAGCGCCGGCTGGCGCCACAACCAGCACCGAAAACCGGGCGGCCAATGGTGCGGGTGGTTGCCGATGCGCAGGGTTTTTGCGGTGTCCACAGGTGCGGACCCCGCCTGGCGGTGGGCTGGTGCCGTTGCTGCAGCATGGGCCTGCGCACCAGTGGCCATCCATGCGGCCAGCATGATCGCGGCCATCAGCAGCGCCACTGGCCGTCGGTTTGCCAAGGGTTTGCGGAGCATCTTGGAATACCGTCGTGTCGGGTTGAACGCAAACGACCGGGCTGCGGGCCCGGTCGGATGACAAAGCGCCGGGTGACCGGCGCAGCGCTGCTCAGAAGCCGAAGGCTTCGCGCATCACATGGAAGATTCAGTTCTGCTCCATCACGCCGCGTACCAGATAGGCCTTGGGGCCAGTTGCGAACACCGCCACGTCCTCGCCGGCATGCGTTTCCGAGCCCATCGGCACGGCGGCTTCTTGCAGAAAATCGACGTTGGTCGTGTCCACGCTCGTCAGGTTCGGGCGGCCGCCGGTGCGGTAGCCTGGCCCGTTGGCATAGGCCAGCGTGGTGTACGGCAGGCCGTTCAGGTCCTTGCTGGTGCCCAGCGCGGTACCGTCTTTGGCCGGCACCTCTTGCACCAAGCCCAGGATGTTGTTGCCGCGGCTGGGGTAACCCGCAATCGTGAAGGTGTGGCTGTGGTCGGCGGTCACGATGATCAGCGTGTCGTCCAATTTGCCAGCGGCTTTGAGCATCTCCACCGTCTTGCGCACCGCGTTGGAGAACTCGATGGTGTCGATCAGCGCCCGCTTGGCATTGCCGGCGTGGTGGGCATGGTCAATGCGGCCAGCCTCCACATGCAGGAAGAAACCATTCGCGTCCTTCATCACCATGCGCAAGGCTTTGTCGGTCATCTCGGTGAGCGACGGTTCACCTGCAGTGTCGGCCGGGCGGTCGGCTTCATACTGCACATGCGACGGTTCAAACAAGCCCAGCAGGTAGCTGTTGCTGGCGGGGTCAAAGACATCAAACTGCGCTTTGTTCCAAGCGTAGCCCGCACCGCCCAGCGTGCCCCGGGTACTGACCCACTCCGCCGTCAAGTTGCGGCCGTCAGCACGGCGGCCCTTTTGCGCCGCGTACTCCGGGTCGGTCAGCGTGTTGGGCATGAAGTAGGTGCGGCCGCCGCCCAGTGCCACCTTCAGGCTGCTGCGCAAGGTGGGTGACACCTCAATCAACTGACGCGCAATGTCCTTCACTGCAGCGGCTGACCCGCGACAGGCGGCACCGGTGTTGGTGTCGGTCGTCGGCAGGTTGGTGTCGGCCTCCCAGTCGCGCACGGCAGTGTGCGAATACAGCGCTGCAGGGGTTGCATGGGTGATTCGCGCAGTGGACACAATGCCGGTGGACTTGCCCATCTCGGCCGCGTATTCAAGAATGGTCTTGAGCTTCTTGCCATCAATCACCGCTGCATTGCATTCACCACGCGCCGTGGTGTGATTGACCGACAGCATGCCCTCGCGGGCTTTGTAGCCAGTGGCCATGGCGGTCATCGTGGGTGCGGAGTCGGATGTCTGCTGGTCCCATGAATAGGTCTTGGACAAGGCAGTGAACGGAAAGTTGTCGAATGACAAGCGGTTCTCTTCACCCGGCTTGTTCTTGAGTTGGCCTTCAAGAATGCGCGCCGCGGTGACCGTGCTGACACCCATGCCGTCGCCCACAACCAAGATCACGTTCTTGGCGCGGCAGGTGTTGTTGAACAAGGCCTTGTTTTGCGCCATGAAGGCGTTGCCAGCGTTGTACCAGTCGGCCACTGATTCCGGGCCCTGCACAACCGGGGCCGATTGGGCGTGTGCCGGTGTGCCAAATGACAGCGCAGCCGCAATGGCAAGCGCTGAGACAAAAAATTTGCTGAGACACGGATGACTCCTGAAAAGTCTCGGAATGAAGACGTTCCGTTGCGGCGACGTGTGGCCGCACCGATCAATGCCAAGCCTGCTGCCAACAAGCCGCAGGTGGCAGGTTCGGGTACCGGTGTCACATCAAATGAAACGCTGTCGATGCCCACCAGCGCCTGGCCGGCATTGCCCGCAGCGGCAAAACGCAAGGCAGAGGTTTGGCCAGCCACAAGGTCTTGCGACGTCAGGCCATGCAGGTAATTGCTGTAGGCCGTTGGCCTTGTGTCATTGCCGCTGTAGTTGACGGTTGCCGGATCGGTGTGCGCGATATCGGCGCTGTTCATGCTGAGTGGATCAGGGCCCGATTTCAAGATATCCACACCCGCGCTCAACATCGGGTCAGCGCTGGCGTAGTCCAGGCCCTGGTCCAGCGTCAGTGCGGGTGGCGACCGGTCAGCAAACGAGGTGGCGAACAGGCTGTCGCGGCGTTGGCCGCTGGCAATGCCGCCAGCCACTGCCGTGAAACTTTGGTAGAGCACCGCATAGGACGGCTGTGAGAGATCCAGCAAGGCGAAATGCGCACCGTTGGCAGCACCCACTGTGCTGTGGCCAGACCCGGGGCTCAGCACATCGGGACGCATTGCAATCCCGCCCAGCAAACCACCCTCCAATGCGAACCAGCCCAATATTGGGTCTGGTGATTGCACCAAACCGACTTGGGCGTCGAACCCACCATTGCGCAGCTATTCGGTGGCGTGTGCCGCACCAGCTGGCAGCAGCATGACTGCAGCCAGCGCAGCAAAACGCTTGTTTCTGCAAACAATCATGACCACTTCTCCAGAAGAATGAAACGGTCTGAAGAGGGTTCCGTTTGAACATGACAGCGGTGTGAAGACCGCCGCCCCGCTTGGCCGCCGATTTAAATGGTGCGCTGGTTCACCCGCTGTGACAGCTGGTCGGCGCTTTCGCGGCGCTCGCTGTACCGGTCAACCAGGTAAGGCGCCACGTCCCGCGTCAGCAGTGTGAACTTCACCAACTCTTCCATCACATCGACAACACGCTCGTAGTAGGCCGACGGTTTCATGCGGCCAGCATCGTCAAATTCTGCAAACGCCTTCGCCACAGACGATTGGTTTGGCACCGTGAGCATGCGCATCCAGCGGCCCAGCACACGCAGTTGATTGATTGCGTTGAACGACTGTGAGCCGCCCGATACTTGCATCAACGCCAACGTTTTGCCTTGGGTTGGGCGGACTGCACCAATGCTCAGCGGAATCCAGTCGATTTGGGCTTTGATGATGCCGGTCATTGCGCCGTGACGCTCTGGAGAGGTCCAGACCATGCCTTCTGCCCAGGCTGCCGCATCCCGCAGTTCTTGTACCTTGGGGTGGGTGTCTGGTGCGGCATCCGGCAGGGGCAGGCCGGCAGGGTCAAACACCCGCACCTCGCTGCCCATGGCCAGCAGCAGGCGTGCTGCTTCCAGCGTCAGTAGCTTGCTGTATGAGCGTTCGCGCAGCGAGCCGTACAGCAGCAGGATTCGCGGTGCGTTGGCCGACGCACCGGCACCCGCCAGGTGCATGCCGGTGGGCCTGGCAAACAGCGCGGTATCGACATTGGGCAGGCTCAAGTCAAGCAGCGACATGGAGATCACTCACCTCGGTGATGGTTACAAGACACGGGCGGGTTGCAAGCCACAGGCACTGGGCCGTTGCTGCGGATCAGTGCCTGTTTGTTGTGCGGCATGCCGTATGCCGTATGCCGGTTGACGAAAGGCCATGATGGTGCAGCTCACGCGCTTGTCTGTTGCTTCAAACCGGCCTCGTACCAGCCTTTGCTGTTGTTGACCACTTTGACAACCAGCAGCATGACCGGCACCTCGATCAGCACGCCGACAACCGTGGCCAGTGCGGCACCTGATGCAAAGCCAAACAAGCTGATTGCAACGGCCACCGCCAACTCAAAAAAGTTGCTTGCACCAATCAGTGCCGATGGGCATGCCACGCTGTGTGATTCACCAAGGCGTCGGTTCAGCCAATAGGCCAGACCCGCGTTGAAAAGCACCTGGATCAGGATGGGCACGGCGAGCATGGCAATCACAAGGGGCTGGTCGAGAATGGCCCGGCCCTGAAATGCAAACAGCAAGACCAGCATGACGAGCAATGCGGCGATTGACCAAGGCCCGATCGCTGCAACGGCAGCGTCAAGCGCGGCCTGTCCGCGCACCAGCAGTGTCTTGCGCCAGAGCTGGGCCAGCAGCACCGGAATCACGATGTACAGCACCACTGACGTGACAAGCGTTTGCCAAGGCACGGTGATGGATGACAAGCCAAGCAACAGTGCCACGATGGGCGCAAATGCAAACACCATCAGGGTGTCATTCAGGGCCACTTGTGACAGCGTGAACAGTGGGTGCCCGCCGGTCAGCCGGCTCCAAACAAACACCATTGCGGTACACGGTGCTGCGGCCAGCAAAATCAGCCCGGCAATGTAGCTGTCGATTTGATCTGGCGGCAGGTAAGGTGCAAATACATGGCGGACAAACAGCCAGCCCAGCAGCGCCATGGAGAACGGCTTGACTGCCCAGTTGACAAACAGCGTGACGCCGATGCCACGCCAGTGCTGCTTGACTTGTGAGAGCGACGCGAAGTCAACCTTCAGCAACATTGGAATGATCATGACCCAAATCAACAGGCCTACGGGCAGGTTGACATTGGCAATCTCGACTCGGCCAATGGCCTGAACCGGACCCGGTAATAGCTGGCCCAAAGCGATGCCGACAATGATGCACAGGAACACCCAGACGGTGAGGTAACGCTCAAACACGCCCATTGGCGCCGGTGGCGGCACGCGCATGCCTTGTGTGGCTGTGGGCATCTTGCGGGCGCTGTTTTAGCGCGATCCAATATCCGTGATTTCGCGCTGGATCGCCAACTTGTCCAACGACCGCAGTGGCAGTGCAAGCATCAGTTCGAGGCGGCGTTTGAGGATCACAGCAGTATCCCAAAACGCTTTTGCTTTCTGCACCTCAGTGCCTTGCAGAGCCGCCGGATCAGGCACACCCCAGTGGGCTGTCATCGGCTGTCCTGGCCAGATTGGGCAGACCTCTCCGGCCGCGTTGTCACACACGGTAAAAACAAAATCCAACATCGGTGCGCCGGCTTCGGCAAATTCGCGCCAGTCTTTGCTGCGGTACCCGTCAGTTGGAATGTGCAGGGCAGCCAGTGTTTTGAGTGCCAATGGGTTGACCGTGCCGCGCGCCTGGCTGCCGGCCGAGTGCGCCTTGAAGCGGCCACCGCCCATGCTGTTGAGCAGCCCCTCTGCCAGGATGGACCGGGCCGAGTTGTGGGTGCAGATGAAGAGTACGTTGTAGACCTTGTCGCTCATGAGGTGCTCCTGTGGGGATAGGCAGATGGGATTGGCAAAGCGGCGCGCATCAGCAACTGGTGCAGCCCGGTGTCGCGCCAACAGCGCAAGTGCCCGTTGTCGCCTGGCAGCAGTGTGCTGTCAGGTAGGTCAGCAATGCATTCATTTGCGCCAGTGCGGGGCGGTAGATCAGGTGCCGGCCTTCACGCGCTTGTGTCACCAGGCCCGAATACAACAATTCCCTCAAATGGAAGGACAGGGTTGACGCTGGCACGTCCAACGTGGCCGACAGCGCCCCCGGTGTCAGCCCTGCAGGCCCGGCGCCGACCAGTGCCCGGAAGACCCGCAGGCGCATGCCTTGGGCCAGGGCTGCAAGCGCTGTGACGGCCGTCTTTTCGTCCATCAATGGCGCCACCAGTTGTGGGGCCGGACTGGTGCTGGTTGTGGTGGCCGATGTCATGAAGGATGTGATGGTGGTTGCGGATCGCGCCACAACGTTCTCAGCGGTGTTGATCGGATGACCCTGCGGCGTGGTTGGCCGCAACACCGACTGGGCCGCGTTGCACAGCCGATGCCTGATCCAGCGATTCGTTCAGCCCCTGCTGCGCAGGCCGCTGGCCCAGTTTGTCGGGCAGCACCAGGGTGATCAGCCAACAGATGAGCAACATCGCGGCTGACCCGCACAGCGACAGCAGCAGGCCGCCCCACTGGTACAACAGACCCGACAACAGGGTGCCAAAGAAGCGGCCCAGTGCGTTGGCGGCGTAATAAAAGCCCACGTCCTCCGCAGCTTTCTCTGAGCCGGCATAAGCCAGGATCAGGTACGAATGCACTGCCGAGTTGACGGCAAACGCAAAGCCAAACACACCCAGGCCGGCAACCACCACCCATTCCAGGTGCGGCAGCTTCATGGCAACCATGCCCGCCAATGCAATAGGCACAAGCGCCAGCAGTGCGGACCAAAGGCGTGCCGCCGGCACCTCGGAGCTCAAGCCGTCGTCGCTGCGTGTCACCAGCGCCGGCGCAAGGGCTTGCACCAGGCCGTAGCCAATGGTCCATGCAGCGAGAAAGCCGCCCACCATCGTGAAGGTCCAGCCGGCGGCATACAGGAACACCGGCACACCCACCACAAACCAGACATCGCGGGCGCCAAACAGTGCCACGCGGGCAGCAGCCAGCAAGTTGATGGCGCGGTTCTTGGCAAACAAGTCTTTGGCCGATGTGGAGGCTTTGGCCTTGCCCATCAGCGGCGGCACAAACACCACCACGCCAGCCAGCACCAAGGCCAGCAAACCTGCCATCAGCCAAAGCGCGTGCTGAAAACCCAATTGGTCCAACAACAGGCCGCCGAGGAAAAACCCGACACCCTTCATTGCATTCTTGCTGCCAGTGAACCACGCCACCCACTGGAACAACTGGCCCGATGCGGTGCCGGCAGTCAGTTTGATGGCCGATTTGCTGGCGGTTTTGGTCAGGTCTTTGGCCACACCGCACACGCCTTGTGACAGCACCACCCAGGCCACGGACATCGCCACACTCCAGCTGGGCGACAACTGGGACAGCAGCAAAAAGCCGGTGATCTGGGTACACAGGCCAACGGTCAGCATGCGCTGGATGCCGTAGCGCGTGGCCAGCCAACCGCCGATCAGGTTGGCCACCACCCCCATGGCCTCGTACAGCAGAAACAAAAAAGCCAGCGTGAACGGTGAGTAGCCCAGCCGGTAAAAGTGCAGCAACACCAGCATGCGCAGCGCGCCGTCGGTGAGCGTAAAGCCCCAGTACGCGGCGGTGACGGTGGCGTAGTTACGGGCGCCGTTGCGCGGTGCGGCGCCAGGCATGCCAGGTGCGGATTTGGTGGATGCCACGGTGCTCAGAGGCCGCAGCCGCGCATGTGGCAGGCCAGGTCCACCATGCGGCAGGCATAGCCCATCTCGTTGTCGTACCAGGCGTAGACCTTCAACATCGTGCCGTCAGTCACCATGGTGGACAGCGCATCGATGATGCATGAGCGGGTGTCGCGGGCGTAGTCGGCGCTGACGAGTGGCCGCTCTTCATAGCCCAGGATGCCGGCCAGCGGGCCTTTTGCAGCCTCGGCAAACAGGCGGTTCACTTCATTGGCGGTGGTCTCGCGCTGGAGCTCAAAGACACAGTCGGTCAACGACGCATTGAGCACCGGTGCGCGCACCGCATGGCCGTTGAGCTTGCCTTTCAGCTCGGGGTAAATCAGCGCGATGGCGCTGGCACTGCCGGTGGTGGTGGGCGCCAGGCTGAGCATGGCGCTGCGTGCGCGGCGCAGGTCTTTGTGCGGCGCGTCCACCATCAGGTTGGTGTTGGTTGGGTCGTGGATGGTGGTGATCTGGCCGTGCCGGATGCCCAGCGCTTCATGCACAACCTTGACAATCGGCGCCAGGCAGTTGGTGGTGCAGGACGCCGCCGTGACGATGCGGTGCTGCGCCGGGTCATACAGATGGTGGTTGATACCGACCACGATGTTCAGCACCCCACCCACCTTGACCGGCGCAGCGACGATCACGCGCTTGGCACCCCGGTCAAGGTGGCCCTGCAGCGTCTCGGGTGTCAGGAATTTGCCAGTGCATTCCAGCACCACATCCACACCCAGGTCACCCCAGGGGATGTCGGCTGCAGTGGCATGGCTGGAGAACGTGAGTTTGCGATCACCGATGCGGACAGCGTGCTCACCCTCGGCCGCAATCTCGGTGCGCCATCGGCCTTGCACGCTGTCAAACGCCAGCAGGTGGGCGCTTGCTGCTGCGCCGCCTTTGAGCTCGTTGAGATGCACAACATCCAGCCGATTGCCCGCCCGGGGGTCGTCTGGCTGCCGGTCAGCGGCGCCCAGTGCAGCACGCAATGCCAGGCGGCCGATGCGGCCCATGCCGTTGATGCCAACTTTCACAGTCGTCCCTTTGCAGTCCACACACGCCAGTCTGGGGGCTGACTGGTCTACATTTCCACGATTGTCGAATCATAGGGTGTGCCTGTGACGCGGCCATGACAAACACCGGCCTTGCTGCAAATCTGGGCCGGCGGTTCTGTTCTGGGTGGTGATCTTGGGTGGTCCTACCCGGCTTTTAGACGGCCTTGTCCGGCCTCAGGCCCCGCTACGCGGTGCCGTGCTGCGCCCTGCGCGTTGCCAATCACAAGATGCGGCGCGGGTGCGCCAGCGCCTCATGCGCGGCATGCAGCCGGCGCACCAGCACACCGATGAAGGCGGCGTCAAACAGGTGGCGGGTCACCGGCGTCAGCAACTCCACCGACTCGGGTGTGAAGGCAATGGTGGTGGCTGGCTCGGCCACGATCACGTCGGCGCTGTGGCGCCGCAGGTCGGGGCTGGGCGCCAGGTAGGCCATCTCACCCACCGACGTGCCGGCGCCCAGCTGCGCCACCCGCACACCGTCGCGGTACACATCCACCCGGCCCAGCGCAATGATGTGGAAGGTGCGGCCCTCATCGCCCTTCCTGTAGATGGCCGCGCCGTATTTGTGGCGCCGCCACTGGCCGCGATGCACCACCTCCCACAGCTCCACATCGCCAAAGCCTTTGAAGAACTCCAGCGTGCGCAGCAGGTTGAAGCGCTCGGAGTCCAGCACGTCTTGCAGCCGACCCACCGGCACTTCGCCGCTGGACACGAGCTGGGCCCAGGCCGGCGCAAACGCGTCCCAGTCGGCTGGCCGGTCGGCCGGGTGCTTGGCCAGCGCCTGGCGCAGCAGCGCATCCATGCGCGGGGGCACACCGGCGCGCAGTTGGCCCAGTGGTGGTGGCTCGGCGTGGTAGATCTGGTGCATCAGCGCCACCTGGTTGGCGGCCTCAAACGGCGGCCGGCCGGCGATCAGGTGGTACAGCACGGTGGCCAGTGAATACATGTCGGCCCGCGTGTCCAGCGTGCTGCCGTCCAGTTGCTCGGGTGACATATAGGCCAGTGAGCCGACACGGAACACCTGCGTGCGGTCACTGCCGTGGTCAAACACGCTGCCAAAGTCGGTGATCTTGATGTCCACCACCAGCTCGTTGTTGAGCGTGGCCAGGATGTTGGCCGGCTTGATGTCGCGGTGGATCAGGCCCTGGCGCGCCACATAGCCCAGCGCCATGGCGCACTTGAAGCCAATCTCGACAATCTGGTCCAGCGGCAGCAGCGCGTCGGGCCGGCAAAAGCGGCGCAACGTGTCACCGGGCACGTACTCCATCACCAGATAGGGCTGCAGCGGGTCGTCCACTGCGTCAAAAATGCGCACCACATTTGGGTGCTGCAGCTTGCCGGCCAGCGCGGCTTCCGCTGCAAAAAAGTGGCTGCGGTAGTGGTTCTCCACGCTGTTGCCGGGCATCGCCTCGCGCACCCGCTTGATGGCCACCTGGCGCTGGTTGAACGGGTCTTCGGCCAGAAACACCTCGCTGGTGGCGCCCTCACCCAGCCTGGCCAGCACCGGGTACTTGCCGATGCGGCGTGGCAGGTTGGGGTCGCGGTCGGGTGTGTCCGCCGGGTTGGCGGACGTGTTTGCCGGCGTGTTGACGACAGACTTGAAACCGGACAAGGAGGGGTGCAGTGGCTGGCGTGCGGACATGGGCTTCGGAGGTTTCAACCCCGGTTGTCGGCCAATCTGCACTGCAACTGAAACCGGGCGCAGCCACCAGTCTGGCCTGGCGTGATGCCTGGCCGGCCAGGCCGTGGCTGCACCGGGCCGCCACACCCCCCAACCGTAGAATCCTGCGCCATGATCCAAGCCAAAGAGGCCTTGTTGGAGGCCCTGTCCCATGCCGTGCAGCAGTTGGCACCGGGCACACCGTACAGCGCTGCGTTCGAGTCGCCCAAGCAGGCGGCGCATGGTGATTTCGCCATCACCGCCGCCATGCAACTGGGCAAACAGCTCAAGCGCAACCCGCGTGAGCTGGCCGCTGCGCTGGTGGACGCACTGCAGGCCCAGCCCGCCGTGCAGCAGTGGGTCAGCGCGCTGGAGATTGCCGGCCCCGGCTTCATCAACCTGCGCTTGAGCGCCGCTGCCAAGCAGGCGGTGGTGGCCGAGGTGCTGGCCGCCGGCGCCCAGTTTGGCCAGCGCCCGGCCAACGGCCACCGGCTGATGTGCGAGTTTGTCTCGGCCAACCCCACCGGTCCGCTGCATGTGGGCCACGGCCGCCAGGGTGCGCTGGGGGACGCCATTTGCTGCCTGTACGAGAGCCAAGGCTGGGCGGTGACACGCGAGTTTTATTACAACGATGCCGGGGTGCAGATTGCCACGCTGGCGCGCAGCACCCAGGCCCGCTTGCAAGGCTTCAAACCGGGTGACGACGGCTGGCCGGCCGACGCCTACAACGGCGACTACATCAGCGACATCGCTGCTGACTTCTTGCTGCAAAAAACCGTGCATGCCGATGACCGCGCCTTCACGGCCAGCGGCGATGTGGCCGACCTGGACAGCATCCGCCAGTTTGCGGTGGCCTATCTGCGGCATGAACAAGACCTCGACCTGCAGGCGTTTGGGGTCAAGTTCCAGAACTACTTTCTGGAGTCCAGCCTGTACAGCAGTGGCAAGGTGGATGCCGCCGTGGCGCGTCTGGTGGCGTCGGGCAGCACCTACGAGAAAGACGGCGCCTTGTGGCTGCGCAGCACCGACGGTGGTGACGACAAAGACCGTGTCATGCGCAAATCTGACGGCAGCTACACCTACTTTGTGCCCGATGTGGCCTACCACATCGACAAATGGCAACGCGGGTTCGAGAAGGTCATCAACTTCCAGGGCACTGACCACCACGGCACCATTGCCCGGGTGCGTTTTGGCTTGCAGGCAGCCGATGTGGGCATTCCGCGCGGCTGGCCCGACTACGTGCTGAACAAGATGGTCACGGTGATGAAGGGTGGCGCCGAGGTCAAGATCAGCAAGCGCACCGGCGGCTACATCACCTTGCGCGATTTGATCGACTGGACCAGCCGCGACGCCGTGCGCTTCTTTTTGATCAGCCGCAAGGCCGACACCGAGTTTGTGTTTGATGTGGACCTGGCGCTGCAGGCCAGCGACGACAACCCGGTGTTCTACGTGCAATACGCCCATGCACGGGCCTGCAGCGTGCTGGCCAAATACGCTGAACGTGGTGGTGGTGCGCTGGCGGCCGACCTGGGCTTGTTGACCGCCGCCACCGAGACCACGCTGATGCTCAAGCTGGCCGCCTACCCCGACATGCTGGGCCGCGCAGCGGTTGACTTTGCGCCGCACGATGTGGCCTTTTACCTGCGGGATCTGGCCGGCGCCATGCACAGCTGGTATGGCGCTGAACGCTTGCTCAACGATGACCCGGCGCTGGCAGCAGCCCGCATGGCGCTGCTGGCCGCCACCCGCCAGGTGCTGCGCAACGGTTTGGGCGTGATGGGTGTGAGCGCACCGGATGTGATGGCCCGCGAGGCGCATGGCGGCGAGACCACCACCGGCGCCGACAACGGCGCTGAGGAGACCTTGCAATGAACAGCCTGCAACGTGGCAGCTTCACCACCGGCCTGGTGGTCGGCCTGCTGGCCGGTTTGGGCGTGGCGCTGGCGGTGGCGCTCTACATCACCAAGGCACCGGTGCCGTTTGTCAACAAGGCGCCGCAGCGCAGCGCCGACCAGGACGCGGCGGAAGCCGAGCGCAACAAACACTGGGACCCCAACGCCCCGCTGGCCGGCAAAAACCCGGCCAAGCCGCAACCGGTGGCGGCCCAGCCGGCGCCGCTGCCGGCCAGCAGTGCGGACACCGGCATGCCGCCGCTGTCCACACCGCCCCTGGCCGCGCCGCCAGTCGCCCAGCGTCCTGCACCGCCGGCGGCAGCCAGCAGCCAGCCAGGTCTCAACCCGACCAACGCCCGCACCGGGCGTGACCCGGCCGCCATCCTGGCCGGCCAGGCCGACGCCGCCGCGTCACAGCCCAAGCCGGTGGCCAAGGCCGCCAGCGCGGTGGTGGCGGCGTTTTTTGTGCAGGCCGGTGCCTACACCCGGCAAGAAGATGCCGAAGCCCAGCGCGCCCGCCTGGCGCTGATGGACATGAATGCGCGCATCACCGAGCGTGAGCAGGCCGGCCGCACCGTCTACCGGGTGCGGCTGGGCCCGTTTGACGGCCGCAGCGACGCCGAGGACGCACAAGGCCGCTTGTCCGGCGCCGGCATCGACGCCAACCTGGTGCGGGTTGAGCGTTGAACCTCTGGTCCACCGCAGCAGTCCCACCCGCGTTGTGACACTGTCTACACCCCGGTCTGTTGGCCAAAGGATTTTGTGATGAACCGTCGTGAATTTGCCCTCACCACCACAGCGGCCTGTTTGGCCGGCCTGTCAGCACCGCTGTGGGCCCAGGGTGGCCCGCTGGTGGAAGGCACCGATTTCAAGCGCGTGGCGCAGCCGGTGCCAGTGCCCGAGGGCAAGGTGGACGTGGTGGAGTTTTTTGGCTACTGGTGCCCGCACTGCAACGCGTTTGAGCCGCAACTGGATGCCTGGGTCAAAAAGCAGCCGGCCCAAGTGGTTTTCCGCCGCATGGCGGTGGCCTTCAACGCCGCCCATGAGCCGCTGCAGCGGCTGTATTTCGCCATCGAGTCGCTGGGCCAGGTGGACGCGCTGCACCGCAAGGTGTTTGCCGCCATCCATGTGCAAAAAGTGCGGCTCAACACCGACGCCGAGATCCTCGATTGGGTCAAGACCGCAGGCGCTGATGCCAGCAAGATCGGCGACGCGATGAAAAGCTTCTCGGTGGCCACCAAGCTGCGCCAGTCGCGCAGCCTGGCTGAGGGCTTCAAGATCGAGGGCGTGCCCACGCTGGGCATCCAGGGCCGGTTCATGACCTCACCGTCCATCGCCGGCACGTCGGAGCGGGCGCTGGCGGTGGCCGACACGCTGATCGCCCAGGTGCGCAAGGCCTGACGCTGGCCGGCCGTGTTGCCCCGGCAGCGCGGCCTGCGCGGCGGGTCTGCCTTCAGCGCAAAGCCTGCCGCAAAAA
>JAYVLI010000301.1:0-6353 GCA_043759535.1 Betaproteobacteria bacterium | reverse complement strand
GTGCCGACCATGCCGACGCCGGCCTGCTGGCCCACGGCACCCCACTGCCCACCACCCCGGCACAGCGCCATGCCTTGATGGCCGCTGCGGGCCAGCAGGATGTGGCTTACGGCCTGCGACCCGAAGACCTGGCCTTTGCCGATGCCGGCTTGCCCGGTCTGCTGACCATGATCGAGCCCACTGGGCCCGAAACCTACGTCAAGGTGGACACGGCGGTAGGTTTGCTCACGGCCAGGGTGCCAGGCAACGTACGGCACCGTGTGGGTGAGGCAGTGTGTGTGGCTTGGGCCGCTGAAAAAGCGCACCTGTTTGACAGCGCCAGCGGCTTGCGGCCGGGCTGAACTGGCAGCCTGACGCCAAGCGGGCGCAGCCCGGGCCAGGGCAGGGCGCTGGCTAAACTCTTGCGCATGAATCCCACCGCACTTGATGTCCTGCTGCAACGCGCTGACCACCTGCTGCAGCGCCTGGAAACCCTGCTGCCACAAGCCCTGACGGCGCCCGACTGGGCGGCGTCCACCGCATTCCGTTACCGCAAGCGCGGCACATCGGGCTGGCTGCAGCCGGTGCGCCAGGTGGCGCCCATTGCGCTGAGCGATTTGCAAGAAGTGGACGGCCAAAAAGGCCGCCTGTTGCGCAACACCGCGCAGTTTGTGGCCGGCCAACCTGCCAACAACGTGCTGCTGACGGGTGCGCGCGGCACTGGCAAAAGCTCGCTGATCAAGGCCTGCCTGAACGAATACGCCGCGCAGGGCCTGCGCCTCATCGAGGTGGACAAAACCGATCTGATCGACTTGCCCGACTTGGTGGACTTGGTGGCCGACCGGCCCGAGCCCTTCATCGTGTTCTGCGACGACTTGAGCTTTGATGAGGGTGAGCCCGGCTACAAGGCGCTGAAATCCATCCTGGACGGCAGCATCTCGGCCGCCAGCGACAACCTGCTGATCTACGCCACCAGCAACCGCCGCCACCTGCTGCCCGAATACATGAAGGAGAACCTGACCTACCAGCACACCGATGATGGTGAGGTACATCCGGGTGAAGTGGTGGAAGAAAAAATCTCGCTGTCAGAGCGGTTTGGTTTGTGGATCAGCTTTTATCCTTTTAGCCAGCCCGAATACCTGGCCATCGTGGCGCAGTGGTTGCGGCACTTTGGTGCGGCCGATGCCGCCATCAGTTCGGCGCGCCAGCCGTCGCTGGTGTGGGCGCTGGAGCGGGGCTCACGCTCGGGCCGGGTGGCCTACCAATTTGCGCGCGATTGGGCCGGACGGGACCATTCGGCGGATGCCGCTGACGAGGCCGCCGCGCTGCCAGGCAACAGCCCCGCACCGGACGGGCTGGACCATGTCTGAGCCGGTGGTGTTGCCTGCGCCTGGCATCAATTCGGTGGACGGGGTGGAGCGCGGCAACCGGCCCATCACCGAGGTGGCGGTGGGGGTGCTGATCCAACGGGATGCCCAGGGCAAAGCGGGCCAGTTTTTGCTGACCAGCCGGCCTGCGGGCAAGGTCTACGCCGGTTACTGGGAGTTCCCGGGCGGCAAGTTCGAGCCGGGCGAGACGCTGGAGCAGGCCTTGCGCCGGGAGTTGCAAGAAGAGCTGGGCATCACCATCGGCGCGGTACAGCCGTGGCATCAAGCCGTGTTTGATTACCCACATGCCCGCGTGCGCCTGCATTTTTGCAAGGTGTATGACTGGACTGGCCACTTTGAGATGCGTGAGCAGCAGCAAATGGCTTGGTCTGGCCTGCCGGTGGTGGTGGCGCCGGTGCTGCCCGGCACCGTGCCGGTGCTGCGCTGGTTTGCCGACGAGCGTGGCCACAGCGGGCCGCTGCACGGCTGAGGCTTGCGCTTGAACCATCGGCTTGAACCGTTGGTCTTGCCCGCCTAAACTGGCGGCCATGTCCAACGCACTGCGCAAACCTGTCGATCTGGGTGATTACCTGCTGGCCGAGGACACATCGCCTCTGCGGCATGAATACCTGGGCGGTTATGTCTACGCCATGACGGGCGACACGCTGCGGCACAACTGCGTCGCTGGCAACATCTACGCCCGCTTGCTGCAAGCGCTTGCCGGCACGCCCTGCCAGGTCTTCATCAACGGCGTGAAACTGCATGTGCCGGCGGCCGACAGCGTGTATTACCCCGATGTGCTGGTGTGTTGCGGCAGCGGCCCGGCCGATGGCGCCAAGCTGCTGACCGACGCGGCGCTGATCGTCGAGGTGCTGAGCGAGTCCACCGCCCAGACCGACAGGCGTGAAAAACGTGCCGCCTACCAGCGCCTGCACAGCCTGCGTGCCTACTGGATCATCAGCCAGGACGAGCAGCGCGCCGAGGTCCACCTGCGCGACGCCCACGGCGCCTGGGGCACCCGCCTGTGCAGCGCGTCTGACCTGCTGCCCAGCCAGGGCCTGCTGGCGCAGGACTTTGCACTGGACGTCGCCTACACCGGCACCGACCTGGCCTGAGCGCGCAGCGCCGCCTTGGCGGCAACCCTGCGCTTGAAGTGGCCGCATCGGCCCCCAGATCAAGCGGATGGCGTTTCGCAATCAGCAAAATTTGGGTGGCTACACTCGTTGTCCATGACTTGGCTAGACAGCATCCAGTGGGACAACAACGGCCTGGTGCCGGTGATCGCCCAAGAGGCCAGCAGCGGTGATGTGCTGATGTTCGCCTTCATGAACCGCGAGGCCCTGGCTTTGACGGTACAGCGTGGCCAGGCGGTGTACTGGAGCCGATCCCGCCAACGGCTGTGGCACAAGGGCGAAGAAAGCGGCCATTTCCAGCAAGTGCATGAGTTGCGCATTGATTGCGACGCCGATGTGGTGCTGCTCAAGGTCAGCCAGCTGGGGCATGAGCCGGGCATCGCCTGCCACACCGGCCGCCACAGTTGTTTTTTCCGCAAGCTGGACGGCAGCGGCTGGACCACGGTAGACCCGGTGCTGCAAGACCCTGAACAGATTTACAAAAAATGACCGCGCCTGAGACTGATCCCGTCGCTCTACCTCTGTCCCAAGACTTGCTGGCCCGGCTGGCTGCGGTGATCGAATCCCGCAAGCCCGCCAATGGTGGTGACCCGGACAAAAGCTATGTGGCCAGGCTGTTTGCCAAAGGCACCGACGCCATCCTGAAAAAAGTGGGTGAAGAAGCGACTGAAACAGTGATGGCCGCCAAAGATGGCATGCCCGAAAAAATCATCCACGAGGTGGCTGACCTGTGGTTCCACTCGATGATTGCACTGGCCCACTTTGGCCTGCAGCCGGCCGATGTGCTGGCTGAATTGGCACGCCGTGAAGGCTTGTCCGGCATTGAAGAATTTGCGCTGCGCAAGGCAGTCAACCGCGAGAAGGACGGCACGTGATGAATTCCCCACAAACCCAGATGGTGGTGCTCAGCGGCGAGGCGGAATCCTCACTGCGCAGCGTGGGCCACATCAGCTACTTGCTGCACCTGATCGTGGCGGTGGGCGCTGTGTTTCCGGGCGCGCAGGGCAGTGTGCTGCTGCTGGCGCTGGCCTTCATTCTTGACCTGGTCAAGAAGGGTGATGCGGCCGGCTCATGGCAAGAAAGCCACTTCCGCTGGCGCATCCGCAGTGTGGTGATTGCGGCCGTGCTGTATGCCATCACCGCGCCGTTGTGGCTGTTGCTGATTGCCCCTGGCTGGGTGGCCTGGGGCTTGATCTCGCTGTGGTTTTTGTACCGGGTGCTGCGCGGCTGGATGGCGTTGAACAACCGCCGGCCGATGCCGGTCTGACCGCACCAACGCTGTGACGCACCAAGCCATGCACACTGACCCCAACTGCATTTTTTGCAAGATCGTCGCCGGCCAGATCTCGGCCAAGAAGGTGTATGAAGACGACGACATCTTCGCTTTCCACGACATCAACCCGTGGGCACCGGTCCACATCCTGCTTGTCCCCAAGCAGCACATCACCAGCATGGTGGACGTGACCGAGGCGCACGCGGCGCTGCTGGGCAAGATGATGGCGCTGAGCCCACGCCTGATGCTGAAGTTGGGCGTGACCAACGGTTATCGCCATGTGCTCAACACCGGCCAGGACGGCCGGCAAGAGGTGCAGCACCTGCACCTGCATGTGATGGGCGGGCCCAGGCCCTGGGCAAAAGGGTGATGCGTCCGGGCCAGGCCGCCTGACAGGGGGGCACTGGCCTAGAATCTGTGGCTTGGTTTTTTCGCTTTCCGGCCTGCGGGCCAACAGGAGTTCGTCATGGGTTCATTCAGCATCTGGCACTGGCTGATCGTGCTGGTCGTGGTGGTGCTGATCTTCGGCACCAAAAAGCTCAAGAACGTGGGCAGTGACCTGGGTTCGGCCGTCAAGGGCTTCAAAGACGGCGTGCGGGATGGCACCGCATCGGCCGATGCATCGACCGGCCCGGCGGGCAACCCGCCCGAGCAGGTAACCGCCCGCAAGGCCACCGACGCCAATACCGTCGACGTTGAGGCCAAGACAAAATCATGAGCCCGGCCAGTGCTGCCGTGCCCACCCCGGCACGGCGAGAGCTGCGGCAATACGCGCCGGCATGATCGACTTCGGATTCGACAAGATTGCGCTCATTGGCGCCGTGGCACTGATCGTCATTGGCCCCGAGAAACTGCCGCGTGTGGCCCGCACCGTGGGCACACTGATGGGCAAGGCGCGGCGTTATGTGGCTGATGTCAAAGCCGAGGTCAGCCGCTCGATTGAGCTGGAAGAGCTGCAAAAAATGAAATCGCAGTTCGAGACCGCTGCCCGCGATGTCGAGCAGACCGTCAACCGCGAGGTCAGTGGTGCCCAGCAGGCGTTTGGCCAGCACTACAGCGACATCCACGGCGCGCTGGAGGGCACAGCGGCCGACACCACCGGCAATGCCGACACCGGCACCTGGCAGCCGCCACCGCCGCAATACAAGCGCCCCAACAAGCATTGGCGCCTGAAGCGTGCGGCCGTGCCGGCCTGGTACAAACAGCGCGCCGGCGTGCGTGGTCATGTGCAGTCGGGGGCTGCCCGGGTGGCGCGCCACCGGCCACCTGGCGCAACGGCATCCCGGGGTTGACGCAGCATGGCTGACCCGCAAGACGAATTGGCAGGCACCGAGCAACCGTTTGTGTCGCACCTGGTGGAGTTGCGGGACCGGCTGGTGCGCGCCTTCATCGCGGTGGGTGTGGTGTTCGCTGTGTTGTGCCTCTGGCCCGGCCCTGCCGGGCTGTATGACATGCTCGCCGCACCCCTGGTGGCCCACCTGCCCAAGGGCACCACACTGATCGCCACCAATGTGATCTCGCCCTTTATCGTGCCGCTCAAGATCACGCTGATGGCGGCGTTTTTGGTGGCGCTGCCGGTGGTGCTTTATCAGGTGTGGGCGTTTGTGGCGCCAGGCCTGTACAGCCATGAGAAAAAACTGGTGCTGCCGCTGGTGGTGTCTAGCACCTTGTTGTTCATTGGCGGAGTGGCGTTTTGCTATTTTTTCGTGTTCGGCCAGGTGTTTGCCTTTATCCAGGGCTTTGCGCCCAAAAGCATCACCGCAGCGCCTGACATTGAGGCCTACCTGAGCTTTGTGCTCACCATGTTCATCGCCTTTGGCGCGGCTTTTGAGGTGCCGGTGGCGGTGGTGGTGCTGGCCCGCATGGGCCTGGTGACGGTGGCCAAGCTCAAAGAGTGGCGCGGCTATTTTGTGGTGGTGGCTTTCATCGTGGCTGCCATCATCACACCGCCCGATGTGGTGTCACAACTGTCGTTGGCGATCCCGATGTGCCTGCTGTACGAAGTGGGCATCTGGGCCGCGCAAATTTTCATCAAGCACACCCAGGCGCCGGACGCTGAAGCCGAGGTCAAGGCCAGCAGCGGGTCTTGAAATCCAGAAAGGCACCTCAGGGCGTCTTGCGCACTGGCGGCGGTTTGCGCTGCACGATGTCCAACGTCAGAGCCAGTGCCTGCGGCCCGCGCTGCACATCCAGTTTGGCGGCTTGGCCGGGCTGCAAGGCTGCCACCGTGTCCAGCAATTGCGCCACGCTGGCCACCGGGTGGCCGGCCACGGCCACCACCACATCACCAGGTTTGAGGCCACCTTTGCTGGCCGGGCCGTCTTGCAGCACACCGGTGATCAGCACGCCTTGTTTGACCGGCAGCTTGAAGCTGTCGATGAACTCAGCCGTCAGCTCACGTGGCTCCACACCGATCCAGCCGCGCTGCACCACCCCGGCTTTCAGCAGGTTTTCCATCACCCGCTGGGCCACGTCCACCGGCACCGCAAAACCGATGCCGTTGCTGCCGCCGGTGCGCGAGTAGATGGCGGTGTTGATGCCCACCAGCTCACCCCGCGCATTGACCAGCGCACCGCCCGAGTTGCCGGGGTTGATGGCCGC
>JAYVLI010000300.1:0-7867 GCA_043759535.1 Betaproteobacteria bacterium | reverse complement strand
GCGTCATTTGCGTGCCGGTGGCCTGCTGCATCAGCTCGGCCACCAGGTGCGAGGTGCTGCCCAGCGAGAAGGACGCGTAGTTCAACTTGCCCGGGTTGGCCACGGCGAACTTGATCAGGTCGGCCACGCTGTTGAAGGGCGAGGCCACCGGCACGGTGAGCACGGTGGACGAGCGCGCGGCAAACATCACCGGCGTCAGGTCACGAAACGGCTCGTAGGGCAGCTTGCTGAACAAATGCGGGTTCTGCGCTGCGGTGACGCTGATGGTGTAGAGCAGGGTGTGGCCGTCGGCCGGCGCGCGCACCACCTCCATCGTGCCCAGGATGCTGGACGCTCCGGGCTTGTTGTCCACCAGCACCGTGACCCCCAGCGCCGGCTGTAGCTTGGCCGCCAGCAGGCGTGCCTGGATGTCGGTCTGCCCACCGGCCGGGAAGGGCACCACGATGCGGATGAGCTTGCCCGGGGTGGGGAACACCGCCTGTGCAAAAGCGGCGTTAGGCAGGCAGGCCAAGGCCAGTGGGGCAAGCACGGGAGCGAGCAGGGGAGCAAGCAGCAGGGCAAGGCGGGTGCGCATCGTCATCCTTCAAAGTGGTACTGGGGATGGTGCGGCATGGGCCCGGTGGCGTGCCCCGGGGCTTTCACTGTCAAAACGGGGACAGGCCTGGCGCCGCCAGTGCCGGTGGCAACCGTGCGGCTACACCGTCGCCCGCATCAAAGTGCTTTTGCCAAACAAACTCTCGATCAAGTCCACGGCCAATTCGGCCGTCTGGTTGCGCACATCCAGCGCCGGGTTCAGCTCCATCACGTCCAGGCTGGCCAGACGGCCGGTGTCGGCAATCATCTCCATGCACAGCTGGGCCTCACGGTAGGTCGGGCCACCGGCCACCACTGTGCCCACGCCGGGGGCGATGGGGGGGTCCAGAAAATCCACATCAAAACTGACGTGCAGATGGGTATTGCTGTCGAGTGTGGCCAGCGCCAGCTCCATGGTGTGGCGCATGCCCATCTCGTCGATGTAGCGCATGTCAAACACCTCCAGCCCCACTTGGTGAACCAGGCGTTTTTCACCCGCGTCCACTGACCGAATGCCGATTTGGCGCAGCCACTTCGGATTGATGGCCGGTACCTGGCCGCCCATCTCGATCAGCGCCTGCGGCCCCAGCCCGCACAAGCAGGCCACCGGCATGCCGTGGATGTTGCCGCTGGGCGTCAGGCTGTTGGTGTTGAAGTCGGCATGTGCGTCCAGCCACAACACGCGCAGTTTTTTGCCCACATCGCGGCAGTGGCGCGCCACTGCGCTGATGGAGCCCAAGCCCAGGCAATGGTCACCACCCAGCAAGATGGGCAACTGGCCGGCACGCAGCGCGTCCAGCATCGCGTCATGCACCGCCTGGTTCCAGGCCACCACCTCGGCCAGGTGGCGGTAACCGTCGGTGGGCGGCAGCCAGGGGTTGGCCGGGCCGGCCAGGTTGCCAGCGTCGGTGACGGTCAGGCCGTGGCCCTCCAGCACCTGCTGCAGGCCGGCCACCCGCAGCGCCTCGGGCCCCATGCGGGCGCCCTTGCTGCCTGCGCCAATGTCGGTGGGCGCGCCGATCAGGCGGATGGTGGGTTTCATCGGGGTGTGCTCGTCCTGCGGCTTTCAACCGGCGTTGCCAGAGGCGGCGGCTGCGGCATCAAAGCCGTAGTGCGCGGCCAGGCAGGCCCAGGCCTCTTCGGCGGTCTCGACAAACTGGAACAGGTCCAGATCGCCCGCGCTGATCATGCCGGTGTCCACCAGGTGCTGGAAGTTGACCAGCGTCTCCCAAAAGGCGCGGCCAAACAGCAGGATGGGGCGCTTGCGGCTCTTGCCGGTCTGCACCAGCGTCATGGTCTCGAACAACTCGTCCAGCGTGCCAAAGCCGCCCGGGAAACACACCAGTGCGATGCTGCGCATCAAAAAATGCATTTTGCGCAGCGCAAAGTAGTGGAACTGGAAACACAGCTCAGGCGTGATGTAGGCGTTGGGCTCTTGCTCGTGCGGCAGCACGATGTTGAGGCCGATGCTTTTGCCACCCACCTCAAACGCGCCCCGGTTGCCCGCTTCCATGATGCCGGGGCCACCGCCGGTGACCACGTAAATCGGCGTGTCCAGGCTGCGGGAGCGCTCGGTCACCAGCGCACCAAAACGCCGTGCCTCCTCGTAGTAGTGGCTCATCGCCACACCGGCTTCGGCACGCTTGATCGCTTGCTCGTCGGTGCCGCTGCGCGCCGCTGCCAGGCGCTGGCTGGCCAGCTCGGCGCTGGCAATGCGCGCACTGCCAAAAATCACGATGGTGGACTGGATGTTCAGCTCGGTCTGCACCAGCTCGGGCTTGAGCAGTTCCAGCTGCATGCGCACCGGGCGCAACTCTTCACGCAGCAAAAAGTCGGTGTCGGTAAAGGCCAGCCGGAACGCGGTGTGTGGGCTGCCGTAGCGTGACGGCGGTGTGGCGGCATTGGCGTCCTGCTCGGCACTGGGGAAATTGCGGGCGGTCAGTTCAGGGTGCTTGGAGTCCATGCGCGCAGCTTATCGCGTGGCGCATGGTCAACAATCCAGGCGATGACCTTACAAGCCCTCACCCTGGACCTGGACGACACCCTGTGGCCGGTGCTGCCCACCCTGCGCCGCGCCGAGGCCCGCATGCAGGCCTGGCTGCAGCAGCACGCCCCAGCCACCGGTGCCCACCTGGACGCCGCCACCATGCGCACCCTGCGCGCCGCCCTGCTGACCGAGCGGCCCGATTGGGCGCATGACCTGGGCCGCCTGCGCCGTGAATGCACCCGCCGCGCACTGCTGGCCGCTGGTGAGGACCCGGCGCTGGCCGAGCCGGCGTTTGAGGTGTTTTATGCGGCCCGCCATGAGGTGGAGCTGTACCCGGATGTGCTGCCCGCATTGCAACGCCTGGCGGCGCGCTGGCCTATCGTGGCGCTGAGCAACGGCAATGCCGATGTGCAGCGGGTGCCGGGGCTGGGGCGTTGGTTTCACGGCGCTGTCAGCGCGCAGGAGCTGGGCGTCAGCAAGCCGGCCGCCGCCGCTTTTATCGCTGCCTGCCAACGTGCTGGTGCCAACCCGGCGCAGACCTTGCATATTGGCGATGACGCCGCATGTGATGTGGACGGTGCGCTGGACGCTGGTTTGCAAGCAGCCTGGGTGCGCCGTCAAGACCCGCAGCATGAGGGGCAAAGCACCACGCCACCACGCGGTGCCGCCCAGCATGTGGTGGCCAGCCTGGCGGAATTGGCTGACCGGCTGGGTTGCTGAGCGCGGCACTGTGGTGGAAATGCGCTTGAAATACAGCGTGATGGGCCGGGCCAAATAGCGGGCAAATGGCATGCAACTCTCCAGCCGGCCGCACACTCCCATCAATACTGCAGTCTTATACTGACCATTCAATCGATTTGTTGGCGGGCCTGTACAGGCCAAGGCGGGGCAAGATGACAGGCAAGTTCAAGGTGGTGGGTCTGCTGGCCGTTGGCGCTGTGGCAGGCGCGCTGACCACCATGCAATTGCAAGCCTTTGCGCGCGGCTCGCTCGCACCGCTGCCCATTGAAGAGCTGCAACAGCTCGCGGCAGTGTTTGGCATGGTCAAAAGCGACTATGTTGAGCCGGTGGACGAAAAAAAGCTCATCTCTGACGCCATCGGCGGCATGGTGGCCGGGCTGGATCCGCATTCGGTCTACTTCGACAAAAAGAGCTTCAAAGAATTCCGTGAAGGCACCACCGGCAGGTTTGTCGGTGTGGGCATCGAGATCGGCATGGAAGACGGCCTGGTCAAGGTGGTCTCGCCGATCGAGGGCTCACCCGCCTTCCGCGCTGGCTTGAAGCCAGGCGACCTGATCACCAAGATCGACGACACACCCGTCAAGGGCTTGGGCCTGGAGGCCGCCGTCAAGCGCATGCGCGGCGAGCCCAGCACCAAAGTGCAATTGATGATCTTCCGCAAGGACGAGAGTCGCAGTTTCCCGGTCACCATCGTGCGTGAAGAAATCCGGGTACAGAGTGTGCGTGCCAAGACCATCGAGCCAGGCTACGGCTGGATCCGCGTCAGCCAGTTCCAAGACCGCACCATCGACGACTTCGCCCGCAAGGTCGAAGAACTCTATAAGGCCGACCCCAACCTGAAGGGCCTGGTGCTGGATTTGCGCAATGACCCGGGTGGCCTGCTGGAGGGCGCTGTGGCGCTGTCCGCCGCCTTCTTGCCGCCGGAGGTGACGGTGGTCACCACCAATGGCCAGATTGCTGAATCACGCGCCACCTTCAAGGCCTCGCCCGAGTATTACGCCCGGCGTGGCAACGGTGACCCGCTGCGCAAGCTACCGACCGCGCTCAAGACCATCCCGCTGGTGGTGCTGGTCAATGAGGGCTCGGCCTCGGCCAGCGAGATCGTGGCCGGCGCGCTGCAAGACCACAAACGCGCCACCATCATGGGCGCACAAACCTTCGGCAAAGGCTCGGTGCAAACCGTGCGGCCGCTGCCGGCCGACACCGGCCTGAAGATCACCACCGCGCGCTACTACACACCCAACGGCCGGTCCATCCAGGCCAAGGGCATCGTGCCCGATGTGTGGATTGATGAGACGGCTGAGGGCAATGTGTTTGCAGCGCTGCGCATGCGTGAAGCCGACCTTGAAAAACACCTGAACAACGGCAAAGAGGTGAAGGACGAAGCGCGCGAGAAAGCGCGTGAGGAAGCGCGCAAAAAGCTCGAAGAGCTGTCGGCCAAGAGCAAAGAGCCGCCCAAGCCACTGCCTGAATTTGGCACGTCGGATGACTTCCCGCTGCTGCAGGCGCTGAACCAGCTCAAGGGCCGGCCAGTGGCGGTTAGCAAGACCGCCAGCGAGCGCAAGGCAGCGCTGGACACCGACAAGCAGTAATCGGCTTCGGCCACGATGACAAGCCCGCTTCGGCGGGCTTTTTCATGTCTGGCCCGCTTCGGCGGGCTTTTTCATGTCTGGCCCGCTTCGGCGGGCTTTTTCATGTCTGGCCCGCTTCGGCCGGCTTTTTCATGTCTGGCCCGCTTCGGCCGGCTTTTTCATGTCTGGCCCGCTTCGGCCGGCTTTTTCATGGCCGGGCCGGGTGCAGCGCCCGGCGCTATGCTCCCCCGATGACTGACGACCAACTGCTGCGCTACTCCCGCCACATCCTGCTGGACGACATCGGCATTGAGGGCCAGACCGCGCTGCTGCAAAGCCACGCACTGGTGATTGGTGCGGGTGGCCTGGGCTCACCGGTGGCGCTGTATTTGGGCACGGCCGGTGTGGGCCGCATCACGCTGGTGGACCACGACACGGTGGATGTGACTAACCTGCAGCGCCAGATTGCGCACAACCTGTCGCGTGTGGGCCAGCCAAAGGCCGAGTCAGCGCGCCAGACCATCCTGGCCATCAATCCCGATGTGCAGGTGTTGCCCGTCACCCAGCGTGCCGATGCGGCCTGGCTGGACGCGGCAGTGCAGGGCGCCGATGTGGTGCTGGATTGCAGCGACAACTTCAGCACCCGCCAAGCCGTGAATGCCGCCTGTGTGCAGCACAAAAAGCCGTTGGTATCGGGTGCGGCCATCGGGTTTGATGGCCAGATCTCGGTCTACGACACGCGGCAGGCGGGTGCGCCGTGTTATGCCTGCATCTTTCCGCCCGAGTCCACCTTCGAGGAGGTGGCCTGCGCCACGATGGGTGTGTTTGCGCCGCTGGTGGGCATCATCGGCAGCATGCAGGCGGCTGAAGGCTTGAAGCTGCTGATGGGCGTGGGCAGCAGCCTGGCCGGCCGGCTGCAGATGCTGGACGGCCGCACGATGGAGTGGACAGAAATCCGCATGGCCAGGCAGGCAGGCTGTGCGGTGTGTGGTGGGCACTGAGCGGCTGAGCGCCTCAGCGCTTTAGCGGACAGGGCTCAGGTGCTGGCGGCCTGTCCGCTGCTGTCCGCCAGCGCCTGCAGCGCGCTGGATTCCAGCACCTGCACACCGGGTGTGTCGTCGGCCAGGGCGGCCATCAGCGCAACCGCCACCGCGTCCGCGCTGATGGGCCGCAACGGGCGCGGGATCAACCAGCCGATGGCCGGCATCCAGGCCTGGGCCAGCGTCTCCACCAGGCGTGGTGCCTGGCCCAGCGCGCTGCGTTCGCCCAGCAGCAGGGATGGCCTGGCAATCACCAGTTGCGGCAGGCCCAGGGCCCGCAGCGCCTGCTCCATCTCGCCCTTGACGCGGTTGTAAAACACGGCGGACCGGGCGTCAGCACCCAGTGCCGACACCACGCCCAGCCGGTTGGCACCGGCCACCTTGGCGGCGCGGGCAAACGCCAGCACCGCATCAAAATCCACCGCCCGAAAAGCGGCTTGTGAGCCCGCCACCTTGATGGTGGTGCCCAGACAGCAGATGGCCCAATCGGTGGGCGGCAGGCCGGGCTGGCCGGCCTGGCCCAGGGTGTTGAAATCCACCACCGAGCTGCGCACACCGGCTGGCAGCCCGGTGGCCTGGGCGGGCTGGCGCACCAGTGCGGTGACACGGCCCAGACGTGTGTCACCCGCCAGGTGTTGCAGCACCGCCCGGCCCACCAGGCCGGTGGCACCGGCCACCAGCACCCGCACCGGTACGGCGTTAACAGCAATTGATCTTGCTTCGGTCATGGGCTGTGGTTGAAGTGTTCAAACCCCCATGGTGCACCAAGTGGGTTGCGCTGGCTCGGGTTTACACCAAGCGCACAAAAAAGCCGCCTTTTGGCGACTTGGGTGCTGCAGCGCGGTGCATCGCTTGCATTCACCCGCTGCGGGCCTCAAATCCGGCGGCTGTGAGCCGCCGGGCTGCGACTTGTCAGCGCTTTGGGCCAGACGGCCGGCCACCACCGGGGCGGCCACCACCACCGCCGCTGCCACTGCCACCCGAGCCGCTGCGTGCCGGGCCGCCAGCGGTGCGCGCACCACCCACGCCCGAGCCACCGCGTGCCGGCGCGCCGCCGGACGACGGCCGGCCACCGGCATGCGCCGGACGGCCACCGCCGCCGCCTCCACCGCCGTGGCCACCATCACGCCGGCCACCACCACCGCCCGGGCGGCCACCACGGTCACCACCACCGAAGCCACCACCCGCGTTGCGGCGGGTGCCGCCCACGCCAATGGTCATGCGGCCCAGCACGATGGGCTCAGCCTTCTCGCCGCTGGGTGGCTCAAAGCCAGGCACCACTTCACTGGGGATGCTGCGCTTGATGAGTTTTTCGATGTCGCGCAAAAAGATGTCTTCATCCACGCACACCAGGCTGATGGCCTCACCCTGCGCGCCGGCGCGGCCGGTGCGGCCGATGCGGTGCACGTAGTCCTCGGGCACGTTGGGCAGCTCGAAGTTCACCACGTGCGGCAGCATGTCGATGTCAATGCCGCGCGCAGCGATGTCGGTGGCCACCAGCACTTGCAGGTCGTTGGTCTTGAAGTCGGCCAGCGCCTTGGTGCGGGCACCCTGGCTCTTGTTGCCGTGGATGGCCATGGCGGTGATGCCCTCGTCATTCAAGAACTCAGCCAGCCGGTTGGCACCGTGTTTCATGCGGGTGAACACCAGCACCTGGTGCCAGTTGCCGGTCTTGATCAGGTGGCTCAGCAGCGCTTTTTTGTTCTCGCGGCCCACCGGATGCACTTTTTGCGCAATGGTCTCGGCGGTCTGGTTGCGCCGTGCCACTTCGATCAGTGCCGGGTTGTTCAGCAGCTTGTCGGCCAGGGCCTTGATCTCGTCGCTGAAGGTGGCCGAGAACAGCAGGCTTTGTTTCTTGGCCGGCAGGTAGCTCAGCACCTTTTTGATGTCATGCACAAAGCCCATGTCCAGCATGCGGTCGGCTTCGTCCAGCACAAAAATTTGCACATGGCTCA
>JAYVLI010000299.1:0-2674 GCA_043759535.1 Betaproteobacteria bacterium | reverse complement strand
GGCTTGCAAAGCCTGGCGTTGCGCGCTGGTGGTGGGCAGCGTGGTGCCGTGGGCCAGTAGCGCAGTGTTGGCAAGGTCGGCACCGGTGCGGTGGGCGTCCAGCAGGTTCATGGCCAGTGAGCCGATAAATTCAGCCACAAACCGGGTTGCCGGGCGGCTGTAGATGTCGTCAGGCGTGCCTTACTGCAGCACCAGGCCGTCTTTCATCACCGCAATGCGGTCGCCCAGTGTCATGGCCTCCACCTGGTCATGGGTAACGTACACCGTGGTGGTGCGGGTGCGCTGGTGCAGCAGCTTGATTTCAGCGCGCATTTCCACCCGCAGCTTGGCGTCGAGGTTGGACAGCGGCTCGTCAAACAAAAACAGCTTGGCGTCACGCGCCAGGGCCCGGCCCATCGCCACCCGCTGGCGCTGGCCGCCGGACAAAGCGCCCGGTTTGCGGTCCAGCAAATGGCTGATCTGCAGCAGTGCGGCCACCCGCTGCACCGTGGCGTCATGTTGCGCCTTGGGCACTTTGCGCATCTCCAGTGCAAAGGCAATGTTGCCGGCCACCGTCATGTTGGGATACAGCGCATAACTCTGGAACACCATGGCGATGTCGCGGTCCTTGCTGGCCAGGTGGGTGATGTCACGCTCGCCCAAGTGGATGTGGCCTGAGCTGGGCACGTCCAGCCCGGCAATCATGTTGAGCAGCGTGCTTTTGCCGCAGCCCGACGGCCCGACCAGGATCAAAAAGCCGCCTGCGTCTATCGACAGGTCAATGCCTTTGAGGATGTCAACCGCACCAAAACTCTTGCGGACATTGCGGATGGCCAGTGCGCTCATTGTGTTTTCCTAACCCTTGACTGCACCGGCCGTGAGGCCACGCACAAAGTATTTGCCGGCAACGATGTAGACAATGAGTGTGGGCAGCGCGGCAATCAGCGCAGCGGCCATGCCCACGTTGTATTCCTTGACGCGGCTGCTGGTATTGGCCAGGTTGTTTAGCCCCACGGTGATGGGTTTGCTGTCAGCGCCCGAGAACACCACGCCGTACAAAAAAATCATTCCAGATGTTGGTGAACTGCCAGATCAGCGTGACCACCAAAATTGGCGTGGACAGCGGCAAGACAATGCGCCAGAAAATCTGCCAGAAGTTGGCGCCGTCCAGCATGGCGGCCTTGATCAGCTCGTCCGGCAAGCCGATGCAGTAGTTGCGAAAAAACAGCGTGGTGCTGGGGATGGCGGCCACCACATGCACCAGGATCAAGCCGTGCAAACTGCTGGCAATGCCCAACCAACTGAGGATCTGGCTCATGGGCAACAGCACCACCTGCATGGGCATGAACACACCAAACAACAGCAGCGCAAACATCAGCTCACTGCCGCGAAATTTCCACTTGCTCAGCACATAACCATTCAGCGCGCCTATTGTTGTGGAGATCAACACTGCCGGCACTGCCAGCAACGCGGAGTTGATGAAAAACGGTTTGAGGCCACCGCACTCAATGCCGGTGCAGGCCGTGGACCAGGCCTTGGCCCAGGCGTCAAAACCCGGTGCGGTGGGCAATGACAACAAGCTGCCATCACGCACCTGCGCCATGTCCTTGAGTGAGGTCACCAGCATCACGTACAGCGGGGTCAAGAACCACGCTGCAAAGACCAGCAGCACGGCCCAGAGCAGCGCGCGTTGGAGTAGGCGGTTCATTTCTTCACCCGCAATTCCGAGTACAGATACGGCACCACGATGGCCGCCACCGTGGCCAGCATCACCGTGGCACTGGCTGCGCCCAGGCCAATCTGGCCGCGCGAAAACGCCATCGCGTACATGAAGGTGGCCGGCAAATCCGTGGCGTAACCCGGCCCACCGGCAGTGAGCGCCATCACCAGATCGAAACTCTTGATCGCCAGGTGGCTGACCACCATCAGGGTGCTGAAAAACACCGGCCGCAATGACAGGATGATGATGCGCCAGTAGATGCGCGGCAGGCTGGCGCCGTCCACTTGCGCGGCTTTGATGATGGACTCGTCAATGCCGCGCAGCGCTGCCAAAAACAGCGCCATCACAAAACCCGCGCTCTGCCAGATGCCGGCAATGGCCACGCAGTAAATCGCTTTCTCGGGGTTCACCAGCCAATCAAACGTGAAGGATCTGAAACCCCACTGCTGCACCAGATGCTCCAGCCCCAAGCCGGGGTTGAGCAGCCATTTCCAGGCCGTGCCGGTGACGATGAAGCTGATGGCCATGGGGTACAGGTAGATGGTGCGCAACACACCTTCAGCCCGAATTTTTTGGTCCAGCAGGATGGCCAGCAGCAGGCCCAACACGATGGCCCCGCCCACAAACAACACGCCGAAGATTGCCATGTTGGACAGCGCGACGCGGAAGCGGTCGCTCTGCCACAGCAGGGCGTATTGCCCAAAACCGACAAACTCGTAATTGGGCAGCAGGCGTGAGGCCGAGACCGACAAATAGCCGTTCCACGCCATCAGCCCGTAGATGAAGCAAAAGCTGAGGACAAAGCTGGGGGCCACCACCAGCCTGGGCAGCCAGGGGGTTTTGAAGGCGCTGGGTGCAGACATGGGGTGGCATGGTTGCTGCGTTGTGTTGTGCTGTGGTTTCAGCAGCTCACTTGGTTTTGGCAGCCGCCACCAGCTTGGCCTGCGCGTCTTTGGCGCTCATCTTGTCGGTGTT
>JAYVLI010000298.1:0-19424 GCA_043759535.1 Betaproteobacteria bacterium | reverse complement strand
GTAGCTGGGGTCGGGCACCAGCACGGTGTCGCCGCGGTCCAGCGTGGCCAGCATCAGGTGGGCCAGGCCCTCTTTGCTGCCGATGGTGACGATGGCCTCCTTGTCGGGGTCAATGTCCACCGCGTAGCGTTTTTTGTACCAGTGGGCGATGGCCCGGCGCAGCCGCGGGATGCCTTTGCTGGCCGAATAACCGTGGGTGTCGGGGCGCTGCGCCACCTCGGTGAGCTTGGCCACAATGTGCGCCGGTGTGGCGCCATCGGGGTTGCCCATGCTCATGTCGATGATGTCCTCGCCACGCCGGCGCGCGGCCAGTTTCAGCTCGGCGGTGATGTTGAAAACATAGGGCGGCAGGCGGTCGATGCGGGGGAAGTGGCGCGAAGCCGGGCGTGCGCCATCGTGCAGCTGACCTGGGGTGGTGGTCATAGATAACTTTCAACGTGAGCGCCCGGAACCGTCCGAGCGACGTTGGCGCCGCCTTGCTGCAGCACCAGCAAACATGGTAGCCGAGGCAGCGTTGCGGTCAGCGCTTCGGCCTGTGTTGCAGCCAGTCACAAGCCCAAAAACACGCTACCGATAATTGTGTGATGCCCCGCGCTGTGCCACCAACCCGCCCCGTCACCGCCAAGGCCACTGCCACCACCGGCCGGCGTTGGGCGCGGCGCATTGGCTTGTGCGCGCTGCTGGCCACACTGGTGGGCAGCGCCGCGCTGGCCGGCGCGGTGGCCTGGGCTTTGCCGCAACTGCCGCCGCTGGACCGGGTGCTGCGCTACCAGCCACGCCAGCCGCTGCAGGTGTTCACCATCGACGGGGTGGAGATCGCCCAGTTTGGGCCCGAGCGGCGCCAGTTTGTTCCCATCAGCCAGATCCCGCCGCTGCTGCAGCAAGCCGTGCTGGCGGTCGAAGACAGCCGCTTCCGCAGCCATGCCGGCATTGACCCGATAGGCGTGGCGCGCGCACTGTGGGCGGCTGCCACCGGTGGGCTGCGCCAGGGCGCGTCCACCATCACCCAGCAGGTGGCGCGCACGTTTTTTCTGTCGTCCCGCTTCACGGCCGAGCGCAAGCTCAAAGAGGCGATGCTGGCGCTGAAGATCGAACAACAGCTCAGCAAGGACCAGATCCTGGAGCTGTACATGAACCAGATCTACCTGGGCCAGCGCGCTTATGGTTTTGCCGCTGCAGCCGACACCTACTTTGGCAAACCGCTGGCGGCTTTAACGCTTGCTGAATGCGCGCTGCTGGCCGGCCTGCCGCAAAACCCGGCCTATGCCAACCCGGTGACCAACCTGGCACGCGCCATCCAACGCCAGCGCGCTGTGCTGCAGCGCATGCTGGCCACCGGCGCCATCAGCCCCGCCCAGCAGCAGCAGGCCCGCGCCCAGCCGCTGCAGGTGCGCAGCACGCTGCAAGTGCCACTGCATGCCGAGCATGTGGCCGAGATGGCGCGCCTGCTGGTGGTGGCCCGGTTTGGTGAGCAGGCGTATTCCAACGGCATCCGTGTCACCACCGCGCTGCGGGCAGCCGACCAGCACGCCGCCTGGGCCGCCGTGCGGCGCCAAGTGCTGGCTTTTGATGCGCGCCAGCCCTGGCGTGGGCCCGAAGACCACGAGGACCTGCCCGCCGAGAGCAGCCCCGACATCGAACGCAGCGCCGCCCTGGCGCTGCGTGACCACGCTGACGATGAGCAACTGCGGGTGGCCATCGTGCGCGCCGTCAGCCCACGTGTACTGCACTTGCAACTGGCCACCGGCGAGCAACTGCGCATCAGCGGCGACGGCCTGCGCGCCGCCCAGGCCGGGCTGGGCAACAAGGCCAGCGCCGACCTGGTGATTGAGCGCGGTGACATCCTGCGTGTGATGGCCTTGCCGACCGTCGCCACCACCACAACCGCCACCACCGGCAGTGCCGCACCCAGCCCCACCCGCTGGGCCGTGGTGCAGTGGCCCGAGGTGCAAGCCGCTTTTGTGGCGCTGGACGCTGCCAGCGGCCGGGTGCGGGCGCTGGTGGGTGGTTTTGATTTCAGCCGCCAGCCGTTTGACCATGTCACCCAGGCCTGGCGCCAGCCCGGTTCGGCACTCAAACCGTTTGTCTACTCGGCCGCGCTGGAGCACGGCGTGATGCCGGCCACCCTGGTCAACGACGGCGCCCTGGACAACGCCGACGGCTGGGACCCACAAAACGCCGATGGCCGGTTTGACGGCCCGCTGACCGTGCGTGAGGCGCTGGTGCGCAGCAAAAACCTGGTCAGCGTGCGCCTGCTGCGCCACATCGGCTTGGGGCCCGCACTGGACTGGCTGGCCCAGTTTGGCTTCGAGACCAGCCGCCAGCCGCAAAACCTGACCCTGGCCCTGGGCGCCGGCAGCACCACCCCGCTGCGACTGGCCCAGGCCTACGCGGTGCTGGCCAACGGCGGCTGGCCGGTGGCGCCGGTGGTCATCGAGCGCATCACCGACGCCCAGGGCACGCTGCTGTTTGAAGCCCCGCAGCCGCTGCCGCTGGCCGGTGTGCAACGGGTGGTGCCGGCGCGCAATGTGTTCATCACCAACAGCCTGCTGAATGACGTGGCCCAGCTGGGCACCGCAGCCAAAGCCCAGGCGCAACTGCAACGCCCTGACCTGTACGGCAAAACCGGCACCACCAACGACGCGGTAGATGCCTGGTTTGCCGGCTTCCAGACCGGCCCCCGCAGCGCAGCGCAAGCCGGCG
This sequence comes from Betaproteobacteria bacterium, assembly GCA_043759535.1. GTDB lineage: Bacteria > Pseudomonadota > Gammaproteobacteria > Burkholderiales > Burkholderiaceae_C > Pseudaquabacterium. Next base: position 16,721 of record JAYVLI010000298.1, on the reverse strand, counting down.
CGGCTGCTGCAGCGGGCACATCGCCTGCCAACACCGGCCTGGTGGCCGTGGCCTGGATGGGCCATGACCAGCCGCGCAGCCTGGGTGTGCGGGAGTCGGGCGGTGGCCTGGCCTTGCCCATCTGGATCGACTACATGGCCGTTGCCTTGAAGGGTCTGCCGGCGGCAGCAGCACCCCAGCCACCTGACGGGGTGGTGCGGCGCAGTGGCGACTGGGTTTACAGCGAGTGGGCCGAAGGTGGTGATGTGGCCCGCATCGGGCTGGACGCGCCGGCGCCCATGCCACCGCCTGCAGCGCTGCCAGCGTCGCTGCTGCTGCCATCACAGCCAGCCTCGGCCGCATCGGCCATACCAGCAAACCAGCCCGCATCCGGAACACGCACCCACTGACCCTGCCGAAGCTGCATGGAACAATCTGCGCCACATGCAGTCTGCCTGTGCAGACCCGCCGGACCACCATGCCCACCACCCCTGCCCACTACAGCCTCGCCGATTTTGATTTTGAGTTGCCGCCCGCGCTGATTGCCCAGCACCCGACTGCGCAACGCAGCGCGTCGCGCCTGCTGGACGGCCGCAGCGCGCTGCCGGTGGACCGGGTGTTCCGCGATCTGCCCGGCCTGCTGGCCCCGGGTGACCTGCTGGTGCTCAACAACACCCGCGTCATCAAAGCCAGGCTGTTTGGTGAAAAGCCCACCGGCGGTGCGGTGGAGGCGCTGATTGAGCGGCTGCTGCCGGGCAACGAGGTGCTGGCCCATCTGCGCGCCAGCAAGTCCCCCAAGCCCGGCAGCCTGATCAGTTTTGCCCAGGGTGGCTTTGATGCCGAAGTGCTGGGCCGCGGCGGGCCCGAGGGCGACTTGTTCCATCTGCGTTTTCCGGCCGACCCGCTGGTGCTGCTGGACACGTTTGGCCATGTGCCGTTGCCGCCTTACATCACCCATGCCGACGCTGCTGACGACGTGGCGCGCTACCAAACCGTGTTTGCGCAACACCCCGGCGCCGTGGCTGCGCCCACTGCATCGCTGCACTTTGATGCGGCCGTGTTGGCCGCCCTGGCCGCACGCGGCGTGGCCAGCGCGCAAGTGACGCTGCATGTGGGCGCCGGCACCTTCCAGCCGGTGCGCGCCAGCAACCTGGCAGAGCACAAGATGCACAGCGAGTGGTACGACGTGGGCCAGGCCACGGTGGACACCATCAACGCCACCCGCGCCGCCGGTGGCCGCATCGTGGCCGCCGGCACCACCACGCTGCGCGCGCTGGAATCGGCCGCGCTGGGCGGGCAGTTGCAAGCCGGTGCGCGTGACACCGATGTGTTCATCACACCCGGTTTCCAGTTCAAGGTGGTGGACAGCCTGATCACCAACTTCCACCTGCCCAAAAGCACCCTGCTGATGCTGGTCTCAGCCTTTGCCGGCCATGACCACCGCCGCGCGCTGTACCACCACGCCATCGAAGCGGGTTACCGGTTTTTCAGCTACGGCGACGCGATGCTGCTGGACCGCCGGTTGGGCTGAGGCAGCGCTCAACCCAGACGCTGGCTGCGCACGGCCTGGGCTTGAAATTGCACGTCGGAGGCCTGCGACAATCTGCGGCGTGCATCGCCCCCTCATTGGCCCCGTCAGCAGCCTCACGCGTATCCTGTGCGCCGGGGCGCGTTTTGGCGTGTTGGCACCTGTGGCGTTGCGATGCTGACTCGCCTGCAAGTGGACGGGTTCAAGAACCTGCGGCAGGTGGACTTGCGCTTTGGCCCGCTGACCTGCATCGCCGGCCACAACGGTGTAGGCAAGTCCAACTTGTTTGATGCCATTGCACTGTTGAGTGACCTGGCGTCGATGCCCTTGGTCAAGGCCGCAACCCGGGTACGGGGCACTGACGGCCGGCTGTCCGGCATTGCGCAACTGTTTGGCCGCGACCGCGACGCGCTGCCCTGCATCCGCATCACTGCCGAGATGACCGTGCCGCGCCAAGTGCATGACGATTTTGACCGTGCTGCCGAGACCACCGCCACCTGCCTGCGCGACACCGTGGCACTCACGCTGCGCAAAGAGGCCGGCGCGCAAGAAGGGCCAACGCTGCATTTGCTGGACGAAGAACTGGTCGCGCTGGGCCTGGAGGCCGCAGCCCGGTCATTCAAGTTTCAACCTGGCAAAACATGGTTGGCGAAGTACCTCAAAAGCCCACGCAGCCGCACCACGCCCCTCATCGAAACGCTGCCCGAGGGCGCCATCAAGCTGTTGGGCGACAAGGATGGCAAGGGTGGCCGGCCGTTTGCCGTGCCGGCCGACAAGTCGCCACAAACGGTATTGGCCGGGGTCAACGCCTCCACCCATCCCACCGTGCTGGCCGCGCGGCGTGAAATGCAATCGTGGCGCATGTTGCAGCTGGAGCCCACGGCCTTGCGCGCACCCGACGAGTTCAGTGGCGAAAACCACCTCTCACCCACCGGTGGGCCTCTGCCCAACACGCTCAAGCGTGTCGGCTGCCATGCCGAGTTGGCCAACCTGTTGTCCGATTTGATCCCCGGTGTGTTGCGCATTGATGTGGACAGTGACGAGGCCCGCCAACGGCGCATCCTGCGTGTGACCCTGCGTGACCGTCACCCCTATGACGCCAGTTCACTGTTGGACGGCACGCTGCGTTTCATCGCACTGGGCTTGCCGGGGCTTGACCCCTTGGCCACCGGTTTGACATGTCTTGAAGAACCCGAAAACAGCATGCATCCGCAGCGCATTCCGGACGTGATGCGGCTGGTGCAGGGCCTGGCTGAAGATTTGCCCGCGGACGACCCGGATCAGCCCGCCCTGCTCACCACCTCACCTCGCCAGGTGATCATCAACACCCATTCACCCTTGGTGGTGCGCGATCTGGACGACGACACCTTGCTGATGTCCGATACCCAACGGCAGCAAGCGCGTGAGTGGGTCACATTCAAGCCGTTGGCCGATACCTGGCGTGCGGATGGCCTGGCGCGCACTGCGGTGGTCAGCACAGGCCTGCTGACAGCCTACCTGGGTGACGACCCGGTGAGGCTGCCCAGGCTGTCGGGCAAACGCACCGTGCGGGATCACCTGCAACCTGATCCCACTCATGGCGCCGTCTGCTCCGCCGTTTTTCACCGTGCTGCGCGCACTGTCGCCATTCGCCGGCTTGAGGCACAAGTGCAACAGCGCTTCCACCACTAGGACCATGCTGCAGTTCGATCTCCTCGCCACCCAGGGCCACGCCCGCCGGGGCCGCCTCACGTTGACCCACGGCGTGGTTGAAACGCCAGTGTTCATGCCGGTGGGCACCTATGGCACGGTCAAGGGGGTGATGGCCCAGTCGCTGCACGACATGGGCGCGCAAATCATCCTGGGCAATACCTTCCATCTGTGGTTGCGGCCGGGGCTGGATGTCATCAGCCAGTTCAAAGGCCTGCACGGCTTTGAGGGCTGGACCAAACCCATCCTGACCGACAGCGGTGGCTTTCAGGTGTGGAGCCTGGGCAATGCCGACGGCAGCGGCCGCAAGATCAGCGAAGAGGGTGTGCGCTTTGCATCGCCCGTCAACGGCGACAAATTGCTGCTCACGCCTGAGGTGAGCATGCAGGTGCAAACCGTGCTGGACAGCGACATCCTGATGCAGTTTGACGAATGCACACCGTATGAGACCGGCGGTGTGCTGACGACCGAAGCGCAGGCCCGCACGTCGATGGAATTGAGTCAGCGCTGGGCCAAACGCTGCATGGATGAATGCGCCCGGCTGGGCAACCGCAACGCGCTGTTTGGCATCGTGCAGGGCGGCATGTTCACGTCGCTGCGGCAAGAGTCACTGGACGCGCTGGTGGAGATGGACCTGCCCGGTTACGCCATTGGCGGTGTCAGCGTGGGTGAGCCCAAAGAACAGATGCTGCAGATCATGGCGCACACCCCGCACCGCCTGCCGGCCCACAAGCCGCGTTACCTGATGGGTGTGGGCACACCCGAAGACCTGGTGGAGGGTGTGGCCTGCGGGGTGGACATGTTTGACTGCGTGATGCCCACCCGCAATGCCCGCAACGGCCATGTGTTCACCCGGTTTGGCGACCTGAAAATCCGCAATGCCCGCCACAAGACCGACCTGCGGCCAATTGATGACAGCTGCGCCTGCATGGCTTGCGCCGGTGGCCCGGCAACCGCGATCAACGGTGTGGCCGGGGCGGTGAGCCGCGCCTACCTGCACCATCTGGACCGCTGCGGTGAAATGTTGGGCCCCATGCTGGCCAGCATCCACAACCTGCATTACTACCTGCACCTGATGCGCGAGATCCGCGCGGCGCTGGAGGCTGGCCGTTTTGAGGCCTTCCGCGCCCAGTTCAAAACCGACCGGGCACGCGGCGTTTAGCCGCGCTGCGTTGCCACACCCCCCACACCATGCCCGCCGGCACCCCGCCGCGCGGCGCCACCACACGGACACACACGCCCCATGGCGAGCACACCCTCAACCTCCCGGCCCAAGGCCACCCCGGCTGTTGACAAGGCCGCAGCGGCCCCAGCCGCAAAAAAAGCGGCTGCCAAAAAGGCTGTGATCGCACCGCCTGCAGCAAAAAAAGCCGTGGCTAAAAAGGCGGCCGCGCAACCCGTGGTGGCTGCGCCGGCCAAAAAGGCGCCGACCAAAAAAGCGGCCGCCAAAACCGCCGCCACCAAATCGCCAGCCACCAAGATGCCGGCCACCAAAACGCCAGCGGCCAAGAAGGCTGCGGCATCGGCCCGCCCGGCCAAGGCGCCTGTTGCCAAACCTGCAAAGCCGGCCAAACCCGCCAAACCGGTGGCGCCGGTACTGCCTGCGCCGGTCAGCGCACCCGCCGCAGTCGCCAAGCCGGCAGCAACAAAACAGGCTGCTGCAAAACCGGTCCCGACCAAAAAAGCAGCGGCCAAAAAAGCCGCCACCAAAGGCGCCAAGCCCGGCGCACCACGCACGCCCAACCGGCGCACGGCAAACCCCGCCGCGCCAGTGGCTGACACCACGCAAGCCGTGTTGGCAGTGCCGACCGATACAGCAGCGCCGGCAGCCGAGACCCATTTGGCACCGGCCGCTGCGCCGGCTGTGGTGCAGGCACCTGCACCTGCACCTGCACCTGCACCCGCACCCACGCCTGCGCCCGCGCCACCGGCCCCGGTCGCCCCACCCTCAGGCGCCGCGCACAGTGAGATCCTGCTGATCGACGGTGACCAACACCAACTGGCCTGGCGCCCCGGCCATGCCTGCCCGGCCGACCTGCGCAAGGCCGCACAAGCCCGGCTGGATGCGCAACAACACCTGTCGCCGGACGACGACGCCGCGCTGCCGCTGCTGCTGCGGCTGGCGTCTGAGGCCGGCCACAACGTGCGGGTGGACGCTGCCGTGTGGCCCTACCTGGCCGCGCACCGTGATGCCCGCACCCGGCTGGATCAACTGGCCCATGCCTACCCCGGCGGCCCGCCCGGCGCGGCGCTGCAACACTTGCTGCGCTCACCCCTGCCGGTCTACCAGGCCGAGGGTGCCCTGTTTGCGGTGGTGGCCGGCCGGGCCTTGATTGCCGACGAACGCGGCCTGGGCAAAGGGGTGCAGGCCATTGCCGCCGCCCGCCTGTGGCAGCGCCACTTTGGCGTGCGCCGCACGTTGGTGTTGTGCGCCGCCAACCAGCGCAGCGCCTGGCAACGCGCCTGGTTGCGTTTTGCCGGTGCGGCGGACGGGGATGCCGATGCACAAGACCCCGCCCACGGCGTGCCGCAACTGATGGACGGCGGCCTGCACCAGCGCCAGGCGCTGTGGTCAACCGCCGCAGGTGTGCGCATCTTGTCGCCCGAGGCCCTGGCCAGTGATGCCGCTCACCTTGCGCATTGGGCGCCTGACCTCATCATCATCGACGAGCCACAAGCCCTGGCGCTGGACAGCACCGCCTGGGCCCAGTTGCAAGCCCCGCACGCGCTGGTGTTGTGCGGCGCACCGCTGGCTGATTTGCCCGTGCTGATGGACAGCGTGGTGGCTTGGCTGGACGTGCAGCGCACCGGCCCACTGGCCGCCCTGCGCGAGCTGCAAGCCGCCAGCGCCAGCAACCGTGCGCTGACCGAGGCCGACATCGAACGCCTGACCAACAGCCTGTCACGCCTGATGCTGCAGCGTGTGCGCGCCGATGTGGCTGATCAACTGCCGGCGCTGGTGCATACCGAGCGCTTGTTGACGCTGGCGCCAGGCCAACGCGACGCGCATGACCAGGCCCTGGCCACCTTGCAGCGGGGCTTGTCCGCCTGGCAACACAGCGGCTACTGCAGCGATGCGGACCAGTGGCGCCTGGCCAGCGCACTGCGCCGGGCGCAACAAGCCTGCCACCGCGCCGACCCGCTGGATGCCGACAGCGCGCTGGCCGAACCCACCGTGCAGGCCCTGCAAGCCCAGCTCGCCGACTGGGCCAGCACCGGCCCGCTGGTGGTGGCGGTGTTGTGCGACAGCCAGGCCGACCGGGCGCAACTGGCGCAACGCCTGGCCTTGTCCGCGCAACTGCACCTGGTCGGCCCGCAAGACAGCCTGCCCGCCGGCATCGAGGCGGTGCTGGTGGTGGGTGTGCCCTGGCGCACCCGGCGCAACCCGGCCGGCCCACGCCACAGCGTGGCGCCTGGCCAGCAGTGGGTGTACCTGCTGGCGCAGGACAGCCTGGAGGCTGGCCTGTTCAACACCCTGGCCAGCCGCGCTGACGCACCGCGCAGCCCGGCCGACAACGGTGGCCGGGGTTACCTGCAGGGTGAGCGGCTGGTGGAGTGGTTGCAGTTGCTGCAGGCCGCCGAGGCGGCTGCGGCAACACCAGCGGCCTGAAGGTGTACGGGGCCTTAAATCCCTGCGCGACCGACTGCCTGAGCGCCTGAGGCCACCGCCCATGCTCAAACCCCTGTTGCGCGCCCTGCTCACCGGCCTGCGCCACACCCTGACCGCAGGGCTGGCGCTGCTGATCCTGTTTGAAGAATGGGGTTGGGAGCCGTTGCAGCGCGCGCTGGCCGCCATCGGCAGGCTGCCGCTGCTGCGCCAGTTGGAGGCGGCCATCAGCCGCTTGCCACCGCGCGCCGCGCTGTTGGTGTTTCTGTTGCCCACGCTGCTGCTGTTGCCCATCAAGCTGCTGGCGCTGGGGGCCATCGCCCACGGCCACAAGCTGTTGGGCCTGGGCGTGATCGTGCTGGCCAAGCTGCTGGGCACGGCGGTGGTGGCACGGCTGTTTGCGCTGACCCGGCCGGCGCTGCTGCAACTGCCGTGGTTTGCAAGCGGGTATGCGCGCTGGACGGCCTGGAAGGATGGTGTGCTGGCGCAAGTGCGCACAAGCTGGGCCTGGCGCAGTGGGTGGGCCGTCAAACGCCTGTTGCGGCAGCGCTGGGCGCGCTGGCGGCGCGGGGCGGCGGTGGACTGACCGCAGTGGTAGTGGTCTGGCCGCACAGCGCAGCGGCCTGGCAACGTCTCAGGCGTTGCTGCTGAACACGTCCAGAGCGATACCGGCTTCCAGCACCAGCCGCGTCGGTGTGCGCTGCAGTTGGTACAGCGGCTGCACGGTCAGCACCAGGCGGTACTGGCCAGGCCGGCCTTCGATGGACTGCACTTGCACGTCCGCACTGGCCAGTGGCCGCTGCAGTTGCAGCTTGGGGTCTGCTGCATCGGCGCTGTCCAGCACGTACTGCTGCAGCCAGTTGGCCAGGTCACGCAGCATGGCCTCGGGCGCGTGGTAGCTACCAACCTTGTCGCGCAGCAAACAGCGCAAGTGGTGCATCACGCGGCAGGCGGGCAGCAGGTGTTGCCAGCCCACCGCCTGGCGCGCAGCCGATTCGGGTCCGCTGTAAAACTCAACGGCGGCGGGCAGTGCAAACACCGGCTGCGCACGCAAAAACACCGCGCTGCCGGTGCCTGGCCTGGCCATCAGCGGCTGCAGGCCGGCACCGGACAACTCAGCCTCGCGCCGGTCGGTGATGGTGATGTCGGTGGGCAGCAACCGCTCAGCACTGGGCAGGTGGTCCACCAGGCCACCCGACTCCAGCCCGTGGATGCGGGCACACCAACCGTGGTCGGCAAAGGCCCGGGTGATGTTGCCGGCCATGGCGTAAGCGGGGTTGGTCCAACCGTGGCTTTGGCCGTCGGCGACAGTCTCTTGAAAGTCAAAACCGACCACCGGGTTGGTGTCGGCGCCGTAAGGCAGCCGGCTCCGCATGCGCGGCAGCGCCAGGCCGATGTAGCGGGCCTCATCACGCTGGCGCAGCGCGCGCCAGCCGGCAAGCGCCGGGCTGTCAAAGTGCTTGGCCAAGTCGATGGGCTTGTCCAGGCCCTGCCAGTGGTCCAGCCCCAGCAGGGCCGGGCTGGCGGCGGCCACAAACGGCGCGTGGACGGCTGCTGCCAAGGTTGCGATGGACCCCAGCAGGGCCACGTCGCCGGCTAACGCATCAAAGGCGTAATCGCCCACCAGCAGGCCAAACGGCTCACCGCCAAATTGGCCGAATGTCTCGTCCTGCAGCTTGGCTTGCAGCGGGTTGGTGACAGGGGCGTCGCCGTTGCTGGACGTGTTGACCGCAAAACACTGCGCCAGCTCGGCCTTGCTGGCATCCAGCACCCGAATCTTGAGCAGCGGGCCGGTGGCGCTGCGCTGCGCCAGGTGGTGCAGGCCCAGCCAGGCGCTTTCCAGCCGCTGAAAAGCGGGGTGGTGCAGCACGCTGTTGACCTGCAGCACCAGGTGGCCCTCAAAGCGTTTGCTGGCCGTGCTGGCCTGCTGCACCAACGCATCACCCGGGCTTTGTTTGCTGGTGGTTTTGGCTTGGCGCACGGCCTGCTTGGCCAGCGTTTGCAGGTGCTGCAACAGGCTGGCCTGTTGGGTTGCGTCCAGGTGGTCAAAGACCCGGGCCATGCTGGCCAGTTGGGCGGCATGGTCTTGCTGCGTGGCCTTGGCGCTGCTGGCGCCACGGCCGGCCAGGCGCAGCAGCTTGCCCACCAACAAGCGCGTTTCATCGTTCAGCAGCATGGCCATGCCCAGCCGGGCCAGCGGGTCGCGCTTGCTGGTGGTCAGCAAGGCCCGCAGGATGTGCTGCGCCAGCGCTGCGGGGGAGAAGTGGGCCAGGCGCTTGAACTGCAGGAGCAGCGTCAGTTCGCTGTCGGGCAGGCTGAGCGGCATGACCAGGCGCAGCCTGGGTGCAACAGCCTGCATGCAGGCATCCAAGCTGGTGGCGTCAACATCCACAAACTGCCGCTCGGCCAAGCCAGGCGTCGACTTGGCGCGCTGGCCCGACAAGTCCGCCAGCACCCCCACCACCAACGGCAGTTGCACGGTGACCGGGTCGCCGTCCACCTCCGCGCTGTAGCCCAGTTGCACCCGCTGGTCTTGCTGGGCCAGCGCGGCGTGTTCGGCGGGCGGCGGCGCCAGCAGGTAGGCGCTGCCGTCCAGCGTGCGCAGCCGCACAGCGCTGCCGTGAATGGGTACACGGCTCGGTTCGGTGTTGTGGAGGGTCAGCACCTGGGTTGGTGCGGTGTCACCTGCCAGGCCATCAGCGCCGTCAACGCCAGCAGTGCCATCCAGGTCGCCCAGGTTGGGTGCGTGCTCCAGCTGCAACCACAACGGCCGGGTGGCCGGCAGCTCAATGCTGTGGCCCTGCGCGATGGGCCGCAGCGGGCTGACCAGCACCGCGCCGTCCAGCAGGCCCACAAACACGCTGCGCCGGGGCAGGTGGCGGGTGGCAAATCTGAAATCTTGTGACGCTAAAAAAGCCTGCGGGGCGTTGCCCAGCACGCTGGCATCCCCCAGCAGCAAGTTGGCGCCAACCCAGGCGCGCTGGGCCAGCGGGTGGTCCAGTGCGTTGGGTGGCAAATCAGCCACGGCGCGCAGCAGCCAGCGGGCCACACCTTCTGGGTTGCTGCTGGCCGCGGTGGTGCCCGCCGCGGCCGGTGCCGCAACAGCCGGTGCCGGGCCAGCCCCCAGGTCGTGCAGCACAGCTTGCCAGTGGGCGGTGATGGCCGGGTCAGTGGGGTCATGCAGCAAGTGCCAGGTCAAGGCTTCTTCCAGCCGGGCCCGCGGTGCCAGCCAGGCGGCATGGGGTTGGTAGACCTGCTGCCACACGCTGTTGAGCAGGGCGGTGTCCGCGCGCAGATGCGCACGCAGCAGGCCACGCGCGGCGCGTCGGTATGAAAAACCGGCCGCCGTGCGGGTCTCCACCAAATCACACAACCACAGGTCGGCTTCGTCGCCGGTGCTGCCCTGGGGCAGCAGGCGCAGCCGGGCCTGGCGCAACAACGCCGGGCTGACACGCACCGGCAAACAGGCCAGCAGCGCCAGCCGCGCCGCCAGTGGGCGCTGGGCCTGCAGGGCGGCCCAGGCGCTGCTGGCCTGGGCCGTGGCCGCAGCGCTGGCGGTGGTGTTGGGGGATGGGTCCATCACCAGCTCATTGGCCCGCGCCGGTGCCTGCGGCAGTAGCGGCTGTTTCGGTACTGCTGGTGTTGGCAGCCGCGCTGCCAAACGCCGCCCCCGGCCCGGCACGCTGGCTGCGCCGCAAGGCTTGCACGCCGGTCACCACATCCCAGCACAGGGTGGTGCCAAAGGCATGCGCCACGGCCGGCCAACGGGCCGGCGGGTAGGGGATCAACAACACGCTGCGCAGGCCTTGCTGGTGGGCGGCATCCACAAAACGCTGCCAGGCAGTGGCCAGCGCGGCAGCCTGGCCGCTGCCCAGCCCCAAATCGCTGACCACCAGCACGGCAGAGCGCCGGCCCGGCCACTGCAGCGGTGCCCAGTACACCTGGCCTTGGGTGCGCACCCCCAGGCCGGGCTCACCGATGAAATCGGCCACCCGCACCCGGTCGCGCCCCAGCAGGCGGCTGGCGTTGGCGGCCAGTTGGTTTTGGTCGTGGCTGAGGGGCAGCATGGCCGGGCCGGCATCAAACAGCAGTTGCACCGTGTGGCCCAGGGTGCTGATCAGGCGCTGCGGCAGCACGCGGATGGGCTCACCCCGGGCGATCAAGGCCACAGCGGCGGCAATGTCCAGCGCGCCGCTGGCGGTGTCCAGCGTGGCCAGGCCGCGCAGGATGGCGCGCACCCGGCCGGGGGCAAACAGGCTCTCCAGCGGCGCGGTGGGGCCGGGGGGGTCATTGCCACCCGGCGGGCTGCCAGCGCTGGCGGCCTGGGTTTGCTGGGGCGTGGCCAGATCAGCCGGCCCAGCCAGCAGGGCCAAGGTGGACGGCAGGGCCACCAGGCTGGTGTCGCTGGCGGCCGGCGCTGGCTGCCCGGACGCCACCGCTGTGAGGCCAGGCCGGCTGGCGGCGCTGCCAGGCGGCGGCTTGGCCGGTGGCGCCACCACCGTTGTCGGCGTGCTGATGGACGTAGCCTGCGGCGCGGGCTGTGCGTTGGCCGCAGCCAGGTCTGCGGTGCGGCCATCGGCTTGCGCCGGCGGCGCTGGCCGGCCCATCAAACCGGCCAGCGCCGCGATCAGCGCCAGGTCGGGTGGGCCAGCCGCTTGGGCATGGCGATGTGGGTGCAACTGCGCAACGGCGTGCATCAAGGCAGCAAGCTGGGCGTGGGCCATGGGGTGGGTGGCGGCTGGGGGGGGTTGTTGCGGGGGCTGGATTTGTTTTGGCGGCTGGGTTTGTTGTGGCGGTTGAAAGCAGCGCGCGCAAAACAAGCCGGTGCATCACGCCCGGCCAGCACGCCCTTTCAACACCACTGCCTCGGCCAGTGCCAGCCAGGCGTCTGCGCCGGCACGTACCTTGAGGGTTTTGCAGGCCTGGACAAAGTCCAAAAACTCAGCGGCGCTGGGTGGGTAGGCCTGCGGATTGGCGGCGGTGTCGTCCAGCAAGCGCAGCGCCTGCGCCACCAGCGTGCCGTCTTTTGGAAAGTGCAACGCCGCCACTTTGGCCAAATCAGGCTGCTGCAGGTTGAGCACGATGCAGCGCCGCACAAACGCCGGTGGCAGGTCGCGCTCGTCGTTGCTGGTGATCAGGATCAGCGGCACACCGCTGCTGCAGGCCACACGGCAGCCGGTGTCGGCCACCTCAAAACGCAGGCCACCCAGCACCTCCAGCAGGTTGTTGGGCAGGTCGGGGTCGGCTTTGTCGATCTCATCGATCAGCACCACGGCCGGGTCAGTGGGTGGGTTGCGGGCGGCCAGCCGGGCCGGCGCCGGCTGGCGCAGCAGCAGCGGGTTGGCCGCCGTGCGGGCGTCCAGCGCCTGCCACAACACCGACGGCCGCACGTAGCTCAGCAGGTCGTCTTTCAGGCCGCCGGCATGGGCGTCTTGCAGGCGGCGCAATTGGTCCACATCCCACAGCAGGCTGTTGATTTCGGTGCGCGAGTTGACGGTGCGCTCCAGGTAGCGCCAGCCCAGCCGCGCTGCCGTGCTGCGCGCCAATGACGACTTGCCGCAGCCCGCCGGCCCGGTGACCAGCAGCGGCCGCTGGGTGGCGCTGGCGGCAGAGACGGCCAGGTCCATCGCCGGGGTGGACAGGTAGGCCGCGCCGCTGCGGAAATCGCCGGCACCGGTGCCGGCAGTCACACCGGCACTGGCAGTCACACCGGCACTGGCGGCCGCAGCCGCAACCGCAGCCTGGCGGCGCCGCTTGTTGGCCGGTTGGTCAAAAATGCTGTTGAACTTCATGCGCTGGTGCCTCCGAACAGGTTGAGTTTGCGGTCATAGGTCAGCCGCCAATCCAGGTCAGTGCCGGCCGGCCAACTGGGCTGCAGGGCGCGGCAATCCACGCTGGTGGCTGGTGCCGGTGCGCCACCCGCCGGGTTGGCTGCGGTGGCCGTGCCCGCATCGGCCAGCAGCGGCAAGTCGTCCCCGGTCCACAACACCAACACCGTGCTGGGGAAACGCTGCACCAGTGCGCTGGCCAGCGTTAACCAGCGCGGTGTGTAGGCGGCGCAAATGAGAATGGGCGCACCGGTGTCGGCACGTGTGTCCGCCAGCTGCCTGCCCAGCCTGGCCAGTTGCTCGGCCAGGCGGGCGGCGGGGTCGGTCTTGTTGCTCAGCGTGTCCCACCCAGCCGTGCCCAGCACGGCATGGGCCAGCGCTTCGGCCACCGCCTGGGTGGCTTCGGCCAGGTCATCGTCGCCCCAGTGGTCGGTCATGCTGAGCACACGCCAGTGTTGCAAAAAGTTGTAGGTGGGCAGGCCGGTGGCGGCGCGCAGCAGCATGGGCACCACCCAACTGTCGCGGCTGTTGACCAGCACCGCCCCGCGCCCCTCTTGCTGGCGGCACAAGGCCAGCAACTGGCAGGCGGCATCGGCCGGCAAGCGCAGCGGGTAGAGCGCCTCAAACAGCACGGCGCCCAATTTGGCCGTGCTCTGGCTGCCGGCACTGGCGTCCCGGATCACTGGGTCTACCGTGTCGCACACCGCATGCCGCACCATCTTGTGCGACAGGTTTTGGTGCGGCTGCTGGTAGGGCTGCCACAGGTCAGCGGCGTAGTGCGTGGCCAGCGTGGCGTTGACACTGGCTTGCGGCGCGTGGTCCAGCAGGCACTTTTCCACCAGGGCATGCACCGGGTCAAACACCCGGCGTGGCGCCGCTGCAGCCAGCTTGGCACGCAAGGCTTGCACGATGCGGCTGCGCTTTTGCACGTCCGTTAAACCAGGCGCCAGTTGCAGGTCAGACAGGCGGGCATCGGCAAGAAACGGATGGTCTTGCAGGTCAGCCGGCTGCAGCCCGCCAATCAGCACGGGGATCACCACAAACCGCGGGTCAAGCGCTTTGCGCCACAGCAGCAGGTTGGTCTCACGGGGCACCCAGGTGGCATTGCTGCGCAACACCGCGCGGGGTGACAGCAAGATCACCGCCGCGTCACACACGCCCATCCAGGCGTACAACTGCTGCCGCCAGGCGTCACCGGCCTGCAAATCGTTTTGATCCACCAGCGCTTGCAGGTCGGGTGTGGCGCCCAGCGCCTTGACCAGCGCGGCAACAAATTTTTGTGTCGCCGGCTCCTCCACCGGATGAGCGCTGTGGCTGATGAAGATGCGGCTGCGGGCGGTCACCGGGGCAGTCTAGTGCTGGCCCGGCAGCGCCAGCAACACGCCATCACCAGAACTGCCACTGCCCTGTTTGCACCACCCAGATGCCCAGCGCGCCGTTCGTCACCGCATGGGCGATCACGGCGGTCCACAGCTTGCCGGTGCGGCGGTACAGCAGCGCGTAGGCCAGGCCGGCCAGGATGGCCGCCAGCCACAGCGGGTGGGCCAGCATGAACACAAAGGTGGACAGCAGCACCGCCTTTGGGCCCACGCGGCGCGGGTCAACACCCTCAAACACCGGTTGCTGCAGCCAGCGCATCAAAAACGAACGCCAAAACAGCTCTTCCATCACCGGCACCAACAGCGCCGCGCCCAGCCAGCGCACGGTGATCAGCGGCCAATGCAGCCGGCCTTGGGCGTCCACCGGCACAAACGCGGCAGCGGGTTCACCAATCTGCATCCACGGCGCGTCCAGCTGAATCCACAGCGCAAACACCAGCAAGCCCACCAGCACTGACACAGCGGCCTCGGCCAGGCTGGGGGCGTTTTGGCGCGCCAGCTCACCGTACTCCCGCCACCAAGCCAGCAGCAGGCCGCCCACCAGCAGCAGGTTGAGGGCGTACAACCAGCGGGTATCAAAGCCCCAACTGGCATCGGTGGGGGCAAACCCACGCAGGGCCAACAGGCCCATGAAGGCAACAAACGGCAGCAGGCGCAGCCAGGCGGCGCGGGATAGCGTCATGGTGGGCTGGGGCAGATCAAGGTGAATCGGGAGCGGGCTGACCGCTCAGTTTGGCTGCAAAAGTGCCTGTACCCGGGCGCGCAGGCCATCGGGTGTGACCTGGCTGGCCGCCAGCGCCGGCCCGACCACCAAGCCCACCCGGCTGAACAGGCCCCGCCGCAGTGGGCGTGACAGCCCGGCGCCACCGTCCACCCGCGAGAAACTGGAGCCCCACAGGTTGAGCAGCGCCACCGGCACCACCGGAGTCGGCCGGCGCGCCAGAATCTTCATCACGCCGGCTTTGAAGGGCTGCAACTGGCCGTCACGGGTGAGGCCACCCTCCGGAAAGATGCACAGCAAATCACCCTCGGCCAGCACCTGGTCGGCCGCGTCAAAGGCGGCGGCATAGGCCGCCGGGTCATCGGCCTGCGGCGCAATCGGGATGGCCTTGGCCAGCTTGAACAACCAGCCCAGCACCGGCACCGCAAAAATGCGGCTGTCCATGATGAAACGCATGGGCCGGGGGCTGGCCGCCATCAGCAGCAGCGCGTCCACATAACTGACGTGGTTGCACACCACGATGGCCGCCCCGGCAAGCGGGATGTGTTCATCGCCCTTGACCGTGAAGCGGTACAACACCCGCGACAGCACAAACGCCATAAAACGCAGCAGGTATTCAGGCACCAGCAAGAAGATGTACGCGCCCACCAGCGCGTTGAGTAACGCAGTGGCCAGGAACACCTGCGGGATGCTGAAGCCCGCACTCAACATCGCGCCCGCGCCCACCGAGCTGACGATCATGAACAGCGCGTTCAAAATATTGTTGGCAGCAATGATGCGGGCCCGGTGTGTGGGCTGGCAGCGCAGCTGGATCAGCGCGTACATCGGCACCGAATAGAGGCCGGCACTGAGCGCCAGCAAGGCCAGATCGACCATCACCCGCCAGTGCGCCGGCTGGCTGATGAACTGGCCCACCGCCTGCACTGCCGCCGGCGGCAGGCTGCGCGAGGCAAAGTACAAATCCACCGCAAACAGCGTCATGCCGATGGCGCCGGCCGGCACCAGGCCAATTTCCACATGGCGGCGGCTCATCACCTCACACAGCAGTGAGCCCACGCCAATGCCGATGGAAAACACCACCAGCAACAGAGACGCCACATGCGCGTCACCGTGCAGCACGTCTTTGGCAAAGATGGGGAAGTTGGCCAAAAACACCGCACCAAAAAACCACATCCAGCTGATACCCAGCATGGACCGAAAAACCACGATATTGGTATGCGCCAATTTCAGGTTTCGCCAGGTTTCGGTGAACGGATTCCAGTTGATTTTGAGATCGGGGTCGGTGGCGGGTGCCAGCGGAATGAACTGCGAGACCGCCCGGCCTGCCAGGGCCAGCAGCACGCAGGCCATGGCCACATAGTCGGGTCCAACCTGGGGAATGGCCACCATCAGGCCGCCGGCAATATTGCCCAGCAAAATGGCCACGAAAGTGCCCATCTCGACCATGCCGTTACCGCCGGTCAGTTCTCGCTCGTTGAGTGCCTGAGGCAGATAGGCAAACTTGACCGGCCCGAACAAAGTGGAGTGCAAGCCCATCAAAAACGTGCATCCGAGCAGGACCGGCACTTGCCAATCGGACCCGCGACTCAGGAAACCCAGCGCTGCAACCAGCATGATCACAACTTCAAGGTTTTTGACGAAGCGAATGACGCGGGTTTTTTCAAATTTGTCAGTCAACTGTCCACTGGTCGCCGAGAACAGCAGAAAGGGCAGGATGAACAGGGCACCAATCACCAGTCCCGCCATGGCCGGCGGTAACCAGGCCACACCGAGCTGGTAGGTCACCATCACGGTGAAGGCAAACTTGAACAAATTGTCGTTGGCGGCACCCGAGAACTGGGTCCAGAAAAAGGGTGCAAAACGCCGTTGCCTCAAGAGGGCGAATTGGTTGGGAGGGTCTGAATGCGCCGTTTTGGGCAAGTCCGACTCAGGCGTCGCCGTGTCATCAGGCATGTGCACCCCTTGTCAATCTGGCACAGGCCGGGGTCAC
>JAYVLI010000297.1:0-19750 GCA_043759535.1 Betaproteobacteria bacterium | reverse complement strand
GTGGAACTGGCGATCACCAACACCGGTGAGACGGCCTTCGACTTCACCGCTGCGCTGCACAGCTACCTGCTGATCGACGACCTCAAGCACGCCCGGCTGGCCGGCTTGTATGGCGTGCGCTACCTGGACAAGTTGACCGGCCAGACCCAGCCGCAGGAGTTGGACCCGCTGGGCTTCGTCGGCGAGATCGACCGCATCTACTACGACGCCCACCAAATCCACAAGACGCCGCTCACCCTGGCCACCGCGATGGGCCGCATGGCCATCAGCAACGAGGGTTTTGATGACGTGGTGGTCTGGAACCCCGGCCCTGGCCAGGCCGCAAAGATGGCCGATCTGCCCGACGGCGACTGGCAGCACTTCCTGTGCGTCGAGGCCGCCGCCATCGGCCGGCCGGTGACGCTGGCGCCGGGCCAGGAATGGATCGCGCGCCAGGGCTTTGACGCCTGACAAGGCGTCAAAGAACCTGCTGCGCCGCCCAAGCCAACGCTTCAGCGCCGCGCTTGCCAGACCAGCGGGTTACGGCGCGCGTGAAAGCAAGCCATCACCGCCACCTTGTCGCCCACGACACGAAAGAACAGCGCGTACGGGAACCGGTTCAGCCGCACGCGGCGGATGTCTTCCAGCACCTGGGGAAATCGCATCGGGCACGCACCTGGTGCCAAGGCTGGGCGTCGACCAGTTGGGCATCGAAGCTGCTCAGGCGTTGGTTCAATTCAGCCTGCTGGGCCGCAGTGACCGGCAAACCAGCGTCGGACAGCCCGGCCCACAGGTGATCGATCAGCGCCAGCCGCTCGTCGGTGCTCAACGCCTTGACGAGCTGAGCGATTTCAGTGGCCGTCACTTGGGTCATGCGCATCACCATAGCGTTGCAGGGCTCGCATGGCAAGACTGACTGACTGATGGATTGACTCCGCCCGCAGCCCGCGCCGCAGGCTGCACCAAAGCACCCCCCACTTAGAATCCAGCCCCCATGCACCTCCACATCCTCGGCATCTGCGGCACCTTCATGGGCGGCATTGCGGCCATCGCCCGCGAGGCCGGCCACCGCGTCACCGGCTGCGACGCCAATGTCTACCCGCCGATGAGCGACCAGCTGCGCGCGCTGGGCATCGAGCTGATCGAGGGCTTCGGCGCCGACCAGCTGGCCTTGAACGCCGACGTCTACGTGATCGGCAATGTGGTCAGCCGCAGCAATGCGCTGATGGAGGCCATCCTGGACGCCGGTGCGGCCTACACCAGTGGCCCGCAGTGGCTGGCCGAGAGCGTGCTGCAGGGCCGCCATGTGCTGGCGGTGGCCGGCACCCATGGCAAGACCACCACCACGTCGATGCTGGCCTGGGTGCTGGACCAGGCCGGGCTGGAGCCCGGCTTTCTGGTGGGCGGCGTGCCGCTGAACTTCGGCATCTCGGCACGGCTGGGCAAAGTGACGCCCGGCAGCGCGTCTTTGCGTCCGTCTGTGTGTCCATTCGTCATCGAGGCCGATGAATACGACACCGCCTTCTTCGACAAGCGCAGCAAGTTTGTGCACTACCGGCCGCGCACCGCCATCCTCAACAACCTCGAATACGACCACGCGGATATCTTTCCGGACCTGGCCGCCATTGAGACCCAATTCCACCACCTGGTGCGCACCGTGGCCTCCACCGGCCGGCTGGTGGTCAACAGCCGTGAGGTGGCACTGGACCGGGTGCTGGCCCGCGGCTGCTGGAGCGAGCTGCAGCGTTTTGGCGCCCGCAAAGAAGAGCCCGGCGCGCTGCGCGCCCGGGGTGAGCCGCATGCGTTTGATGTGCTGCGCGGCAGCCTCAAGATTGCCCGGGTGGACTGGGCGCTGCTGGGTGAGCACAACCAGCTCAACGCCCTGGCGGCCATCGGCGCGGCTGAGCATGTGGGCGTGCCGCCCGAGGTGGCCGCCGCCGCCCTGGCCACCTTCCAGAACGTGCGGCGCCGGCTGGAGCTGCGTGGCAGCGTGCCCAACCCGGCTGGTGACATCAAGGTGTTTGATGACTTTGCCCACCACCCCACCGCCATGCGCACCACCATCAACGGGCTGCGCCGCAAGGCCGGCCTGGCGCGCATCCTGGCGGTGTTTGAGCCACGCACCAACACCATGAAGCAAGGTGCGATGAAGGCCCAGCTGCCATGGTGTCTTGAAGAGGCCGACCTGGCCTTTTGCCTGCAAGGCAATTACGGTTGGAGCGCTGCCGAAGCACTGGCGCCCATGGGTGCGCAGGCCGTGGTGGCCGACAGCGTGGACGCGCTGGTGGCCGCCGTGGCCAAGGCCGCCCGGCCCGGTGACCAGGTGCTGGTGATGAGCAACGGCGGCTTTGGCGGCATCCACGACAAGCTGCTGGCGGCCCTGGGCAAACCCCCGGCCTGACCAGGCACCTCACACGGCCAACGCCGTGCTGGCGCGCTTAAAGTTTGGCGCACTGCCGCCACCCGAGCTTGCGTCATGCACCGCCGATCCTTGCTTGAAACCTCCGCCACCCTGGGCCTGGGCGCACTGGCGGGCTGTGCCGCGCCAAGCCTGGCCCAAGACGGCAGCAAGACCCCGTTCAAGCTGCCCACCACCCAGGTGCCCATTGCCGGCACCGACATGGCCTTTCCAGTGCGGCGCATTGACTGCATCGGCCGCAACTGCGCGGCGCATGCGCGCGAGATGGACTCTGACCCGACCCGCGAGCCACCGTTTTTCTTCCAGAAGCCCACCGACGCCATCCAGCATGTGGCGCCCGGCACGGTGGCCGACCACCCCTACCCCACGCTGACCAAAAACTACCACCACGAGGTGGAGTTGGTGGCCGCGCTGCACAAGGGCGGCCGCAACATCCCCATCGGCAGCGCGTTGGACCATATCTACGCCTGCGCGCTGGGCCTGGACATGACCCGGCGTGACCTGCAGCGCGCCCTGGGCGACGAAAAAAAGCCCTGGGAGATTGGCAAGAGTTTTGACCACTCTGCCCCCATCGGCCCGCTGCACCTGGCGCCAAAAACCGGCGCTTTGACCCAGGGCGGCATCTGGCTCAAGGTGAACGGGCAGCTCAAGCAAAACGCCAACCTGAACCAGATGATCTGGAGCGTGGCCGAGCAGATCAGCAAGCTGTCGGACGCGTTTGAACTGATGCCGGGCGACATCATTTATTCGGGCACACCCGAGAACGTGGGCCCGGTGGTGCGGGGCGATGTGATTGCCTGCCACATCGACGGCCTGCCCGAGCTCAGCATCAAGATCGTCTGACGGGGCGGTGATGGACACCCTGCACGCCGACCTCACCCGCCGCCAACTGGGCAGACGGCTGGCGGCCGCCACGCTGGCGGGCCTGGGCTTCGCAGCGGCTGCTGGGACAACCGCCACCGACCCCACCCAGCGCCCCACCACGGTAGCCAGCCCGCCCGCGCCGCTGCTGTTTGACGCCCACATCCACTACAGCCACGACGCCTGGGACTTGG
This sequence comes from Betaproteobacteria bacterium, assembly GCA_043759535.1. Taxonomy (GTDB): domain Bacteria; phylum Pseudomonadota; class Gammaproteobacteria; order Burkholderiales; family Burkholderiaceae_C; genus Pseudaquabacterium. The sequence continues at coordinate 16,297 of JAYVLI010000297.1, read as the reverse complement.
TGCCACCCAAGCAGGCGGTGGCCATCTTGCGGGCGGCCGGGCTGCGTGGCGCCATGGTGTCGTCCAGCAACGACGACGGCAACCAACTGCTGCTGGCCGAGGCGCCTGACCTGATCGTGCCGGTGCTGCGGCCCTACCGCAGCCGGGGTGAGATGGGCAGCTGGATGCGCGACGACAGCGTGCCGCGCTACATGGCGCAGCGCCTGGCCAAGCACCGCTATGCCGGCGTGGGTGAATTTCACCTCTACGGCGCCGATGCCGACCTGCCAGTGCCCAGCCACCTGGTGGCGCTGGCGCGTGAGCACGGCCTGCTGCTGCATGCCCACAGCGACACCGACGCGGTGGACCGCCTGCTGCGCCAGTGGCCAGACGCGCGGGTGCTGTGGGCGCACTCGGGTTTTGACCGGCCGGAGGTGGTGCGGGCGCAACTGCGCCGCCACCCCCGGCTGTGGGCCGACCTGGCCTTCCGGGGCGACCATGCCACGGTGGACACCCAAGGCCGCGGCCGGGTGGACCCGGCCTGGCGTGAGGCGTTTCTGGAATTCCCCGACCGCTTTGTGCTGGGCACCGACACCTTCACACCGGAGCGCTGGCATTACATCGCCGCCCATGCCGCCCAGGCGCGCAGTTGGCTGGCCGATCTGCCCGACAGCGTGGCCCAACGCATCGGCTGGGGCAATGTCCAGGCCTTGCTGCGTGGCGGCGGCTGGGGCAGCTAACTGTGGGCCGCTGCCTGAGCCGCCATTTGGGCCGCCATTTGGGCCGCCATCTCGGCCGGTGGCTGCTGCCCGCCACTTGCCTCGGCCTGGCCTGCAGCAGCCCCACGCTGGCGGCCTGCGGTGATGCCATGCCCGCCCACACCCGGCTGGAAGCCCAAACCGGCGGCCTGCGCCTGTTGGCTGCACCCCGGCCCTGGCCTGTGCCTGTGGGCCAGCATGTGGCGCTGGACATCCTGCTGTGCGCAGCTCCCGGCAGCCCGCTGCCACAAGGCCTGCAGGTGGACGCCGAGATGCCGGCCCACCGCCACGGCATGAACTACCGCGCCACCGTGCGGCCTTTGGGCGGTGGGCGGTTTGTGGCCGAGGGCCTGTTGTTCCACATGCCAGGGCGCTGGCGGCTGCTGTTTGATGTGGGCGATGCCCGCCAGCCGCTGCGCCTGGCCACCGACCTGACCATCGAATGACCGGGCCAGGACCTGCTGCGCTGCTGCGGGCTGGCCGGGTCGGCTTGTCCGCCGGCTTGCTGGTGGTCAGCGGCATGGCCAGTGGCAGCACCAATGACACCGCCCCAGCGGCACTGCTGGATTTCAGCGCTGCCGAACAATCCGCCATCCAGCGCCACGGCCCTTGGCCACCACCACCGGCCCACGATGCCGGCAACCGCTGGTCCGGCCGGCCGGCGGCCATTGTGTTGGGCCGGCAATTGTTTTTGGATGCCCGACTGTCGCCCGATGCCCGCCTGGCCTGCGCCAGTTGCCATGACCCAGCGCAAGATTTCAGCGACGGCCGCCGCCAGCCGCCGGGCCGTGATGGTGTGCCGCTGCAGCGCAACAGCCCGTCGCTGTGGAACGCCGGCCAGCAGCGCTGGTTGGGCTGGGACGGTGCGTTTGACAGCCTGTGGTCGCAGGCGCTGCACCCGCTGCTGGCGCCGCAGGAGATGGCGTCCAGCGCCGCTCAACTCGACACCCTGCTGGCCACCGACCGCAACCTGGCCCGCCGCTGGCGCCAGGCATTTGCTGGCACCGCAGCCCACACCCCTGAGGCCCGGCTGGTGCTGGCCGCCAAGGCCCTGGGCGCGTTTGTGGCCACGCTGGTCTCAGCCCGCACACCGTTTGATGACTTTCGCGACGCCCTGGCGCGAGGGGACGCCAGCGCCGCTGCACGCTACCCACTGGCCGCGCAACGTGGGCTGCGGCTGTTCATCGGCAGTGCCGGCTGCAACACCTGCCATGTGGGCCCGCTGTTTTCCAACGGCGAGTTTGCCGACATCGGCCTGCCGTTTTTTGTGCGGCCCGGTGTGGTGGACAGTGGCCGCCACGGCGGCATTGCCGCGCTGCGCGCCAGCCCCTACAACCTGCTGTCGCGCTGGCGTGATGCCGGCCCACCAGCCACGGCCGGCGCCGCCGCACCGCCGGCTGACGCTGCCACCAAAACCCGCCACCTGGCACCGCAGCACCGCAACTTTGGTGAATTCAAAGTCCCCAGCCTGCGCAACCTGGCCGGCACCGCGCCGTATATGCACGATGGCCAGTTGCCCACGCTGGCCGCTGTGGTGCAGCACTACTCGGCACTGGACACCGACAGGCTGCATGCCGACGGGGAACAGATCTTGAAGCCGCTGCAGTTGCACGCCGGCGATCAAGCCGATCTGGTGGCTTTTCTGCACAGCCTGTCGCCGGTGGACGGCAATCGCCCACCGCCGCCACAGCGGCAGGGCCACGGCCGCGATGCCACACCCACAATGCCGCATGGTCAACACGCCCACCAGCCACCTGCTGTACCTGCACGGCTTCCGCTCGTCACCGGCGTCGTTCAAGGCGCGTCGGCTGCGAGACTGGTGCGCCGCCCACCAGCCTGATGTGGTCTGGTGGAGCCCCCAACTGCCGCCCTCACCCGAAGACGCGCTGGCGCTGATCCACGCCGGCATTGCGACCTGGCCACAGACCAGCATGGTGGTGGCCGGCAGCTCATTGGGCGGGTTTTATGCCACCAGCGTGGCCCAGGCCACCGGCTGCCGCGCCCTGCTGCTCAACCCCGCCGTCAACCCGGCGCGTGACCTGGCGCGCCACATCGGTGAGCAAACCCAGTTCCACGCGCCCGAAGAACGGTTTTTCTTCCGGCCCGAATTCATCGCTGAGCTGACCGCCCTGGCTGTGCCCCACATCACCCAGCCCGAGCGCTACAGCGCGGTGATTGCCAAAGGCGATCAAGTGCTGGACTGGCGCGACATGCTGGCCCGCTACCCCGGCGCCAATGTGTTGCTGCTGGACGGCAGCGACCACGGCCTTTCAGACTTTGACGATCACTTGCCGTTTGTGCTGCAAGCGCTGGGCTTGACCACCACCGCATCCGCCGCCACATCCACCACGCCACCACCATGAGCAACGACGCCCGCCGCGCCTGGGTGGCACAGGCCCTGCAGCGCATTGAGGCCGACGCCCGCCGCTCGGCCGACACCCACCTGATGCCGCTGCAACTGCCCGAGGCGCCGGATGTGGACGTGTATTTCAAAGACGAATCCACCCACCCCTCGGGCAGCCTGAAACACCGGCTGGCGCGCTCGCTGTTTTTGTACGGGCTGTGCAACGGGCTGATTGCGCCAGGCACCACCATCGTCGAGGCCTCGTCCGGCTCCACCGCCATCAGCGAGGCCTACTTTGCACGCCTGTTAGGCCTGCCCTTCATCGCGGTGGTGCCACACGGCACGGCGGCACGCAAGCTCGAAGAGATTGCCTTCCAGGGCGGTGACTGTGTGGCGGTGGATGCCCCGCAGGTGTATGCCCAAGCCGAGGCCCTGGCCGCTGCCTGCGGCGGCCACTACATGGACCAGTTCACCCATGCCGAGCGCGCCACCGACTGGCGTGGCAACAACAACATCGCCGAAAGTTTGTTCCAGCAACTCCAGCAGGAGCCGCACCCGCTGCCGCGCTGGATTGTGGTGGGCGCGGGCACGGGCGGCACGTCGGCCACCATCGGCCGCTACATCCGCTACAAACGCGCCGCACTGGCCACCACCCGGCTGGTGGTGGTAGACCCGCAACGCAGTGTGTTTTTTGATGCCTTTGTGCAGCGCCGGCGTGACCTGACGCTGGCCGAGCGCAGCCGCATCGAGGGCATCGGCCGGCCGCGGGTCGAGCCCAGCTTTGTGCCCAGCGTGATCGACCGCATGCTGCGGGTGCCGGATGCGCTGAGTTTTGCCGCCGCGCTGGATTTGTCCACCCGGCTGGGCCGGCGGGTCGGGCCGTCATCGGGCACCAACTTTGCCGGTGTGCTGCACCTGGCACGCGAGATGGCAGCGCGGGGTCAGGCCGGCAGCATCGTCAGCCTGATCTGCGACGGTGGTGAGCGCTACCACGACACCCTGTTTGCGCCGGGCTGGCTGGCGGCGCAGGGGCTGGACGCGGTGGACGGCCTGGCGCTGGAGGACAGCGCAGGCTCAAATGCCCGGCAGTGAGGTCTGCAGCAGCGGGTCCAGCCCGTCAAAAATCTCGTCGGCTGACAGGCTCAACCCCAAGCTGGCCAGCGTCACCGCCGCCTCACCGGTCAGGTCGTGCAGGGTGAACAGGCCCTGCTCACCGCGGCGGAACAACTGCAGCTCGCGCGTGTCAGGGTCCACCAGCAGGTATTCGCGCAGGCTGGGCAGCGTGCGGTACCAAGTGAACTTGGCGCCCCGGTCATACGCCTGGGTGGACGGTGACAACACCTCCACCACCACGGTGGGGGCGTGAAAGACCAACTCGGTCTGCAGGTCGTCACGGTCGCAGGTGACGAAGACATCGGGGTAGAACAGCACGTCACTGGCCACTTTAAGCTTCATGCTTTCGGTGAAGGCCCGGCACGGGCTGCCGCGCAACAACTGGCGCAGCGTGGCAAACACATTGCCCGACACCAGCCCATGCACCCGCCGCGCACCCGTCATCGCAAACACCTCGCCACGCACAAACTCATGGCGTTCAGGCTGGGTTTCCTCCCACGCAATGAATTCGTCGAGACTGAACTTGCTTTGTGGCTGGCCCATGCCGCCGATATTAGCCGCCAGTGCCGACCGGCGACAATCCGTCGCTTATGTCCCAGACCTATGCCTTGTTTGACGATGCCGGCAAGTTCCACGCCGGCCGTGTGTTGTCAGAAGCCGATGCGTCGCTGCAAATTGAGCTGGAGTCCGGCAAACGGGTCAAGGCCAAAGCGGCCAACGTGCTGCTGCGCTTTGCCAAACCCGACCCGGCGGCGTTGATCAGCGCCGCCAGCACGCTGGCGGCCGAGATTGACTTGGAAATGGCCTGGGAATTTGCGCCCGAAGGCGACTTCAGCTTCGCTGACCTGGCGCGCGATTACTACTCGGCCAGCGCCGGGCCCGAGCAGCAGGCGGCCATGTTGTTCAAGCTGTTTGAGGCGCCGCATTACTTTCGCCGCGCCGGCAAGGGCCAGTTCAAGAAGGCGCCCGAGGAGACGGTGAAAGCCGCGCTGCTGGGCATTGCGCGCAAGGCCGAGCAAGCCGCGCTGATCGAGCTGTGGGCCACCGAGCTGGCCGCCGGCCGCTGCCCCGACCCGGTGCGTGAGCAGCTCTACCGCATCCTGTTCAAGCCCGACAAAAACGGGCCGGAATACAAAGCCGTGGTGGAAGCCGCCAAACGCGCTCAACGTGCGCCGCTGGATTTGCTGCAGGCCGCAGGCGCCATCACCTCGCCTTACCAGTTCCACTGGAAGCGCTTCTTGTTTGAGCAGTTCGCCAAGGGCACCGGCTTCCCCGCGCTCAGCGCGCCCGAGATCAAGGACGTGCTGCCACTGGCCGCCGTGCAGGCGTTTTCGATTGACGACTCACAAACCACCGAGATTGACGACGCGCTGTCGGTCAATGGTTTGGGCAGCGGCACGGTGATTTTTGGTGTCCATATCGCCGCCCCGGCGCTGGCCATCCAGCCCGATTCGCCGGTGGACAAACTGGCGCGTGAGCGCTTGTCCACCGTCTACATGCCCGGCGGCAAGATCACCATGCTGCCCGACGCGGTGGTGCAGGCCTACACGCTGATCGAGGGGCGGGATTGCCCGGCAGTCAGCCTGTATGTCACCTTTGACGAAGCCACGCTGGCGGTACAAGCCACCGAGACCCGCATCGAGCGGGTGCCGATTGCCGCCAACCTGCGCCACGACCAGCTCGACGAGGTGGTGACCGAAAGTGCGCTGACCGGCGAGTCGGTGGCCGATTACCTGTTTGCGCCCGAGCTGGCCTTCACCTTCCGCCTGGCCAAACACCTGAAGGCCGCGCGCGAGGTGGTGCGTGGCAAGCCGGAGAACTTCAACCGGCCGGACTACAACTTCAAGCTGGAGCGGGATGGTGTGTCGCCCGCCGGTGCATCCGCAACTGAGCCGCAAGGCGACGAGCTGGTGCGCATCTCGGAGCGCAAACGCGGTGCGCCGCTGGATTTGATTGTCAGCGAGGCCATGATCCTGGCCAACAGCCACTGGGGTGGTTTTATTGCCGAGCATGGTGTGCCCGGCATCTACCGCAGCCAGGCCAGCATGGCGCCAGGTGTGAAGGTGCGCATGGGCACCAAACCGGCGCCGCATGCCGGCATGGGCGTGCCGCAGTACAGCTGGGCCACCTCACCGCTGCGGCGTTATGTGGATTTGGTCAACCAGTGGCAAATCATTGCCGCCACCCGGCATGGCCGCACCGCCGCGCTGGTGGCACCCTTCAAACCCAAGGACGTGAGCCTGTTCTCGGTGATCTCGCAGTTTGATGCGGCCTATGCGGCGTACAACGATTTCCAGCGTGACATTGAGCGCTTCTGGACGCTGCGCTGGCTGCAGCAAAACAACATCACCGAATTGGACGCGGCGGTGCTGAAGGACGGCCTGGTGCGGGCTGACACCCTGCCGCTGGTGTTCAAGACCAGTGGCTGTGAGGCGCTGCCGCGCAACACCCGTGTGCGGGTGCGCATCACCGGCATGGACTTGATGACGCTGGACCTGCATGCCAGCCTGGCAGCCAGGCTGGACGACGCAGCAGACCCCACCGGCAACCAGCCGGCCGCTGAGCAAGCTGCGGATGACGGCGCTGATGACGACGACGCCCAGGCCGCCGCACCGCTGGCGCTGGCCGCTTTTGATCTGGGCGAGCCGGCAGTGGACATGGCCGGGGTTGGCGCCGGTGCTGCGGCCACGGCCGCAGGCGGCGCCACCACCGAGGGCCCAGGCCCCGCTTAAGCCCGCCATGGCATGGCGCTGGCGTGGCAAGCTGGGCCTCTTCAGCAGCCTGGGCACCGTGACCACGTTCCAGTGGGCGCTGGGCCTGTCCATCTTCATCCACGGCGGCTTGCTGGGCCTGCGCTTTGCCAGCCCGGCGGCGTTTGACAAGCTGTTCAAAGACAGCCCGCTGGAAGTGATTTTGGTCAACGCCCGCTCGGACGAGGCGCCAAAACAAGCCCAGGCCATTGCCCAGGCCACGCTGGCCGGTGGGGGCGATCTGGACACCGGCCGCGCCACATCCCCCATGCCGGCCACCGCGCTCAACGAAATCGGCAACGCCGCTGACGAGGCGCACAAAAAAGTGGACCAACTGCAGGACATGCAGCAACAACTGCTGGCCCAGGTGCGGCGTGAGATGGCCATGCTGCCGCCGCCTGACCCGCAGCGCGACAGCGGCACACCGCAGGAGCGCGAGCAAGAGGACAGGCGGCGCCAGTTGCTGAAATTGCTGGCCGAGATCGAGAAGCGTGTCAACGACGACAACGCCCAGCCGCGCAAGCGCTACATCAGCCCGGCCACGCAAGAGGCCGCGTACGCGGTGTATTACGACCAGTTGCGCCGCCGCATCGAGGAGCGCGGCACGCTGGACTTCCCCGTCTACCAGGGCCACAAGTTGTATGGCGCCTTGACCATGAACCTGACCATCAACGCGCGTGGCCAGGTGCTGGACGCCGAGGTGGTGCAAAGCTCGGGCAATGCCGTGCTGGACAAACATGCCCAGGCCATCGTGCGGCTGGCCGCACCCTACGGCCTGTTCAGCATGGCGATGCTGCGCGAGGCCGACCAGATCATCGTCACTTCGCGGTTCAAATTCACCCGGGATGACGGGCTGGAAACCACGCTGAGCGCGGGCAAGCGCTGATCAGCGGGGGGGGCTGGGTGCGGCGCCGCCCGGTACGGATGGCATCCTTGCCCCAGCCGCCAACCCGGCGCTGAGACAATCTGGCCTGCCATGCCGTCGCCCCTGCAAACCACTCCATGCCGTGCGGCCCCGGGCACCCTGCCCGTTGCCCACGGCAGCCCGGCCGCGCCGCTGGACCGCTACGCCGTGCTGGGCCACCCGGTGGCGCACAGCCAGTCGCCTTTCATCCATGCCGCCTTTGCCCAGCAAACCGGCCAGGCGCTGGACTACGGCCGGCTGGACTGCCCGCCGGACGGGTTTGAGGCCACGCTGCAGCACTGGCTGGCCAGTGCCGATGCAGGGGCCGCGTTGGCGGCTGGCTTGGGCCCTGTGCGTGGCTGCAACATCACCGTGCCCTTCAAGTTCCAGGTGCTGCCGCTGGCACGCCACATCACCCCACGTGCGCAACTGGCGCAGGCCGCCAACACCCTGCGCATCGAGGCCGACGCCGATGGCCTGCCGGCCTGGACCGCCGACAACACCGACGGTGTGGGCCTGGTGCGTGACCTGCAAGACCATGCCGGCTTTCAACTGGCCGGCCAGCGGGTGTTGCTGATCGGCGCCGGTGGTGCGGCAGCCGGTGTGCTGGGTCCGCTGATCCAGACCGGCTGTGCGGCCATCACCGTGGCCAACCGCACCCTGACGCGGGCTCAAACCCTGCTGCAGCGCCACCAGGCTTGGTCCCAACAGCACCAGGTGCGGCTGCAAGCCACCGGCCTGGACGACTGCGGCACCGGCTTTGACCTGGTGATCAACAGCAGCGCCAGCAGCTTGGGCAGCGGCCCGGTGCCGGTACACGCCAGCGTGCTGCGACCCGGCGCACTGGCGGTGGATTTGATGTACGGCCCCGCCGCCCAACCCTTCTTGGCCTGGGCCGCCCAGCACGGTGCCACTGGCCGCGACGGCCTGGGCATGCTGGTGGAGCAAGCCGCCGAATCGTTTTTGCTGTGGCGGGGTGTGCGGCCAGGCACCGCACCCGTGTTGGCCGCCCTGCGCGCCCGGCTGGCTGGATGACGCCCCCCCGAGGCGCTGGCGGCGCTTCCACCCCAGGCGGGCGCCGCCAGCAGCCCGGCAAAGCCGGATCTGCGGCGTCTACTGGGTGGCGCATGTTGTGCCTTGTGCTGCTGTGCGGCCTGTCACTGCAGCTTTACTTTTTGGCCCGCATCGGTTTGATGGCGGTGCTGGCGCCGCAGTCCACTGCCTTCCAGCGCAGCGAGGTTTGGCGTTTGCTGCAAGGCAGCCGGCCACTGGCCTGGCAGCAAGACTGGGTGGACAACGGGCAGATCAACAACAGCTTGAAACGCGCGGTGATTGCCAGCGAAGACGCCGGATTTGTTGACCACAACGGCGTGGAGTGGGACGCGCTGGAGCAAGCCTGGGAGAAAAACCAGCGCGCTGAGGCCACCGCCGCCAAACGCAACGCCCAGCTTGAACAGCGCAACGCCCAGCTTGAAAAACGCAGCCCGCCCAAGGCCGGTGCGGTGGCCCAAGCCGCCACCAAACCCACGGTGGAGCCCAAGCTGGTGGGCGGGTCCACCATCAGCCAGCAATTGGCCAAAAACCTGTTTTTGTCGGGTGAGCGCACCGCCGTGCGCAAGGCCCAAGAATTTGTACTGACGCTGACGCTGGAGGCCGTGCTGCCCAAACGCCGCATCCTGGAGATCTACCTCAACAACGTGGAATGGGGCGAGGGTGTGTTTGGCGCCCAGGCCGCCGCCCAGCACTACTTTCACCTCGATGCCACCCGCCTGCCCGCCGGTGCGGCCGCCCGCCTAGCGGTGATGCTGCCCGCCCCAAAACGCTTTGAGAAAAACCCCGGCTCGGCCTATGTCACCGGCCGTGCCGCCACCATCGCTGCACGCATGGGCGGGGTGGACGTTCCTTGAACTGCGCCATGCCCTTGCCCGCAATGCAGCCACCTCGGCGGCTGGCCGCACCGGGCACAGCGCCGGTTTCTACAATGCTGCCCATGCGCAACAGCCTGGCCCAGGAGATTGCAGCCACCGCCGCCAGGCTGGTGGTGGACGAGGGCATGGAATACGCCGGTGCCAAGCAAAAAGCACTGCGCGCACTGGGCCGCCAGGGCAGCCGCCAGTCTGAATTGCCCAGCAACGAGCTGGTGGAAGACGAAGTGCGGGATTACCTGGCTGTCTTCTGCGCCGACACCCAGCCGGCCGAGTTGGACGCCCTGCGCCGCCTGGCCCTGACCTGGATGGACAGGCTGGCCGAGTTCCGTCCGCACCTTGCCGGCGCGGTCTGGCGCGGCACTGCCACCCGGTTGTCCGCCATCCACCTGGACCTGTATTGCGACGACGCCAAATCAGCCGAGCTGGCCCTCATCAACCACGGGGTGGACTACGACGTGGGCAGCCGCCCCGGTGTGCGTGGTGGCCAGCCGGTGGACTTGTTGAGCATCGCCTCACGCTGCAAACCGCTGAACGAGACGGTGACCGTGTTTCTCACCATCCTGGACCATGACGACCTGCGTGGCGCCCTCAAGCCCGACGCCCGGGGCCGCAGCTGGCGGGGTGACGCTGGCGCGCTGCGCCGCCTGTTGCAGGACAGCCCAGACCCGGCATGATCCGGGTTTGCGCGTGCGCACCCATCGGCTGACCCGCACAAGCTCACCAGAACAAGCGCACCCACATGACCACGCCCCAAGCACCGCAGGACACTGACAGCCAGGCCCGCCGCAAGTTGATGCTGGGCGTGGCCACTGTGGCCGGTGCAGCCGGGCTGGGCATGGCCTGGTGGCGCAACCAGTTGCCCCCGGCAGCCGGCGCTGCGGTGCAGCCCACCGACCCCAGCGCATTGGCGGCTTTGTGGGCCCTGCGCCTGGAACGCCCGGAAGGCGGTGAGCTGGTGCTGGACAGCCTGCGTGGCAAGCCGCTGCTCATCAACTTCTGGGCCACCTGGTGCGCGCCTTGTGTGCGCGAAATGCCCGAGATTGACCGCTTCCACACCGCGTTTAGCCCCCGCGGCTGGCAGGTGCTGGGCCTGGCCATCGACAGCCCCAGCCCGGTGCGCGCCTACCTGGCGCGGGTCAAGGTGGGCTTCCCCATCGGCCTGGCCGGGCTGGACGGCACCGAGCTGGTCCACACCCTGGGCAACCCGCAAGGTGGCTTGCCCTTCACCGTGCTGATCGGTGCCAACGGCGCGGTGCTGCAGCGCAAAATCGGCGAAACCCGCTATGACGAGTTGGTTGCCTGGGCCGACAAAGCCTGATCGCTGGCAAACCGGGTGATTTTTCGGCTATTTCAGGCAAAATCGGCTAACTACAGCGATTGTCGTGAATTAAAAATCGCACTCCATCCGCTAGCCAATCCGCGCAGCAGCGCCGCAGCGGTAACCGGGCGTGACACAATCCGCAAAAATTGACAGCCGATAGCGGCAGATTCACTGCATGGATGCCCAGGTTGGGCTGCGATGGCGCTGCGGGCCTTGTTGACAACACTGCCGATCCACCGCTGACCCACCGGCCTGCGCAGACCGCCACGCCACAGTTGGGCAGGCGCCAACACCGACACGAGGAACCCCCATGGACTTGCGCAAGCTCAAGACGCTGATTGATCTGGTGTCTGAATCCAATATCTCCGAGCTGGAAATCACCGAAGCCGAAGGCAAGGTGCGCATTGTCAAAGCCAGTGCCGCAATTCAAAACAGCGGCCAAATGATGATGGTGCCCGCACCGCAGATGGTCCATGCCGCACCGCTGGCCGAGGCCGTGCCCGCCGCGCCTGCGCCTGAGCCCGAACCCACCGGCCATGTGGTCAAGTCGCCGATGGTGGGCACTTTTTACCGGGCCAGCAGCCCGGGCGCCAAACCGCTGATTGAGCCTGGCCAGCCCATCAAAGAAGGTGCGGCCATCTGCATCATCGAAGCCATGAAGATCATGAATGAGATCGAGGCCGACAAATCCGGCACGGTGGTCAAGGTGTTGGTGGAGAACGGCCAGCCGGTCGAGTTCGGCCAGCCGCTGTTCATCCTCGAATGACGCTGCCGACCGAGGGCCGCATGTTCAAGAAAATTCTGATTGCAAACCGTGGCGAGATTGCGCTGCGCATCCAGCGCGCCTGCCGCGAAATGGGCATCAAGACGGTGGTGGTCTATTCAGAGGCCGACCGAGAAGCCAAATACGTGCGACTGGCCGACGAGGCGGTGTGCATCGGGCCGGCGCAGTCGAGCTTGAGCTACCTCAACATGCCGGCCATCATCGCCACAGCCGAAGTGACCGATGCCGAGGCCATCCACCCCGGTTACGGTTTTTTGTCCGAAAACGCCGACTTTGCCGAGCGGGTGGAAAAAAGCGGCTTCACCTTCATCGGCCCCACGTCCGAATCGATCCGGCTGATGGGTGACAAGGTGTCGGCCAAGCAGGCCATGATCAAGGCCGGTGTGCCCTGCGTGCCGGGCTCGGAGGGCGCCCTCAACGACGACCCCAAGGCTACCGTGCAGGCCGCGCGCGCCATTGGCTACCCGGTCATCATCAAGGCCTCAGGCGGTGGTGGTGGGCGCGGCATGCGGGTGGTGCACACCGAGGCCGCGCTGCTCAACGCCGTGGCCACCACCCGCAGCGAGGCGGGTGCGGCCTTTGGCAACCCGGCTGTGTACATGGAAAAGTTCTTGCAGAACCCGCGCCATGTGGAGATTCAAATTCTGGCCGACGAGCACCGCAACGCGGTGTGGCTGGGTGAGCGTGATTGCTCGATGCAACGGCGCAACCAGAAGATCATTGAAGAAGCACCCGCGCCCGGTATCCCGCGCCGCAGCATCGAGCGCATCGGTGACCGCTGCGCCGCGTCCTGCAAAAAAATCGGGTACCGCGGTGCCGGCACCTTTGAGTTCTTGTTCGAAAACGGTGAGTTTTATTTCATCGAGATGAACACCCGGGTGCAGGTGGAGCATCCGGTCACCGAGATGGTCACCGGCATCGACATCGTGCAGATGCAGATTCGGGTGGCGGCGGGCGAAAAACTGCCCTTCACCCAGCGCCAGATCCAGATGCGCGGCCACGCCATTGAGTGCCGCATCAACGCCGAAGACCCCTACAAGTTCACCCCGTCGCCAGGCCGCATCACCACCTGGCACCCGCCGGGCGGGCCGGGTGTGCGGGTGGACAGCCATGCCTATGCCAACTATGTGGTGCCGCCCAATTACGACTCGATGATCGGCAAGATCATCGTGCATGGCGACACCCGTGAGCAGGCGCTGGCGCGCATGCGCATCGCGCTGTCCGAGACGGTGATCGAGGGCATCAACACCAACATCCCGCTGCACCGCGAGCTGATGGTGGACGCCAAGTTCATCGAGGGTGGCACCAGCATCCACTACCTCGAAGGCTGGCTTGAAAACCATAAACGGTGAGCGCGGTATCCGCCATGCATGAACTGGTCTTGAGGTTGCCCGAAGCGCTGGTGGAGGCCGTGTCTGAGGCTCTGGTGGACGAGTTGGACGCACTCAGCGTGTCGGTGGCCGATGCCGACGCCGGCACCGACGCCGAGCAAGCGCTGTTTGGTGAGCCCGGCATGCCGGCGCCCAAAGCCGGCTGGCAGCGCTCTGACCTGACCGCCTTGTTTGCCAACGAGGCTGAGGCCACCGCCGCCGCCACCGTGTTGCGCGCGCAAGACTGGGCCGCTGAGCTGGCCGTGCTGGCGCTGCGTGCCGTGGCTGACCAAGACTGGGTGCGGCTGACGCAATCGCAATTTGCACCGGTGGAGGTGACGCCCAGCTTTTGGATCGTGCCGAGCTGGCACCAGGCGCCAGCCGCCGCCACCGCCGTGATCCGGCTCGACCCAGGCTTGGCCTTTGGCACCGGCACCCATCCCACCACCCGCATGTGCCTGCGCTGGACGGCCCAGCGCGCCGCTGCACTGGCACCCGGCTGGGTTCGGGTGCTGGACTACGGCTGCGGCTCGGGCATCCTGGCCATCGGTGCGGCGCTGCACGGCGCCTACGGTATTGACGCGGTGGATATCGACCCCGCCGCCGTGTTGGCCACCCAGGCCAATGCCCAGGCCAACAGCGTGACCCTGGCGGCTGGCCTGCCAGATTCCGCCAGCGGCGCCTACCCGCTGGTGCTGGCCAACATCCTGGCCACACCGCTCAAAGTGCTGGCACCGCTGTTGAGCGGCCATGTGGCGCCCGGCGGTCACCTGGTGCTGGCCGGCATCCTGGCGCGCCAGGCCGATGAGCTGAAAGCTGCATACGCCCCCTGGCTAGCGCTTGAAGTGAGCGACAGCGACGACGGCTGGATCCTGATGACCGGGCAGCGGCCGGACTGACGCAGCAGCGCGGCAACACGTCACCCACATCCATGACCCTGGCCACCCGCTGCACCGCCTGCGGCACGGTATTTCGCGCCGCGCAGGACCAGTTGCGGGCGTCTGACGGCTGGGTGCGCTGCGGCCGCTGCGACAACGTGTTCAACGCGGCCGAGGTGTTGTTTGACATCGAGACGGGTGCGGCGGCGGTGCTGGATGGCTTGGACCAGCTGGACACCTCCACACCCGGCCAACCCGGCGAGCCCGACCACACGGTGCCGGCAATGCCGCAAGCACCGCCGCACGCACGATCACCGCAATCACCATCGCTGCACGGCCATGCCGAGCCGGGCTTTGACGACCTGGCCGGGCCTTTTCACCCCAGCAACACCTGGCCAGACCCGGACCTGGCCCTGCCAGACCCACTGCGTGACCCACTGCCAGCAGGCGCCAGCCTGTCGCAACGTGAAGAGCCGCTGCTGCGCGCACCATCCAGCGACAGCGACGACACCATCCACATCATTGATCAGCAGCCCCCGGCACCGTCTGCCGTGGTGCTGGACCCCATGGACGGGCCGCTGGGCCGGCTGGTCGGGTTGGACGGTGCGATGGGCCAAACCACGATGGGTGCCGCGCAGCACGCGGCCAACAACCCGCAGCCCGCGCCTGCGGCAACCCGCCAAGCGGGCCGGATCAACAGCAGCAGCGGTGATGCCAGTACGGTGGCACTTTCTGCGGCCGCTCTTGCTGCGGTCACATCAGCAGCGATCAAACCAGCGGCGGACACACCAGCCGCAGTGGACCAAGGCCTGCCATCCTTTCTTCAAACCGCTGACCGCAGCGCCTGGTGGCAACGCCCTGCCGTGCGCGCCAGCACCGCCGCTTCCGCCGTGTTGCTGGGCCTGGCCGCCTTGCTGCAGAGCGCCCTGCTGGCGCATGACCGCCTGGCCGCCCACCTGCCCGCCACCGCACCCGCGCTGCGCGCCTTGTGCCGGGTGGCAGGCTGCCAACTGCAGCCGCTGCGCCGGCTGGACGCGTTGTCCGTTGGCAGCTCGGGCCTGAACCGGGTGGAAGGCAGCGCGCTGTACCGGCTGCAACTGGTGTTGCACAACCGGGCCGACACCGCCGTGATGGCGCCAGCGCTGGAGTTGTCGCTCACCGACCCGCAAGGCCAACTCGTGTCACGCCGGGTGCTGCAATTGTCGGAATTGGCCGATCTGGGCCTGGCACAAAGCGTGCTCAAGCCTGGCCAGGATGTGCCGATCAAAGTGCTGATGGCCACCGGTGCGCAGCGCATTGACGGCTACACCGTAGATTTGTTTTACCCGTGATGCCAGACCCGCATGCCACGCCATCACTGCAGACGCACTGACCCACGTCACTGTTGACCCGCATTCCCCCGGCATCCTAGTCGCCGGCCCTTCTGCTTGACCCCCAACACGCCCAACACGCACACCATGTCAGTCCTCATCTGTGGCTCGCTTGCTTTCGACACCATCACCAACTTTCCGGGCCGTTTCGCGCAGCAGATTCTGCCCGACCAGGTGCACATACTGAACGTGTCCTTCCTGGTGCCGACGCTGCGGCGCGAGTGGGGCGGCTGCGCCGGCAACATCGCCTACACGCTCAAGCTGCTCGGCGGCGAGCCGGTGATCCTGGCCGCGCTCGGCAGCGACGGCGGCGAGTACCTGGTGCGCCTGAAGGCGCTCGGTATTGACTGCTCGTCGATCAGGGTCGAGCCCGAGCACCACACCGCGCAGTGCATGATCATCACCGACGCCGACAACAACCAGATTACCGCCTTCCATCCGGGCGCGATGAGCGTGGCACACCACGCGCAGGTGCCCAGCCGCTCCCAGCGCGCCGATCTGGCGATCGGCATCATCGCGCCCGATGGCCGCGTGGCGATGGGCGAGCACGCCAGCCAGATGCATGCAGCCGGCATCCCCTTTATCTTCGACCCGGGCCAGCAACTGCCCCAGTTCGACGGCGAAGAGCACCGCCAGATCCTCGCCATGGCGCGCTGGGTCGCCGTCAACGACTACGAAGCGCGGATGCTTTGCGATCGTGTCGGCTGCGACCTGCCGCAGCTATCGCGCACGCCGGGCCTGGCCGGCCTGGTCGTGACGCTCGCAGCCGAAGGCTGCGATGTCTGGCAACAGGGTGAG